>JALSSX010000057.1 GCA_026984055.1 Sedimenticola sp. | reverse complement strand
CTGGACGCTGAGTTCCTATGCGTCTGAAGCCGCGAATTTTGGTATGTTCATCGGTTCCTACAAGAACATGCGCGAAATCTCCTTGCGAATCCGGAAAGCCGCGTTGGAACTGGGTGTAAAACGGATCATATTTGGAGAATGCGGACACGCTTGGCGCGTTGCTTACAGTTTCCTGAATACGCTTGCCGGGCCATTCGATTTTCTGGACCAGAGGTATCCGATCCCGCAGCATATCCTCGAATTCACCTGGGGTGAGATCCAGAAGGGCGCGTTGAAGATCGATAAATCACTCAACGATGACATGACACTGACCTTCCACGATTCGTGTAACGTCGCTCGCGCCTCGCGCATGGGGGATAAGCCTGGCGGTCAGTTCGTTATTCCACGCAATGTGATAAAGGCGGTATGCAACAACTTTGTCGACATGGACCCGGATACCATCCACGAGAAAACCTTTTGTTGCGGGGGCGGTGGCGGATTGCTTACCGACGATCTGATGGAGGTTCGCGTGAAGGGCGCGATGCCGAGAATGCAGGCGCTGAACGAAGTCACCCAGGAATCCGGGGTGACCCACATGGCCGCGATATGCGCTATCTGCAAGAGTCAGTTCACCAAGATTCTGCCGTACTACGGCATGACCATGGATCAGATTGTCAGCGTTCACCAGTTGGTATCGAACGCGCTGATCCTGAGTGGGCAAGAAGACGCTGATAGCGATGATGAGGACGACGTTGCCTGATCATCATTATCGACACGAATACTTTCGAAAACTGAGGTCATCGACGCGCTAGCGGCGAATGACGGTTCTACTCAAGAGATACAGTAGGGAGAAATAAGATGGCAACTCCGAGCAATGAAATGAACGCGAACCTGACTTGGCGCCGCTTTAAAGACGGCGATCATTCGTGGGATAGCATGGGTGAGAAGATCTTCGAACAGGATACGACTTTCAAATGCCCCACCTATATTCACAAGACGCCTCCTTGCCAGGGCAGTTGCCCTTCGGGCGAGGATATTCGAGGTTATCTCGCGATCGCTCGTGGTCAGGAATTGCCACCGGAGGGTGTCGATTGGCATGAGTACGCGTTCAAGCGTTCCACGGATGCCAATCCATTCCCATCCATGATGGGGCGTGTTTGTCCCGCGCCTTGTCAGGACGGCTGCAACCGTAACGAGGTCGATGACTTCGTTGGTATCAACGCGGTGGAGCAGTTCATCGGAGATACCGCAATCGCGAATAACTATACCTTCGAGACAGGCGCCGATACCGGCAAGAAGATCGCCATCATCGGCGGCGGTCCGGCCGGCATGGCAGCGGCGTACCAGCTTCGTCGTCTCGGTCATGGCGCGACTATTTTCGACGACAATGCCGAGCTTGGCGGCATGATGCGCTACGGTATTCCCGGTTATCGGATCCCGCGCGATAAGCTTTCCGCTGAGATTCAACGCATCATCGATATGGGTGTCGGAACCCGCATGAAAACGCGTGTTGGCACCGATGTCAGTGTCGAGGATCTCGAAAAAGAGTTTGACGCCATTCTATGGGCCATTGGCTGTCAGTCTGGCCGTGGACTCCCTGTCGAGAAATGGAACGAGGTTCCAAACTGCGTCTCCGGGGTGGCTTTCCTGAAAGCCTTCAATGAAGGTCGTATGAAGTTTACCGCCAACAAAGTTGTCTGCGTGGGTGGTGGCGATACCTCCATCGATGTGGTTTCCGTTGCTCGTCGCCTCGGTCATATTGAAACCGAGAACCCGACCGATCGTCCCGAGCTGGTCGTTCGTGATGGTTTCGTTGCTCATGACGCAGCGGAACTTGCCGCAAAAGAAGGCGCCGAGGTTACCCTGACCTCTCTGTTCCCGAAAGAGAATATGACCGCCGCCGAGCATGAGGTGCATGACGCTTTGACCGAGGGCGTGCGTATCCTCGACGAGGTCATGCCCGTCGAGTTGATCATCGGCGAAGACGGTCGCGCCACCGGCCTCAAGGTTGCGAACTGCACCATGGATGGGGGTCGCCCGGTACCCGTTGAAGGCACCGAGCAGATTATCGATGCCGATCTGATCGTTTCCGCGATCGGACAGGGTGGAGACATGACTGGTCTAGAGGATCTGGACAATGGCCGTGGTCTGATCGACTCCGACAACTTTCACCAGGTGCCCGGCAAACCCGGTCATTTCGTCGCTGGCGACATTATTCGCCCGCATCTCTTGACTACCGCTATCGGTCAGGCATCCGTTGCCACGGAAACCATCGATCATTATTTGAAGCAGGAAGACCTGAAGAAGCGTCCGAAGGTGGACGTCCATCACTTCGACCTGCTGAAGAAGCTGCATGAAGCTGGGCTTGATCCAGATGCATTCGATCCAAGCGCCGGGGATCAGCGCGGCACGTCCAGCGCGCACTATGCGATACATAATTTCGAGGATCGTTCCTTTCAAGAGATCATTCCGCACGATGAGTTATTCCTTGGGCATTTCGAGTATCATCCGCGCAACAAACGGAAAGAAGAGGTTCCGACAGCGGAAGAGGTACTCGGTCATTTCAAGGAACGCGTCATGGCGCTGTCCGAGGATGAGACCGTCGACGAAGCCAAGCGCTGCATGAGTTGCGGTATGTGCTTCGAGTGCGACAACTGCGTGATCTTTTGTCCTCAGGACGCGGTCTATCGCGTCAAGAAGGATGAAGCCACTACTGGTCGTTATGTCGCGACGGACTATACACGTTGCATCGGTTGCCATATCTGTTCCGATGTCTGTCCTACCGGCTATATCAAAATGGGCTTGGGCGAATAAACGGGGGTCCCGATGTTCACATCCGTCAGAAGGCGTGCTTGGTTCGTCATGTTGCCCGTTGGTCTTGTGCTTGCCATCGCCAGTGGTGGGCGGGCGCTGGCCGATTCCAAGGTAGGTGCTCTCGTGTCAGGGTCCAAGGCGGCCGGGATTCAGCCACCCCAGTGCGTCGAACCGACCCCCTATATGCGTCGACACCATATGGAATTGATCTTGCATCAGCGAGACATGACCGTGCATGAAGGTATCCGCGGCAATAAACACAGTCTTGCCGGATGCATCGACTGCCACGTGGCGCGTGGCGATGACGGGAAGGCAGTACCGGTGAACGCGGAAGGCCAGTTTTGCGATAGCTGTCATGATTACGTCGGTGTCTCGTTGCCGTGCTTCCAATGCCACGCAACCGTACCGACACCGGCGTCCGCCCACAAGTGACGGTGAGAAGAGGTTCAAGCGATATGAGTAACAGTAACGAGTCGATCGATCCGAATCGGCGTTCGTTTCTCGGTAAGGCCGGTGCGGCCGTAGCGACCACGTTGATTGCGCCCGGCGTCGTGCTGCATGCAAGTGCGCGCGATCCGGCCACGCCCGTAACGGATGCCGTTCGTTGGGGCATGCTGATCGACACGAGTAAATGCGCCGATGGTTGCGGCGATTGTGTTCAAGCCTGCGAGAAGGAGAATGGTCTGGATATGGTGACCATGCCCGAGGGCGCGGATCCCGAGAATTGGGATCGGCAACGGCCTCGCTGGATTCGTCAGATTCAACTGCAAGATAATCTGACTGGACAGATCACCTCGCTGCCCATGATGTGCCAGCATTGTGAAGAGCCACCCTGTGCCGATGTCTGCCCGACGGGTGCTTCCTTTCGTCGCGCCGACGGCATCGTCATGGTGGACCGTCATATCTGTATCGGCTGTCGTTATTGCATGATGGCCTGCCCATACAAGGCGCGTTCCTTTATCCATGAGGAGGTCGATGTCAAACCGACACATGCTCCGCGTGGCAAGGGTTGCGTCGAGAGTTGTAACTTTTGCGTACATCGTCTTGATAGTGGCGAAACCACCACGGCCTGCCAAGACGCATGCAAGCACCAAGCAATTGCTTTCGGCGATTTGAAAGACAAGAACAGCGCGGTCTCGAAAGCACTGGAATCCGTGAAGTCTCGTCAACTCAGGGCCGATCTCCAGTTGAATACCGGCGTGCGTTATTCCGGCGTCTGATACGGTTTGGGAGTAGTTTGAATGAAAAAGATTCACTTTAGAGAGTGGACGGTTCCAAGCCCGAGATACTGGGCCGTGTTTGCTGTGTTGGCGGCCATCGTCGGTGTTGGATTGATCGCTGCGCTCTATATGGAACATGAAGGTCACTGGGTGACAGGCATGAATAATCAGATCGTTTGGGGCATGCCGCATGTCTTTGCCGTATTCTTGATCGTTGCCGCGTCGGGCGCGCTGAATATCGCGACCATTGGCACGGTGTTCGGCAAGAGGCCCTTTAAGCCGCTGGGCAGGTTGTCCGGTTTGCTTGCCGTTTCCTTATTGGCTGGTGGCTTGCTCGTGTTGGTGCTGGATCTCGGTCGTGTCGATCGTCTGATGGTCGCGATGACGACCTATAATTTCAAATCCATCTTCGCTTGGAATATTCTGCTGTACAATGGTTTCTTCGTTATTGTCGCGGCTTATCTGTATACGATGATGGAGCCGAAGGCAAAAAAGTATTATTTCTCGGTCGGCGTGCTGGGTGGCATCTGGCGTCTGATATTGACCACTGGCACCGGCTCCATATTCGGTTTCCTGGTCGCGCGTCAAGCCTACGATACGGCGATACTAGCGCCACTGTTCATCGTTTACTCCTTTGCGTTCGGACTCGCGATTTTCATGCTGTTCCTGTTTTTCGCGTTCGCTCAGGACAATCGGGAGATTGGTGGCAAGTTGCTGTTCAGAATGAAGAATGTGCTTGGTATCTTTCTCGCCGGTGTAGCATTGCTGGTACTGACTTATCATCTGACCAAGTTGTATGGCACCAAGTATCACGGTGTCGAAGCTTTCATTCTACGCGATGGGGGAATCTATACGATACTGTTCTGGGTGGGACAGGTTGCGATCGGCATGCTTTTGCCGATAGCGATCATCATTCATCCGATACTGAGTAAATCCAAGGGCTGGATTTCCGGCGCGGCCGTGATGGTGGTCCTGGGTGGCTTGGCGGCGATGTATGTCATTATCATTGGTGGGCAGGCTTATCCATTGGAGATGTTTCCCGGCAAGACGATCATCGCTTCCGGTTTTTACGATGGGGCGCATGGCGCCGCCTTGTATTATTCACCTTCCATGCCGGAGACGCTTCTTGGCATTGGCGGTTTCTCCATGGCTATACTGGCGGTAATCATCGGCGTCAGAATGTTGAAGTTTTTGCCTACGGATCTTTCCGATCGGGCGCTGGATCCCCATGTCGGGGTGAAGGCCGACGGTTGATCAATGATCCGCGGAAACGACAAAGCCCAATCATTCGATTGGGCTTTGTCGTTTCCGCGGGCATATTCGATGCCTTATCTGTTCATCTCCGCCGCGCATAAATCATCTGGAAAGACAACGCTTTCCATTGGATTGTGCGCCGCGCTTCGTGCCCGTAGATTGTGCGTCCAGCCATACAAGAAGGGACCGGATTATATCGATCCCTTATGGCTGGCGGCGGCGGCGGGGCGGGGATGCGAGAATCTGGACTTCTTCACCACCCCATGCGACGAGATACTCGCTTCGTTTCAGCGTAGGCAAACGGATGCGGATATTGGGCTGATCGAAGGCAATAAAGGCCTTTACGATGGACTCGATCTCGACGGTTCCAACAGTAATGCGGCATTGGCCAAGATGATCGATGCGCCAGTGGTGCTGGTGCTATGCACCAAGGGCATGACGCGCGGAATAGCGCCGCTCATTCTTGGTTATCAAGCGTTCGAGCCGGGTATTCGCTTGGCGGGCGTTATCCTGAATCGTGTCGGTGGTAGCCGGCACGAGGGGAAGCTTAGACGTGTCATCGAGCACTATACGGATGTAAAGGTGGTCGGCGCGGTGGCGAATTCCCCGGACCTGGAGATAGTCGAGCGCCACCTTGGCCTGATGCCGAGCAACGAATCCGCTGCCGCAGCCGATACCATTGCGCGCATCCGCCACGTTGTCGAAACCCAAGTCGATCTCGACGCGCTACTCGATATCGCCGCTACCGCTCCCGACCCGGGTGAGTATGCCCAGAACACGCGACCGCCTTGTTTTTCTGCTCCTCGTCCAGTGAAAATTGGTATTGCCCAAGACGATGCGTTTGGTTTTTACTATCAGAGTGATCTGGAGGTGTTTCGCCGCTGTGGTGCGGAACTGGTTCCGTTCAGTCCGCTGCGAGACAGCCACCTTCCCGATGTCGACGGTCTGTTCATCGGTGGTGGCTTTCCAGAGACAAGGATTGACGGCTTGTCCACCAACACGGCCATGCGTTCGGAGATACGGCGCTATGTCGAGGCGGGTTTTCCTGTCTATGCGGAATGCGGAGGCTTGATGTATCTTACCCGCTCGATACGCTGGAAGGGCAAACATGGGGATATGGTCGGGGTGATTCCCGCGGATACGCTGATGGAGGAAAAACCTCAGGGGAGGGGGTATGTGCGCCTGCGCGAGACTCAGGATTTTCCTTGGCCCGTGGTGGATGGCGATGCTGCCGGCGAGATTTGCGCGCACGAGTTCCATTACTCCCGAATCACACCGTTGAAGCTCCCGGCTCGTTGGGCTTATCGGGTGGAGAGAGGCACCGGTGTCGATGGTCGATACGACGGTATTCGTTATCGTAATCTGCTCGCCAGTTACACACACATGCGCAATGTCGGCACCAACCACTGGGTGGAACGATATGTAAAATTCGTCGCGGATTCAGTGGAAAAACGTCGCGCGGGTAATGATAGAATATAGCCGCAGCCAGCCAAGCGTCGGATGTTTTTTCATCCGAGGCCAGGCGCATGGGGGGCGGTTTCCGCGACCAGCGTGATACTGCATCGGGCGGAAGCGTCTGCCCGTAAGAATCTCCACTTCGAGTGGGGGCTATTCACATCGTTGCATCCAGGTGCCTGGCACGCAATATCCGCTTAAGAGGAATTCAGAGATGTTCAAGTTAACAGCAGAGGCCGCGGCGCAGGTCAAGGTGGCCGCGCTTCAGAGCGGCACGGAAGGTATGGCGCTCCGGCTGGCGGCGCGTAAGAAAGAGGATGGTTCCATCGAATATGCGATGGGGTTCGATGAACCCAGCGATGACGATATCCGTGTTGAATCGTCCGATGTCACCGTCGTCATGGCGCCAGAGTATGTGCCGTTGCTGGATTCCGCGGTACTGGACTTCACCAAGCTCGACAACAGTGATGAGATGCAGTTCATCTTCATCAATCCCCAGGATGCCAATTTTTCTCCAGCCGAGTGATTCCGCTCGCCACGTTTCTTCCCTTGACTTGTCTCTATGCAGCTCGCCCCTGAAGACGCGCTGCGCCTGAACGTCCTGTTGGCGAACAAACCTCAGGCGATTCGTATCGACGAATCCCGCTTGATTGTGCATGGCCTTGCGGCGGACGGCGAAATGCATATCCAGTTGAACCCCAATTGCCGCGAGGAGCAGTATATTCGCGGTGTGAGGGAACTGCTCTCCGGCCATGTGCTCGGTTCTCCCGGCGGTTACCCCGTGTATCTGCAACGCTGGACTCGCATGGGTCAGATGCGTGATGAAAGTCTGGAGGAGCTGTTGTTGCTCGGCGAACCGGAAGCCGTGGTCGCGGCCGTATGCGCCCCTGGTATGACCAACGAACTCGCTCGTCGGGCGTGGTGGGCGATGGAGGACGCTGACAACGCGCGTCGCATGCTGTCGACCGCGCGTATTGCCGCTGGCAGCATGGGGCCGGTTCTCGCCGCCTATCTTTACGAACACCTGCCATTCGAGACCGAGGTGGAGGTCATGGTGGAAACGGTTAAGCTGATACTTCAGCCCGGTCTGCTCAGTAAGACGGTACATGCCGAGATATGGAAGCGCGCCGCGCGAAAACCAGCCTACTACATCGGTTTTCTGCATGCGCTACCGGACGAAATTCCTATCGAGGCTGCGGCCCATCCGAACGCCTCCGCACTGGGATCCGAACTGCGGGATCTGGCCACGAATGGCAACCGCTTGGCGGCGTTCATCAACAAGCTGATGTCTCCAACCGGGCAGGCCTGCCTGGCGACGATACAGCTCGCACTGAAGAAGCCCGCGACCCAAGAAGCCGTCACTTTGACGTTGGAGGCCGTGAGGCGGTACTTTGCCGAGTTTCGCCCTCAGGGTGATCCCGATCTGACTTGGGAAGAGCTGTTGATGGATGCCGAGGACCATCTGTCGAGCGATGACCCCGAACTCGCCGCCTTACGCAAACTGGAGGGCATGGAAAACACACTACGCGGCGCGCGACTGTTGTCCGGTGTTGGCTATGGCATGCTGCGCCCAATGCTGCGCGGAACCTCGGCGATAGGCTCATTGATGCGGCGCAAGCTGGAGCCGGTGATGGAGCCGTTTCTCTGCGAGGTATCCAGGCTGCGCGGCAAGTAGCCTGGATACCCCAGTTCTGGTGAACACTGCTAGCAGGATGTTGAAAAAGTCCTTCTATAGACTTTTTTCGCGAAGGAACCGGAAAATGCGATTTTCCGGTTCCTTCATTTTCAATAACTTGCCGTCATCGAAAATGGCGGTACACCCCTGTACCGCACACAGACCATTGAAAAACGCCATTTTTCAATGGTCTGTTAGAATGGTGATATCTGACGCCTTCTTGCATTCGAAGATGAGCCTGTCCGATGTATGACGGGTCATGGCTATAGATCTCTGGAAATACCGAGATCTGTCTATCGGCTTCACTTGCCGGGACAGGGTGGGGTAGAATCAAGACCTTCCCGTAATCATCTTGAATGGGCGCGGTTCGCCGGGTAGATGCTGTGTTAACACTGCAAGTTATCAGTCATCAGAAAGACAGCCTTGGCCAGGATGGCCAGTGCGTGTTCGACAAGCGGGGTGGCTCCATCGGTAGAACCTTGGGAAACGAATGGGTATTGCCGGATCCCGAGCGTGTGGTCTCCGGCGAGCATGCTATCGTCAGTTACCAGAGCGGTGGGTATTTTCTTCAGGATGTATCGACCAATGGCGTGTTTATCGGTGACGAGGATACCCCCCTCGGAGAGGGAAATCCGGTAGAGCTGAACAATGGCGACATGCTGCATATCGGTGACTACGATATCCTCGTGACCATCGGCGATGCGTTGGCGCCGGCGGAGACATTCTTCGATTCGGCGTTCGATGGTGAATCTGCCGCGCCAGCTTTTCCGGAGTCCGCAGTTGAACCGCCGGCGCAGCCCGCGATCATTCCGGAGTCGGCCGATCCTATGGTCGATCCGGCTTTCCCGTCTCGCGCCGAGGATCCGCTCGTTGGCGATAGCCGGGGGGCGGTGGATCCGTTGGCGCCTCAAGCTCCTGCCATTCCCGCGGCTTCCGAGGCCGATCACCGGCGTGGCGAACAACAGTTCTTCCAGATGCCCGAGGCCAAGCCGGAAGCGATTCCGGAAGACTGGGATATCAATGAATTGTTGCCCGATGAAGGTCCAGGAGGTCTCGCTGACGAGGGCCCTGGGGCGCCGTTGATACCGTCGGCGTTCGGAAGTGAACCCGCTGTTTCCGGTGGGTCTTCCGATCCGCTGGCTGCGACTTGGCCCGAAGCCCAGGGTACGTCGACGCCGCCCGAGGCTTCGACGGGCGCGCCCGCTTCCCATCCCGCGCCGGCGGACCCGGCCCCAGAAGCGCGGTCGGCCGGTGTGCCGACGCCACCCGCGATTCCTGCTGGCGAGACGCCACCGGTGGAGGCTGTCCCGTCGTTGTCGGGGAATACGACGTCTCCGATGAGGAATCCTGTCGCGCCTGCTCCCGGCGGGGCGCGGATTCCGCCAAGCGGGAATTTTTCGCCGGACGAGTCGGTTGCTCCAGTTGCGCCGGCCGTGCCGCAAGTCCCACCGGCGAGCGCGTCCCAAGCGCCTCCGGCGGCACCTCAAGTAACTTCGGCGGCACCTCAAGCGCCGCCGGCGGCGCCGCGGACTCCGTTGCCCGGCACGGCGTCCCTTGGCGCTGGGCAACGCGCAGCTGTCGATGCCTTCATGCGTGGGACCGGGCTGGATATGTCCACGCTGGAGCGTCTATCCGACGCCGAATGTATCGCGATGATGGAGAATGTCGGGCAGACCTACCGCCAGGTGGTTGGTGGCATGCTGGACATCATGATGGCGCGGGCGCGTTTGAAGCACGAGTTTCGCATGGATATGACCATGATCCGGCCGGCGGCGAATAATCCCTTGAAGTTTTCGGCGGGTGTCGACGATGCCTTGCATCATCTGCTGTTTCGTCGTTCGCCGGGCTTTCTGCCTGCGGGGGAGGCCTTTGCCGAGGGATTTCGTGATTTAAAGGATCATGAGATGGCCATGGTGGCTGGTATGCGTGCTATCTTCAATCAGACGATGGACCGGTTCAAGCCGGACAAGCTCGAAGAGATATTCTCCCGGCGGCATTCCGGTGGAGGCCTTTTCTCCGGCCTGGGTGGTCGCGAGGCAAAGTATTGGAGTCTGTATCGTCAGGAATACGAACGCCTGGCAAACGATGCAAGAGACCATTTTCTGGACTTTTTCGGTACCGAGTTCGCGAAGGCCTATGAGGAACAGATACGCAATCTCTCCTCGGACGAGTCCAGAGAGAAGGGATAGCGCGCTTCATCCCTGAATCCAACCGGTCCCTGGCGTCTGGATTCATCGATTTCCGATAACTCAGGGCGGTGTTTTGTGACAAGGTGCTTTTCGGCATTGCGTTCCGCGATGTCATTGACGGTAGAGTTTATTCGTGGTGCATGCAGTGAATGACAACGACCAGCCTGAATCGGGGAAACAGATCGGGCGCTTTCAGTTGACAGGCGAACTCGGTGAGGGCGCGATGGCGATTGTCCATGAAGCCTTCGATCCGCAGATCAATCGGACGCTGGCGATCAAGGTGCTGCGTAGCGAGCGCGCGGCCGACGCGGAATACCGGCATCGCTTTCTCAGCGAGGCGAAGGCGGCTGGGAAACTGATCCATCCGAATATCGTGACTATCTTCGATGTCGGCGAGGTGGACAAGCAGCCGTATATCGCGATGGAATATCTGGAGGGAAAGACGCTCCAGGACGTGATGGACGAGCAGGGGCATCTGCCGATCCGCGATGTGGTCAAGATCGGCATTCAGTTGGCCAGCGCGCTCGATTACGCGGCGCGCGAAGGCGTCGTGCATCGTGACATCAAACCCAGCAACATCGTCGTGCTGGAAGACAATAGCGTGCGCATCACCGATTTCGGCATCGCGCATATCGAAACCGTTGGCGACGACTACACCCAGCATGGCACCGTGCTTGGCACGCCGCAGTACATGTCGCCCGAGCAAGTCGAGGGTTCCGGTGTCGACGGCCGTTCTGATCTGTTTTCGGTTGGCGTGGTGTTGTATCAGATGATCACCGGCGACAAGCCTTTCATGGCGAACACGCTGACCTCGCTGCTGATGAAGATCGCCAAGGATGACCCGGCGAAGATCTCCGAGGTGTCGCCGGAAACACCGGTCGGCTTGCGGCAGATCGTCGAGAAGCTGCTGGCGAAATCACCGGACGAGCGTTTCCAGACTGGCCGCGAGCTGGTCGAGGCGTTGCAGACCGTGCAGGTCGGACTCGACGAACAGGAAGACCCGCTCGCGCGACAGGCGATCACTCCGCTGAAATGGAAATGGACGATCATGCTTGCGTTGGTCGTCGCATTGGTGATGCTGGTGGCGATCTACTTCGTGCATACCCGCCAGCTTGCGGTGATGACCCAGATGGTGGTGGATTCCGGGAATTCGATCGCCGAGCTGATCGCCGATGAAAGCGCCGACGAGGTGTTGTTGCAGGACTGGATCGCGGTCGATGGCGTGGTGCAGAGCATGCGCAAGCATGCCGAGGTGGCCTATCTGTCCATCTATGATCCCGAGGGTGTGATCCGCGCGAGTACCGAGGCGGATGATGTCGGTCGACCCAGGCAGTTGCCTTCGGCGTCCCGGCGCTTGACGAGCAAGGGCGATGAGATCGTCTCCGAGTGGGAAAGACACGGCGAGAAGGTATTCGATTTCGAGGTGCCGATCAAATACCAGGATCGCATCGTTGGCGGGGTGCAGCTCGGGGTGACCAAGGCCGCGCTGAACAACGCCGCCAATCTGACCCTGGTCACCATGCTGGGCCTGATGGGTTTGGTATTGCTCGCGGTGGTCATCGCGACCTACGTGCTGGTGTCTCGGCTATCGGTGCCGTTGCGTCTGCTGGAACGCGGCATGCAGCATATTTCGCATGGCAACTTTGGTTACCGCATTCATGGCAAGCGCAACGACGAACTGGGGCGTATGTTCAATCGTTTCAATCAGATGGGCGAATCGCTGCAGCAACAATTCTCGGACGGTGGGCGGGAACCCCAGACAAGCGATGACGTAACGGTGGCGCGTCAGCGGCCGGCGGGAAAGCCGATCGAAGAACGCTCGGCCGGTGAGGCATCGAAGGCGGAATGACAATGACTTGCGGTGGGGCGACAAGACTGGATGCGCCGCGAAGGATGCCCCGCCGGGCATGCGTGAAGCGCCTGTCGCTGGCGTTGTTGTCGGTGCTGCTGGGCGCGTGCTCCGGGCTGGCAAACAGAAACGCACCGGCGTTCAACGAGGTCATCGCACGCAACGATAACTACCTCATCGTGAGAGCCTCGCAGGACGCCACGTCGCGTTCCCTGGCTAAGACCTTTCTCGGCGATGCCAAACGTTACTGGCTGATTGAGGAGGAGAACGACGATGTACCTGTACGCCCCGGCCGGATCGTCGCCATCCCCTTGCGGGAAACCGGGCGTAGTGGGATCTCGCCACATGCCGTGCAGACGGTTCCGGTGCTCTGCTATCACCGATTCGGTGACAGGAACGACGGCATGATGATCTCGGCACGGCGTTTCGATCGACAGATGGCGTATCTCAAAGATAACGGTTATCAGGTCATTCCCTTGACGGCGCTGCTGGAGTTTCTCGAAGGGCGTCAGCGCGTGCCGAAGAAAGCGGTCGTGCTGACTATTGATGACGGCCATCAGTCGATCTACAAGATCGCCTATCCAATACTGAAGAAGTTCAGCTTTCCCGCGACCGTTTTCATCTACTCCGATTACCTCGGATATGGTGGACTCACCTGGTCTCAGATCCATGAGATGGGTCGCGATGGCTTGGTCGATATCCAGGCGCATTCCAAGACCCATACGAACCTGAATAAACGCTTGCCAGGCGAATCCCGTGATGCTTGGCTGCGGCGTGTAGAGAGCGAGGTCAGCGCGCCATCGAATAAACTACGCGAACATGCCGATACGCCAGTGATCGCCTATGCCTATCCTTATGGCGAAACCAATAAACAGGTGATCGATTATCTTGGTAAGTATGATTATCTGCTCGGGTTTACCGTGTTTCCGGGTGGGAATGCTGCCTATTCCTATCCTTACATGCTGCACCGTTCGATGATCTTTGGCGATCGAGACATGCGGGCGTTCAGGAAAGCATTGAATAATAAGATGTCATTTTGATGGCCTTGGGGTTTCCGTTGGCCGGCTTGCGTGCGATGTTGTTCGGCTCCTTTCTGGTTGGCTTGGCGGCGTGTGGCAGTCATGGCGTACTACCTGAACAGACCGAAAGGTACGATGTCGAGCGCTTTACCCAACGCGCGCTGGCGGCGGCCGAACGGGCGTTCGATGCTGGTGATCTGGCCAGTGCGCTGAAGCACTATCAGATCGCGAATACCCTGAACCCCGACGATACCGGGCTACTGCGACGCATCGGCTATGTGCGTTCCCTCATTCGTCAGCGCTCGGGACATCATCAGGTCGCCGCGCAACGCGCGTTGAAGCGCGGGCGGTCCGATCTGGCCAGAGTCGAACTGCTGAAGGCTCTGAGCCTGGAGCCGGACAACCGGAGGGTACTGGCCCTGTTGGCGCGTATCGAGACTGACAGAGCGACCGCGGCGTTGCGTAAGCGTCAGCCGTCGATCGATCCTGCCTACCGCGCCCCGGGTGATATAGAGGAGACGCTGGCGCCGCCGCAACCAGTGGCGGGTGTCCGCTCGCTCAAGACTTCCCCGGACGTGAATGAAAAGCGGCGTATGCCCGTGGTGAATGCCCGCCTGGTTGCATTGCTGCGGCGGCATCCCGTTGGAGACGGAGACAGGCACCGTTTGATCGGCGAGTTGATCGAGTTGGGCGATCAGTTGTTTGCGGAAGGCAATGCTGCGGATGCGTTACGCTGCCTGGATCGGGCGCAGTCGCTCGGTGAAGGAAGCACTGCTACTCGCGGTGGCGTCGTTGCGTTGAAAAACGTCTATGCTTCCAGGCT
This sequence comes from Sedimenticola sp., assembly GCA_026984055.1. Classification (GTDB taxonomy): domain Bacteria; phylum Pseudomonadota; class Gammaproteobacteria; order Chromatiales; family Chromatiaceae; genus JALSSX01. The sequence continues at coordinate 5,644 of JALSSX010000057.1, read as the reverse complement.
ATACCGGCAGGCAATCAGTGTCCAGGGCAGGAATCGGCAAACCGCCGTCCGCTTGTTGCGTCTGGCGTTGCGTTACTGGCCGGGATATGCCAAGGCGCGTCTGCGTCTGAAGCGTTTGAGTAGCATTGGGTCGGCCTCGGGAAGAAATCGGTGAGTCCAGGCTGAATATGTTGTTTTCGCATGCCCGATAAACCAGAATAAGATGCATACCGCGTCGGAGATCGCCATGTCAGTTACTACCTTGTTGCCTGCCGCCCATCCGCGCTTTGTCGCGCATCGCGGTCGGCGTCTGTCCCCGTTGCTTCTGCTATTGCTTCTGCTGTTGCTGACGGCTTGCTCTGGTGATTTGAAACGCATCACGCTCAATGGGCAGATCACAGCCACGGATGACCTCAATCCAAACTACGAAGGTGGCGCGTCGCCGGTGGTCGTGCGAATCTATCAGTTGAAGACCTTGGGTTCCTTTCAGTCGGCTGATTTCTTCTCGCTGCTGGACAATGAATCCAGCGTGCTCGGCGAGGATTTGATCGCCCGCGAGGAGATGGAGCTCCGGCCGGGGGAGACGCTGGACTTCAAGCGTGATTTTGCGCCGCAGGCGAATTATATCGGTGTACTGGCGGCGTTTCGCGACCTGGAGAACGCGCGCTGGCGCGCCTTCGCGGCGTTGCCGCGCAAGTCCAAGGTCGGGGTTCGGATACAGCTCGAACGCCTGGCCGTTTCGGTCTCGGTGCAACCCTAGTCGACCTGGAAGCGCAATGTCTTGGAACAATAAGGTCATCTGGTCGGAGGGTATGTTTCTCCGCCCTCAGCACTTTCAACAGCATGTCCGCTATATCGAACACTATGTCGAGAACCGTTGCGGTGCGTTGCGTGACCATGGCTGGGGTCTCGAATCCTTCCAGTTCGATGAGCAATTGTTGACATTGGGCAAGCTTTCTATCCTCGAAGCGAAAGGCATCTTTCCCGATGGCACGCCGTTCGAGATGCCGGACGACGACGATCCCGCCGCCGCCTTCGACGTGCCGGAGAATGCGCATGACATGGTGGTCTATCTTGCCCTGCCGGTGCGCCGTTCGGGCAGCAAGGAGAGCAATCCGGATCGCGAGGGCAACACACTGGCGCGTTATATCACGCACGAGGAAGATGTCGCCGACAATGTCTCCCGGCAGACCGAGGCGGCCACATTGCAGACGGGCAAGCTCCGCACCCGCTTGATGCTCGCGAGTGACAAGCGCGACGAATATGCTTGCCTTCCGGTCGCGCGCATCGTCGAGGTACAAAGCGATAAGAAGGTGCTGCTCGACGATGCTTTCATCCCGACCGCCGTTGCCTGCCGGGGGGCCGTTGTGTTGACAGCCTTCGTCAAGGAATTGCTCGGCTTGTTACAGCATCGCTGCGAGGCGCTGGCCAGCCGTGTCAGCGCTTCTGGACATGGTGGTGGTACTGCGGAGATCGCTGACTTCCTCTTATTGCAGGCGGTGAATCGTTATACCCCGCTGGTGGCGCATCTGGCGAGTCAGGGAGCGTTGCATCCGGAAAGCCTGTACCGCGTGCTGATGGAGATGGCGGGCGAATTCGCGACCTTTACCTCCGCGCGCAAACGCGCGCCGTTGTTCGAAAGCTACGATCATGCCAACCTGACGACAACCTTTCGACCCGTGATCAAGGAGCTGCGGCGTTCCTTGAGCATGGTACTGGAACAGTCGGCCATCCAGTTGCCGTTGCAGGAGCGTAAGTTCGGCATTCGGGTCGCGCAGATTCCGGATCGCAAGTTGCTGTTGGATGCCAACTTCGTACTCGCCGTGCATGCCGCCATTCCGACCGAGAAGCTGCTCAGCCATTTTCCCAGTCAGGTCAAGATCGGGCCGGTAGAGAAGATCCGTGATCTGGTGAATCTTGCCTTGCCGGGTATCCGGGTGCGTGCCTTGCCGGTCGCGCCGCGTCAGATCCCTTATCAGAGCGGTTTCGTTTATTTCGAGCTGAATCGCGCCGACGAGCTATGGAAGGAACTGCATCGTTCCGGGGGGTTTGCCTTTCACATAGCCGGCGACTACCCTGATCTACAGACCGAATTCTGGGCGATCAAGGAGTAAGCATGACTGATGATGCCTTCATGGGTGATCGCACGATCATTCGGCCCCGACCGGGGCGATCCACGCCCGGACCGGCCGCTGGCCGATCCCAACCTACCAGCAGTGGCGGTGTCGCGCCGGATCTGGAGCCAACCGCGTTCGACACCGCGCGGGACGCCAGTCCGAATGCCCTGCTGAATGCCGCCGCTGCGCTGTTCGGCCTGGTGTCGCAATTACGGGGTTCGGCGAGTCACCTGGATATCGACGGCTTGCGCGAGAAGGTCGCCAGCGAGGTGCGGCGTTTTGAGCAGGCAGCGAACCACGCCGGCGTCAAGTCCGAGGACATCCTGGCCGCACGCTATGCCCTGTGTACGCTGATCGATGAGACCGTGCTGAGCACGCCATGGGGGAGCGGTAGCGTATGGAGCCGGGAGGGCATGCTGAGCACTTTCCACAACGAGACCTGGGGTGGAGAGAAGTTCTTCGCCATCCTCGAACAGAAAAGCCAAGCGCCAGCGAAGCATCTCGATCTGTTGGAACTCTATTACGTCTGCATGACACTCGGACTCGAAGGCAAATACCATGTGTTGGAGCGCGGTCAGTCGCGTCTGGAGGAGGTCAGGGAGAATCTTTATCAATTGATCCGCGCACATCGCGGTGAGTTCGAACGGGGCCTGTCGCCACATTGGCTGGGCGTGCAGGACCGACGTAACGCGCTGTCGCGCTATGTGCCCCTGTGGGTGGTTGGCGCAATCGTGGCCGCGCTGCTGTTGCTCACCTATGTGATCTTTCGCGTCATGCTCGGCAATCAGGCCGAGCCGGTGCATCGCGGCCTCGCGGCGATCGATCGCAAGGCGTCCTTTGCCTCGCCGGTACCGATGTCCGTGGAGGAGGTCGCGCCCGCCGAGCCCAGGCATATCCTGAGCCGCTTTCTGCAACCGGAGATCGACAACGGCCTGGTCACCGTCGATGAGGGTCCGAACGGCGCGTTGGTCACCATCATCGGCAAGGGGCTGTTCCGTTCCGCTTCCGATAAGGTCAGAAAGAAGTATCTGCCGTTGCTAAACCGCATCGGCGAGGCGCTGAACGATGTCTCTGGTCAGGTTCAGGTGATCGGCCATACCGACAATGTGCCGATTCGCTCGTTGCGCTTCCAATCGAATTGGGATCTGTCCCGCGCGCGTGCCGCCAGCGTGCTGAAACTGCTGGCGGGGCACGTGGACGATCCGTCCCGGTTGACACCGGAGGGGCGCGCGGATACCGACCCATTGGTGCCAAATGATTCGCCGCAGAATCGCGCGCGTAACCGACGAGTCGATATCGCTGTTACCTATAATACGAACTATTGAGCACCGACAATGCATGAGAGGCGTCAGGAATTGATGGTCGATAGCGCATGAGAAGATTCTTGAAATGGTTTGCCCATCGCTGGGTGGTCGTGTTGATCGGCCTGCTGGCCATATCCTTGGTGATATGGTTTGTCGGGCCGCTGATCTCGATCGCCGAGCACACCCCGCTGGCCGGCGTACTGGAACGTGTCATCGCGATCCTGGTGGTTTTCCTGCTGTGGGCGTTGAACCTGCTGCGCCGTCATCTGCTCGCCAAGCGCGCTGACGGCCAGTTGATGAAGGGCATGGCCGAGGCCGAGGTGGCCACGGCCAGCAAGGAGGATCAGGCATCCGCCGAAGAGGTGGCGTTGCTTTCCGAGCGTTTCGAGGAGGCGATCACCTTGCTACGCAAGGCGGGTCGCAAGCGGGGCGCGCGCAGCCTTTACGAATTGCCTTGGTACATCATCGTTGGACCGCCAGGTAGTGGCAAGACCACTATCCTACAGAATTCCGGGCTGGATTTTCCGCTTGCCGATCATCTCGGTAACGAAGCGATCAAGGGGGTAGGCGGGACGCGCAACTGCGACTGGTGGATCACCAACGAAGCCGTGCTGTTGGATACCGCCGGCCGATATACCACCCAGGACAGCGACCAACTGGTCGACAAGAGCGCCTGGGAGGGTTTTCTCGATCTGCTGAAGAAGTACCGTCGCCGGCGACCGATCAACGGCGTACTGATTGCGATCAGCCTGTCGGATCTGATGATGCAGTCCGAACACGAGCGCGGTATGCACGCGCGCGCGATCAAGCAGCGACTGCAAGAATTGTACAAGCATTTCGGCATGCGCTTTCCGGTATACGTACTGTTCACCAAGTCCGATCTGATCGCCGGCTTCAGCGATTTCTTCGAGGATCTCGGACGCGAGGAGCGCGCTCAGGTATGGGGGACGACCCTGCCGTTCGACGAGGAGAGTCGAGACCCATTGAAGGGCTTCTCCAATGAGTTCGATGCCTTGGTCAAGCGATTGAACGATCGTCTGTTATGGCGCTTGAACCAGGAGCGCGATATCGGCCGGCGGGCGCGGATTCTCAATTTTCCCCGTCAGTTTGCCAGCTTGAAGCCAACGTTGACGACGTTTCTCGGCGAGGTTTTCCGTCCCAGCCGTTTCGACGATATCCCGTTGCTGCGTGGCATCTACTTCACCAGTGGCACCCAGGAAGGCACGCCGATCGATCGCCTGATGGGACAGCTAGGGCGCTCCTTCGGACTCGATCCTCAGTCAGCCTCTGCCGCGCCACGGGGACAAGGCAAGAGCTACTTTGTTACCGGTCTGCTGAAGAACGTCGTGTTTCAGGAGAAGGATCTGGCCGGTACCGATCGCAAGTTCGAGCGCAAGCGGGCCTGGTTGCAGCGCATCGCCTATGCCAGCGCGGCCGCCGCGATAGTCGTCGGGTTGTTCGCCTGGATCACCAGCTATACCGGTAACAGTAACTACCTGAACGAGGTCGCCCGCGATGTCGAGACGGCGGACAAGCGGGTTGCCGAGCCGGTGGAGCCGACGGCGGATTTCCCCGATCTCGTCGATGAACTCGATGAGATCGCCGATCTGGCGAAGGCCGCGTCGCGTTATCAGGAGGATACGCCGTTCTCGATGCGTTTCGGTCTTTTTCAGGGCGGCATCGTCGGCCAGGAGGCAAAGGATGCCTATGCGCGCGAATTGAACGGTCTGCTGCTGCCAAAGATCGCCAACCGCCTCGAACAGCAGCTCAGCGAGGGCGTGGATAACCCGGATTTTCGCTACGAGGCGTTGAAGCTGTATCTGATGCTTGGCAATACCGAACGCCTGGATCCCGAGTTCCTGAAGCTTTGGATGCAACTGGACTGGGGTAACAATTATCCGACCGACGCGAAGCTGCGCGGCCATTTGCAAGAACATCTGGCCGCATTGATCGATGCCGGCCTGAAACCGGTCGAATTGAACCGTGAGCTGATCAAACGGCAGCGCACCATTTTGAAGCAGGTGCCGTTGGCAGAGCTGGTCTATGGACGCCTGAAGCGGGAATCGCTGGCCGACGATCAGGCGCCCTTCCGCATCGTCGATGCAGCTGGACAGAACGCCGACAAGGTATTCATTCGGCGTAGCGGCAAGAGCCTGGAAGATCCCATTCCGGGGTTGTTCACCTATCGCGGTTTCTATGAGATATACGGCAAGGAGAGCTTGCGTCTGGTGAAACAGTTTCAGC
>JALSSX010000056.1 GCA_026984055.1 Sedimenticola sp. | reverse complement strand
AGTATCACCTTGCTGGCATTCGTTGTGTTGCTGCCACTTGCCATCATATTCAACATGAAGGCGGGGCTGAAGTACCGCGAGGCGATAGCCGCGCGGGTAGACCAACTGCGCCTTGGCCGCATGCTTGCGGCACTGGGCGTGAATGTCGGCGCCTATGTCCATCACGGCCGCATCGCCGAGATCGACGCGCAGATACGGCGTTGCGCCGGTTGCGGCAACACCGATACCTGCGATGAAAAGCTTGCCAGCGGGGATGTCGGCGTGGACAACATCGGCTATTGCGAGAACGAACAGTCGTTGCAGGATCTGGTTTCGGCGCGTTCGCCGCGACACGGCGCTTCCTGACATATAGGGGATCGCGAAAAATGCCTTCCATGGCATTTTCCATCACTTATCGTGGTCGAAAAGGGTGGGAGATCCCTGTCCCACTCGGGCATCTCGATTTTTCGGGATGTCCTATAGCCCCGGCGAGCAGCTTTTAGCCCGGCGCCGATACGGGGCATACTCAGCACTTTATGCTGGTTTTGGACAAAGGCCCTAACATCCTGTTAAGACAACAAGTTCTATATCGATGCTGGGCTGATAGCTCTTATGATGAGGGAACGCCCCTGCTATCAGGCAACCGGCAGGCGACTTTCACGCTGAACGTCCGGAATTATGGCACGGACACTGAAGCCCCTGGCGGCGTTTCTGGTCGTTGAGGGGAATGGCTCCATGGCCGCCTTATCTCCGGGTTGAACGGCGAGGGCGTCGGTGACAGACTCACCCCCCATGTCTCCGCCATTGCTACATTATCGGGAATACGGTCGTCTTCGCGCCTGGAAACCCAGTCTGCTCTTCCTTCATGGCCTGTTCGGTTCGGCAGCGAACTGGCGAAGCATCGCGCGCCATTTTGAGGCGGATTGGCACGTCGTCGTGCCGGATCTACGTAATCACGGTGAGTCCTTCCATGATGAACAGATAAGCTACCCGCTGATGAGTGAGGATCTGCGGCTGTTGGTCGATCATCTCGCGCTGCCTCAGGTGGTGCCTGTCGGACACAGCATGGGTGGCAAGGTGGCGATGACATTGGCGCTGCGTCAGCCAGATGGTGTTGCGGCCCTGGGCGTCGTCGATATCGCGCCGGTCGCTTATCCGAACCGCTTCGCTTCCGTATTGAACGCGATGGCGGAGCTTGAACGCCGGCAACCCTCGGACCGACGACAGGCTACCGACTGGCTGGCGCGATGTGTCGGTGATCGTGGCGTTGCGGCCTATCTGTTGCAGAATCTGCGTCGCGACGCCGCTGGCCGTTGGCGCTGGCGTCTGAATCTGTCCGCCTTGAGCCGGCATATCGATGCAATCGGCGGTTTTCCTGGCGATCTCTGTACGCATCCCCCGAGGCTGCCGGCGGCCTTCATCCATGGCACGCGATCCGAGTATCTGGATTCCGAAGGCCAGGCCGCCGCGCGGCGCTGCTTTCCATTGGCGTGTTTCTATCCGATCCCGGAAGCTGGCCATTGGGTGTACGCCGAGCGCCCCGAGGCATTCGTGCATGCCTTGAACGGCTTTCTGGCCGATACGGTATAATCGACGGCTTTCAATCGTGTGGAATTGTGGAGAGGGTTCATGGCGAAAACGGGTATCGACAAGGTAGTTCTGGCGTATTCCGGGGGGCTGGATACCTCTGTCATCCTGAAGTGGCTGGAGGATACCTACGGCTGCGAGGTGGTCACCTTCACCGCCGATGTGGGGCAGGGCGAGGAGGTCGAGCCGGCCCGGGCGAAGGCCCAGGCGATGGGCATTGAGGAGATCTATATCGAGGATCTGCGCGAGGAGTTCGCGCGAGACTATGTATTCCCGATGTTTCGCGCGAATGCCATCTACGAGGGCGAATATCTGCTTGGTACCTCGATCGCCCGTCCGCTGATCGCCAAGCGATTGGTGGAGATCGCGCGCGAGACCGGCGCCGATGCCATCGCGCATGGCGCCACCGGCAAGGGCAACGATCAGGTGCGTTTCGAATTGGGCGCCTATGCGCTGATGCCGGAGGTCAAGATTATCGCGCCGTGGCGCGAGTGGGATCTGCTGTCGCGCAAGAAGCTGATGGATTATGCCGAGCAGCATGACATACCGGTGGATTTCGCTCAGCAGGGCAAGAAATCTCCGTATTCGATGGACGCCAATCTATTGCACATCTCGTATGAAGGCGACATCCTGGAAGACCCCTGGGCGGAGCCTGATGAGGACATGTGGCGCTGGAGCGTCTCGCCGGAGAAAGCGCCGGACAGCCCGCGTTATCTCGAATTGACCTTCGAGAATGGCGACATCACGGCATTGGACGGCCAGCCCATGAGTCCGGCGACCGTCATGGAAACCTTGAATACCATCGGCGGCGAGAATGGCATCGGTCGCGACGATATCGTCGAGAACCGCTATGTCGGCATGAAATCACGCGGCTGCTATGAGACACCGGCCGGCACCATCATGCTGAAGGCGCATCGGGCGATGGAGTCTCTGACGCTGGATCGCGAGGCAGCGCATCTGAAGGATGAACTGATGCCGCGCTACGCGAAGTTGATCTACAACGGCTATTGGTGGAGTCCGGAGCGCGAGATGCTACAAGCCGCCATCGATCAGACTCAGCGGGTCGTCAATGGCGTGGTTCGTCTGAAGCTTTACAAGGGTAACGTGATCGTCGTCGGTCGCAAGTCCGAGAGCGACAGTTTGTTCGACGAATCCATCGCGACCTTCGAAGACGATGCCGGCGCCTATGATCAGAAGGACGCGGAAGGCTTCATCCGGCTGAATTCGCTGCGCTTGCGAGTCGCGGCGAAGCGTCGCGGAAGGTAGCAGCGGAAGGCTGCGAGCGCGGGGCCGAGAAGCCAAGTTGAACATCCGGAGTCTTGGCCGGTTGTTACGCTTCGTGCTGGTCGCGTCCAGCATCGCCACCATCGCCTATCTCACCGAGCAGCGTTCCAGTATCGACAACTCCGCGCGCATGCTGGTGCTGCTGGATCGCATCGAAGGGAAGTTGAGCGATTTGCACGCGGGTGTCTTCAGCGCGCAACTGGGCGAGTTGGCTCAGTATGACGACATTGCCGCTGCCCAACGCCAGTTGCGCGTCCGTGCTGAACAGCTCGAACAGGCGGCGCGTGCCAGTGAGACGAACTCGGCCGTGATAACCGATGGTGTCCGATGCCTGCGTGAGGATCTGGATGCGATGCGGGTGCTCGTCAGCGATGCGGTGCGCTACATTGCGTCGCGCCGCAGCTCGCTGCACTATATCCCATTGCTGTTGGAATCCCTGGAAAGCCATGCGCTCGATGGTGATTCACGCCTGCTGTTTCTGGCTTACCGTTATCATTCCAGTCTGTTGTCTCAGGCGGTCAACCGTAACCAGGATGCCAGTGCTTCGCGCACGATCGCGCGTCTCGCGGATGATCTTCGTGAGGAGTTACCGTTTGCCGAAGTCGATCAAGCGGCCTTGCTCAAGGTTTTGCTTCAGCACGGCGCGCTGGTCGTGGCCTATTCCAGACAGATCCGCGAGGTGCTTGCGGAGTTGAAGGCGCGTCGTCCAGCGCGGATGATTCAATCTATGCGCGATGCGCTGCGTGTCGCCATATCCGAAAGGCAAAGGCTTTCTACTCGCGTGACCCGTGGCCTCTATGCGTTGTTGCTGCTGCTCGCCTCGGCCGTCGGTTATACTTGGTTGCGCATGCGTTCCACGGCGAAGCATCTGCGCCACAGTAATCTGTCGCTTGCCCAACAGATTGGCGAGCGTCGGCAGATGGAGGCGTTGCTGGAGATTCAGCGCGATATTTTGGAACAGGTCGCCGCCGCCAGCGATCCGCAAGCGACGCTGAACAGCCTTTGCGAGGCGTTCGAGAAACTCGTGCCGGGTTCGACCTGTAGCGTGGTGCATGCGCCGTCGGGGCAACTGCATTTCCTTGCTGCGCCGAGCATCGGCGAAGCCGCCCGGATGAGCTTCGAGGGCTTGAGCCTGGCGCCCGGTCAGGGTTCGTGCGCGGCGACTATTCTTGGCGAGAATGTGGTCTTCGTCGAGGATGTGTTCCTGGACGCGCATTGGGAGCGTGTGCGTGAACTCGCTGAGCGTTTCCAGGTTCGCGGTTGCTGGTCGCATCCGGTATATATCTCCTCCGAAGATACTGGTTCCTTTGCCTTGATGCGTGCCGAGCCGGGGCTGCCGGACGGTTTTCAACGCTATGCGCTGGAAACCGGCGCGCGGCTTTCCGGGATTGCGATCCGGCGCGCCCAGGACAACGAGCGCATCCAACACATGGCGACACGGGATGCGCTTACCTCCCTGCCGAACCGCACGTTGTTGAAGGACCGGCTTGAGCTGGCGCTGTCGCGCGCGCGGCGCCAGGCGGTGATCGGGGGGCTGTTGTTCATCGATCTGGATCATTTCAAGAACGTCAACGATTCCAAGGGGCATACCGCCGGGGATCAGCTTTTGGTGACCGTTGCCGGGCGTATGAAGGCTTGTTTACGCTCTTCGG
>JALSSX010000055.1 GCA_026984055.1 Sedimenticola sp. | reverse complement strand
GCAAAAGAAGATGAGTCTGACGCTGAAGGTACTGCTCGGCATGGCGGTCGGCATCGCGGTCGGGCTGGCGATCAACCTCGGTGGCCTGAATACGCCGGGTGGCTTCGTCAATACCTATATCGTCGATGGATTCTTTCTGGTCGTCGGCAAGATGTTCATCAATGCGTTGAAGATGCTGGTGGTACCGTTGGTCTTCTTCTCGCTGATCTGCGGCGTGTGCGGCATCGGGAATATCAATACGTTGGGGCGTGTCGGCGGTAAATCGTTCGCGCTGTACATGCTGACCACGGCGATTGCCATTGCCACGGCGATTGCCATCGCGGCGTTCACCGGCATTGGCGAGGGCATGAATCAGGTCAGCGCGGCGGCCTTCACTGGCAAGGAGGCGCCGCCGCTCAGCGAGGTGCTGATCAGTATCATCCCGACGAACCCGGTGAAGGCGATGGCCAAAGGTGACATGCTGCCGTTGATCTTTTTCTCGATACTCTCGGGTGTCAGCATATTGATGGTCGGCAAGAAGGCCAAGCGCTTCGTCGAGGGCGCAGAGATCGCCAACGAGGTCATGATGAAGATGGTGACCATCGTCATGGCCGTCGCGCCCTATGCGGTGTTCACGTTGATTGCGCGCTCGATGGCCAACCTCGGCCTGGATCTTCTCGCCCAACTGACGGGTTATGTGCTGGTATTGGCCGGCGCACTGCTAGTGCATTTGTTCGTCACGCTGATGTTGGTATTGAAGCTGTTCTCCGGCCTGAGTCCGGCAATCTTCCTGAAGAAGATTCGCAATGCCCAGGTGTTCGCCTTCAGCACCGCCAGCTCCAACGCGACTATTCCGGTGACCTTGCGCACTGTGACCGAACGCATGGGCGTGAACAACTCGGTGGCGTCGTTCACGATTCCGTTCGGCGCGACCATCAACATGGATGGCACGGCGATCATGCAGGGCGTGGCGACTGTTTTCATCGCTAATGTCTACAATGTCGATCTGGGCATGGGTGGTTATCTGACGGTGATCCTGATGTCGGTGCTGGCGTCGATTGGCACCGCCGGCGTGCCCGGTGTCGGCCTGATCATGCTGTCGATGGTGTTTGCCCAGGTCGGGCTGCCGATAGAGGGTATCGGCCTGATCCTTGGCGTGGACCGGTTGATGGATATGATCCGCACGGCGGTGAACGTCTCCGGCGACGCGGTGGTTTCTTGTGTCGTGGCGAAGAGCGAGGCGAAGCTGGATGTTGCTGTGTATGCTGATCCGGAGGCTGGCGCGATCGACACCGACGCGGCCATCCACCTCGAGCCGGCGGTAGAGGAGGAATTGGCCCATGTCGTCGAGGAGGTCAAGTCGCAGGAGAGGGAGTGACCTGTTTGATCCGTGCTCGATTCGGCTTCGCTTTGTCGGGTTGGCTGTCGCGCGGGGCGGCGGTCAGCAGGCCGCGATAGTTGGCCCGTGGCTCCAGCTTGCGGAAATCCCTTGAGATGCGGAACAGGCTTGTCGGCAGGTTTTCGTAGCTGATTCCGGTCAGCGTGAAGCGTTGCGCCGGCTTGTCGGTCGAGCGGCTGTCGATCGACAGGAAGCGCTCGTCCGATTGCTTAGCCACCCAATCCGGGTCGGTCAGACGCTTGGCGAACTTGATCACCCGCGCGGCGCTGATCAGCTCGCGTTCGCTCAGGCCGAGCTGGCGGGCGTCGGCCATGCAATGCGTCGCGGCGACCTTGCCGGCGTGTAATTCCTCGACGTGGCGGCAACGCTTGCCAGCGATCGTGACCAGTTTCCGCGTGCCGCGCAGGCGCGTTGCCTGCTGGGGTAGTTCTTTGGGCTTGCGGTAGTTGCCGTGCAACGCGCCGCCCTTGTGGCGAGCTTGCAGTCCTTCGCGTTGGTGGATTGGTGAATGGCCGAAGATGCTGAAGGTCTTGTGTTTCGGGTCGATGACGTGCATTAGCAGATAGCCGCTGTCGAGCAGCAGCCAGTTGTCGTTGCCTTTTCGGTCGATGCGTATCCAGCGTCCGGCGATGCGCCAAGTCTGGGCGTGCCTCGGCGACGTGCCGTTGCCATCCGGCGAGGCGAGTTGCCAGCGCAGGGTGACATCGGCCTGGACCACGGGGTGACTCAGGATGGCGGTGAACAGCAAGATAAGGCGGGGTTTCATCGGGCCTCCGGCGGGTGTGGATTCATTGCCCTTCATGGTACCAGAATGGTCGGTTCCGATTGAGCCTGGGCGCCCCTTCTGGTACCGTGTGGGTCCGTTTCGGACTCCCTCTTCAGCGGCGTTTCATGACCAGATATATCTTCATCACCGGCGGCGTGGTCTCCTCGCTGGGGAAAGGCATTGCCTCGGCTTCACTGGCGGCGCTGTTGGAAGCGCGAGGCCTGAGGGTGACCATGGCCAAGCTCGATCCGTACATCAACGTCGATCCGGGCACCATGAGTCCGTTCCAGCATGGCGAGGTGTTCGTCACCGAGGACGGCGCGGAGACCGATCTGGATCTGGGGCACTACGAACGCTTCATCCGTACCACGATGACGCGCAACAACAACTTTACCACCGGTCAGATCTACGAGAGCGTGATCCGCAAGGAACGCCGTGGCGATTACCTGGGTGGCACGGTGCAGGTGATTCCGCACATCACTGACGAGATCAAGCGCGATATCGCGCTGGCCGCCGGCGACGCCGACATCGCGATGATCGAGATCGGTGGCACCGCCGGCGACATCGAATCGCTGCCGTTCATGGAGGCGATTCGCCAAATGGGCGTCGAGCTGGGTCGCGAGCGGGTGCTGTTCATGCATCTGACGCTGGTGCCGTTCATCAAGGCCGCCGGCGAGCTGAAGACCAAGCCGACCCAGCATTCGGTGAAGGAGCTGCGCATGATCGGCATCCAGCCGGACATCCTGCTGTGCCGCGCCGAGCAGCCGATCCCCGAGGCGGAACGGCGCAAGATCGCGTTGTTCACCAATGTGCCGGAGAAATCGGTCATCTCGGCCGCCGATGCCGATTACATCTACCGTATCCCGCTGTTGCTGCATGCCCAGCAGCTCGACGACATCGTGTTGGCGCAATTCGGGCTGGATTGTCCGCCGGCCGACCTGCATGAGTGGCAAGCAGTGGTCGACGGTCTGGAGAACACCCGGGGCGAGGTCGATATCGCCATGGTTGGCAAGTATGTCGACCTGACCGAGGCCTACAAATCGCTGTCCGAGGCGTTGTCGCATGCCGGCATCCGTGCCCATCTGCGCGTGAATATCCATTATGTCGATTCCGAGCAGATCGAGAAGGAAGGCACTGGCATGCTCGCCGATATGGACGCGATTCTGGTGCCGGGCGGCTTCGGCGAACGCGGTGTTGAAGGCAAGATCAGCGCGGTGCGCTTTGCGCGCGAGCAGGGCGTCCCCTATCTGGGCATCTGTCTTGGCATGCAGGTCGCGGTGATCGAATTCGCCCGCCATGTCGCTGGCATGGAAGGCGCGCACAGCACCGAGTTCGACAACCATACCCGCTATCCGGTGATCGCGTTGATCACCGAATGGCAGACCGCCGACGGCCGCATCGAGACCCGTGATGAGGCCGCCGATATGGGCGGCACGATGCGCCTCGGCGGCCAGCCTTGCGTGTTGACGCGCGGCAGCAAGGCGCACCAGGCATATGGCAAGGATGTTGTGGTCGAGCGCCATCGGCATCGTTATGAATTCAACAACCAATTCCGCGAGCGGCTCGAAGGCGCTGGCTTGAAGGTATCCGGCACCTCCAGTGACGGACGCCTGGTCGAGATGATCGAGCTGGACGACCATCCGTGGTTCGTCGCCTGCCAGTTCCATCCTGAATTCACCTCCACGCCGCGCGACGGTCATCCGTTGTTCTCTGGTTTCATCGACGCGGCCGTTCAACACCGTGGGAGGAAGGGGGAGGCATGAAACTTTGCGACTTCGATGTCGGCCTGGAGCAGCGCATCTTTCTGATTGCCGGCACTTGCGTGATCGAAAGCGAACAGATGGCGCTGGATGTCGCTGGCCGGATGCGCGAGATCACCCGCGAGCTGGGCATTCCGTATATCTACAAATCCTCGTTCGACAAGGCGAACCGTTCATCGCATGCCAGTCATCGCGGCCCGGGCCTGGAAGCCGGCTTGAAGATCTTGCAAAAGGTCAAGGAACAGCTCGGCCTGCCGGTATTGACCGATGTACACGAGGATACCCCGCTGGCCGAGGTCGCCGAGATCGTCGACGTGTTGCAGACGCCGGCTTTTCTGTGCCGTCAGACCAACTTCATCCAGAATGTCGCGCGCCAGGGTCGACCGGTGAACATCAAGAAGGGCCAGTTTCTCGCCCCGTGGGACATGAAACACGTCATCGACAAGGCGCGCGCGGCGGGTAACGACCAAGTCATGGCCTGCGAGCGCGGCGCATCCTTCGGTTACAATAACTTGGTCTCTGACATGCGCGGCCTCGCGGTGATGCGCGAATGTGGCTGTCCGGTGGTGTTCGACGCCACCCATTCGGTGCAGTTGCCGGGCGGCCAGGGCAGTTGCTCCGGCGGTCAGCGTGAGCATGTGCCGGTACTCGCGCGCGCGGCGGTTGCCGCCGGGGTCTCCGGGCTGTTCATGGAGACCCACCCGAAGCCGGACGAGGCGCTCAGCGACGGGCCGAACTCCTGGCCGCTGGAGCGCATGCGCGAGCTGCTGGAAACCCTGTTGGCGCTGGATGAGGCGGTGAAGTCGCGCGGTTTTCCCGAACAGACTCTTTGACAAAACAGATAACAGCATACAGGAAGCATCCATGTCAGAAATCATCGAAATCCGGGGACGCGAGATCCTCGATTCCCGTGGCAACCCGACGGTAGAAGCCGATGTCATCACCGAGGATGGCGCGATAGGCCGCGCGGCAGCGCCTTCCGGCGCGTCCACCGGTTCGCGCGAGGCGCTGGAGCTGCGTGACGGCGACAAGGGCCGCTATGGCGGCAAGGGCGTGGTTCGCGCCGTCGAGCATATCAACAGTATGATCCGTCACGAGTTGCTCGGCGAGGAGATCTCGATGCAGCAGCTTCTCGATGACCAGATGATCGCGCTGGACGGCACCGACAACAAATCCAAGCTGGGCGCCAATGCGATCCTCGCGGTCTCGCTGGCGGCGGCGCACGCGACCGCCCAGGAACGTGCCTTGCCGCTCTACAAGTCGCTGAACCCAGAGGCTCATCGATTGCCTGTGCCGATGATGAATATCATCAACGGTGGCGAACATGCGGACAATAGTGTCGATCTCCAGGAATTTATGATCATCCCGGCCGGCGCGCCGACGATCCGCGAGGCGGTGCGCTATGGCGCCGAGGTGTTCCACGCGCTGAAATCAGTGCTCGCCGCGCAAGGCTTGTCGACCACGGTCGGCGACGAAGGCGGCTTCGCGCCGAACCTGTCGTCCAACGAGGCGGCTATCGAGATGATACTCGCGGCCATCGACAAGGCTGGCTTCAGCGCCGGCGAGGACATCTATCTGGGTCTGGACGCCGCTGCCTCGGAATTCTACAAGGACGGCAAGTACGTGCTCGCCTCCGAGGGTCGTAGCTTCGATGCCGCCGGTTTTGTCGACTACCTTGCCGGCTGGGTTCGACAATACCCGATCATCTCGGTGGAGGATGGCCTGGACGAAGGCGATTGGGATGGTTGGAAACTCCTCACCAACGCGCTTGGCGGTAAGGTGCAATTGGTCGGAGATGACCTGTTCGTGACCAACACCCGGATTCTGAAGGAAGGTATCGACAAGGGCATCGCCAACTCCATCCTGATCAAGTTCAACCAAATCGGCACCCTCAGCGAAACCCTCGCCGCCATCGATATGGCGCACGCAGCGAACTACACCGCGGTGATCTCGCATCGCTCGGGCGAGACCGAGGACACCACCATCGCCGACCTTGCGGTTGCCAGCAATGCGGGGCAGATCAAGACCGGTTCGCTGTCGCGTTCCGACAGGGTGGCGAAGTACAACCAATTGATGCGCATCGAGGACCAGCTCGGCAGCGAAGGCGAGTACGCCGGCAAATGCGCGTTCCCGTTCCTGCGCTGATCGACTGTGGCATGCCATCGGGTTCTGTTTCAGCGTAACCGCATATCATGTCCCGTTTCCTCCGGTTCACGCTACTCATCGCGCTGATTGCGTTGCAGTATCGCCTATGGGTCGGCGAGGGTAGTCTCGCGCGGGTCGCCGCGCTGAAGCAGCGGATTGCATTGCAACAGGAAGAACTCCAGCGGCAGCGTGCGCGCAACGCCGCGTTGCGCGCCGATGTCGCCGATCTGCGGGAAGGCCGCGAAGCCATTGAGGAACGGGCGCGTTCCGAACTCGGCATGATCCGCGAGGGCGAGACCTTTATCCAGGTCATCGACAACCCGACGGAATGAACACCCGACTTTCCGATGTCCGCTGACGCACCACGATATTGGGTCGCAATCCCCGCCGCTGGCATCGGCAGCCGCATGCGCGGCGCCGTGCCGAAACAGTATCTCCGCTTGCTCGGGCGACCTGTCATCGAGCATACGCTGGCGATTTTTCTCGATCATCCGCGCATCCATGGCATTGTGCTGGCATTGCATCCGCAAGATAGCGAATGGCCACGATGCGAGTATGCGGATGAGTCGCGCGTCACCACGCTGCCGGGTGGTGACGCGCGCGCCGATTCAGTGCTCGCGATGCTCGACTGGTTGCTGCCACGCGCCGCGCCCGGCGACTGGGTGCTGGTGCATGACGCGGCGCGGCCCTGCTTGTTGCGCGAGGATCTGGATCGCCTGCTGACGCGCGCTGCCGCGCATTCGGTCGGTGGTCTGCTCGGCGCGCCGGTCGTGGATACCGTGAAGCGCGCCGACGCGGCCGGCGAGGTGGCCGAAACGGTTTCGCGAGAAAGACTCTGGCATGCGCTGACGCCGCAGATGTTTCGCGTCGGCATGTTGCATGCCGCGCTTTCCGATGCCCTGGCGCGCGGTCTGGCGGTTACCGACGATGCCAGCGCGATGGAACTCGCCGGCCATCGTCCGCTGTTGGTGGAGGGCAGTCGCTCCAATCTGAAGATCACCCGCCCGGACGACCTGCCCTTGGCTACCTTCTTTCTGACGTCTCAAGCCAACGGAGAAAGCTGATGCGCATCGGTCACGGTTACGACGCGCACCGCTTCTCCACCGGTACGCGGTTGGTTCTCGGCGGTGTTTCCATCGACCATCCGGAGGGACTCGCGGCGCATTCCGATGGCGATGTCGTGTTGCATGCGCTGTGCGACGCCCTGCTCGGCGCCGCCGCGCTGGGTGATATCGGCCACCATTTTCCCGATGATAGCGAGGCGTTCGCCGGCATCGACAGCCGTATCCTGTTGCGCCGGGTGGTCGAGGCGGTTGCCGAGGCCGGTTGGCAGGCCGGTAACGTGGATGTCACCATCGTCGCCCAGACACCGCGTCTTGCGTCACATATCCTGGCGATGCGCCAGCTCATCGCGGCCGATCTCGGCCTGGACATCGGCGCGGTGAACGTCAAAGCGACGACCACCGAGGGCATGGGGTTCGCCGGGCGCAAGGAGGGTATCGCGGTGCATGCGGTGGCCTTGTTGCTCGCGCGTGCCTGATGGCCCGCCGAGCCATGCTCCGATGCTTGTCGATCCGCGCCAGCGCGGGGGTTTCTCAGGACGTAACTACTCAGCTCACCACTGAAATGCGCCATCTCTGCGTTGGAAAATGGTCATTTACACCTGTAAACTCACATTTCCCGCCTTGATCTAACACATTTCAGCGGCAATCTGAGCAGTTACAGCATGATTTTCCTACTTGCTGAGTAGTTACCTCAGGACGTTTCCCCATTCGGCTCGTTCCGTAGTTGGCGAAAGAACGCGTCCCAGGGCATCGGCGCGGCGAACAGGTAGCCTTGGAAGTAGTTGCAGCCGCGTTCGGCGAGAAAACGTCGTTGTGTCTCGTCCTCGATGCCCTCGGCGACGATTTCCAGGTCGAGATGGCCCGCCATGTCGATAATGGTCTCGACGAGTATCGCGTCGTTGTGGCGTGTCGGCAGATGCTTGATGAAGGAGCGATCGATCTTGATCCGGTCCAGTGGCAGGCGTTGCAGATAGCGCAGCGTCGAGCAGCCGGTGCCGAAGTCGTCGATGGAGAAACGCACCCCGAATTCACGGGCTTTCTTCATCACCTTGGCGGTTTGCGCGTAGTCCTCCACCAACAGTCGCTCGGTGATCTCGAACTCCAGGCGCGAGCCATCCAGGCGGCTGCCCCGCAGCCAGTCATGAAGCTGGGCGGTGAAATTCGTTTTCATCAGCATCGGACAGGAGAGGTTGATCGACAGGCCGGAAAAGGTCTTCGGCAGCGGTTTATCCACTTCGTCGGCGAACCGCTGGATACTGCGGCTGATCACCCATTGGTCGAGGGTGTCGATGAGTCCGGATTTCTCCGCGATGGGTACGAAGGCGTCGGGTGGCACGAGGCCGCGACCCGGATGTCGCCAGCGCAGCAGAACCTCGCCGCCCCGCCATGCGCCGTTCGTGCCGACCAGCGGTTGGATGAACAGCTGTAGCTCGTCGCGCTCCAGCGCGCCGCGCAGCTCGTGCTGCACGCGCATGTGATCCTCGGCGATGCGTTGTAACCCGGCGGAGAAGAAGCAGATCCGGCCGCGCCCGATTTCCTTGGCGCGGTACATCGCAATGTCCGCGCGTCGCACCAGATTGTCGGAGCTGGTGTCGGCGTCGGGAAATAACGCGATGCCGATGCTCAGCGATAGGTGTAGCGGCTGGCCTTCGAGTTCTACTGGCCGGGTGCAGGCGGCGCGCAATTTTTCGGCGATGCCCTCGGCGAACTCCGAGGCCTGAACGACATCGTCGTCCAGTTGTTCGAGTAGCACCAGAAACTCGTCGCCGCCAAAGCGGAAGATGATGTCTTCCTCGCGGAGCACGCTTTTCAGGCGCTCGGCTAGGAGGGTCAGCACCTTGTCACCGTGCTGATGTCCCATCGAGTCGTTGATCTGCTTGAAATCGTCCAGGTCGATGAAGATCAATGCGCCGAAGCCGCCACTGCGGTTCGCCCGGGAGATTGCCTGTTTTAGCTGTTTCTCCAGCATATGTCGGTTCGGCAGGCCTGTCAGTGGGTCATAATGCGCTAGCCGGCGCATGCCCGTCTCGGCCAGCTTGCGGCGGGTGACATCGCGCGCCAGCCAGATCACCGCTGGCCGTCCGCCATCGTTCATCGGTGCGGTGCGGCCCTCGAAATAGCGCCGCCCGATCGGTAGATCCAGGGCGTATTCGAGTTGTTGTTGCTCGCTACTGCGCAGGGTATCCGCGATGACGCGCATCAGTTCGTCGTTCAGCTCGGGCAGAATCTCGTGGATACGCCGGCCGAGCAACTCGTCGCGGGCGCGGCTCAGCAGGCGGGGATCACCACCGAAGATTTCCAGATACTCGCCTTCGCCCGAGAGCAGCAGACAGACATCCGGCAATGCCTGGGTCAGGGCGTCCAGGCGCGCGTGGGTCTCGCGCAGGTGTTGTTGGGTGGCATAGGCGGCGGTGACATCCTGGAATACCATGATGACGCCGAGTATCTTGCCGTTGGGCGCGCGGATGGGCGCGGCGCTGTCGGCTATCTGGTATTCGGCGCCGGAGCGCGAGATCAGCGCGGTATGATTCGCCAGGCCGACGACGATCCCCTCGCGTAGTACCCGCTGTACGGGGTCGACGGCCGGCTGTCGCGTGCTGGCGTTGATGATCTTAAGACCTCCAGCAGGGGTTTTCCACGGGCTTTCGCCAGCGGCCAGCCGGTGAGTTCCTCGGCCACCAGATTCATGCGCGTCACGCGGGCCTCTGCATCGGTGACGATCACCGCGTCGCCGATGGAATCCAGAGTGACAGACTCCTTCAGCGCTGCGACGGTCGTCGCGATGCGCTGACCGAGCTGATGCAGATGCGCGGCGAGTTCGGCGATTTCGCCCTTGCCGACAATGTCTGGTTTCGCCAGGTAGTCGCCGCTGGCGAGGCGCTGGGCGTGGCGCGCCAGCGCATCCA
Organism: Sedimenticola sp.; assembly: GCA_026984055.1. Taxonomy (GTDB): domain Bacteria; phylum Pseudomonadota; class Gammaproteobacteria; order Chromatiales; family Chromatiaceae; genus JALSSX01. Next base: position 10,107 of record JALSSX010000055.1, on the reverse strand, counting down.
GCGGTCTGGCGATATAGCGTCTGCCCAGGTATATCAGGGCGAACATGCCGAGCAGCCCGACGCCGAGCAGCCAACTGGCATGATCCAACGTGTTGTGCAGAATGGCGCGCCGTTCCAGGCGCAGGTCGTCGCGAATCCAGATCAGCGCGCGGCGAGGTTCGCGGATCGCCTTGCCGCTGGTGTAATAATCCACGGCATTGACCGCCAGGTAGCCATGCCCGACCTTCACCAGCCGGGTCGTGCCGTTTTGGGTGTGTCGCAGCGCGCTGGCTTCGGGTATAAACTCGCTGACGGGCCTGCCGCGCCAGGCATAGCGGCTGGCGACGAGAACCTTGCCATCGGCGTTGCTGATGGCGATGGCATCGCTGGCCGGATGGGCCGACAGACTGCCGATCAGGGGTGACAGATCGTCCACCCGGTGGCGCTCCAGCGCCCGCCTGACCGGGAGCGCCAGCAGGTTGATCTGACTGCGCAATTCCTGCTGTTCCCGTGTCACCAGTGTTTTGCTCGCTTGCCAGTATTCCAGTGCCGTGATCAGCAAGGCGCCGATCAGGAACAGGCCGATGAATAACAGTGGCAGGGTGTGGCTCAGGGGGATCGAGCGAATGCGGTTCATGGCGATCCGGGCAGCCAGGCGCCGGAATGGAGGTCCTGTGATTCGGGTAGCCGCGAGGTCAGGCCATGATTCAGCATCAATGCCGCCAGGTGGCGCGCGATCGGAATGATTCGAGCGTTGCCGCCGTTCAGCCAGCGTCTGTTTTCGTCTAGATCGGGGAGTATCAGACCGCGATAGGCAGCCAGCAGTTGCTCGCTATTCAGGTTCAAGCGGGGGGCCATGCGCCGCGCGCTGCCGTCGGGGTCTGAACGCATCCGCGCGTGCGCCGCGAAATAGCCGCGTAGCAGTTGGCGCGGTCCGTCACCATGCTCGCGTAACACATCGCGCCGAACCGCCAGCACGTCGATGATGCGGTTGGGGATGCGGCTGCTGTCGAATAACAGCTGGGCGCCTCGATCAAGCAGTAGCGAACGGGTGGGTTCGAAGGTGATCAGCGCGTCGACCTTTCCTGACTCAAATGCGCGCAGGTGTCTGTCCACTGGCATGGAGATGATTTTCAGATTGTCCATCTTCAGTTTTCCGGCCTCCAGCACGGCATCCAGCATCACCGCGCCGACCGCCGACAGTTCCACGCCGAGCACATGGTCGCGCAGGTCGGCAAGCTGTTCGATTCCGGGCCTGGCGAGCAACGCGTCGGCGCCGTTGGATATGTCCATGACCAGCACGACGATCAGATCGACGCCTTCGCTGATCAGCGTGAGCGTTTCATCAAGTGTCAGCGCGCCACCTTCGAGCACGCCGTCGCGCAGTTGTTGCATGACATCGCTGCTGGAAGGCAGTTCGATCAGCTGAATCGGCGCATCCGAATAGGCGCCGTCGGCGCGTGCCAGATAAAGGGGCTCGTATCCCGGCCATTGGTTTGTGCCGATGCGCAATAGCGACGGCGCTTCGAAGCGGCCGAGCGCGACAAGGAGGAGTACCAGCGACAGGCTAGCGGCAATCACGATGCGAAACAGCAGGGGTCCGGAACCTGACGGAGAGGGTCGGCGCATGCTATCCATGGATTTGGCCCGACAGGGGGTTCCGCCAGCAAGTGTCCGCCGGGGAGGATTTGGCGCGCGTTTGCGCGCTCCATTCAATCATACGTCTTCCTTTGAGAAACCCCATGGCAATCGATGTCTTCACCCGCCGTTCGGGTCCGCGTGGCGCATCGCTTGCCGAAAGTGGAAGCTTTTCGGCTCCGGGACGTCTACGAGGCCGCATGGGATATTTGGCTGGCCGTAACGACAATTCGCGGCTCAAGTGCGGTGTCCGGCTGGCTTGTGAACGTGAAATCGTCCCGATGCGGGATTTTTTCAACATCCTGCTAGTATAGGCCGATTCGCGCCAACGGGTGGGCCGATCCGTGCTTCGATTGATCTACGTTATGGTTTTCATCCGGCTTTTATACCAGAATTTTAAAATGACGATCAGTGATCCGGATAATGAAACCCTGGCGATCAGCCGGCGCCAGTTGTTGCGTGGCGGCATGGCCGGACGCAAGCCCGAATTTCGTCCGCCCTGGGCACTGTCGGAAGGCGCTTTCGTCGAACGCTGCACGCGCTGCGACGCATGTATTCCAGCCTGCCCGGAGGGCGTTCTGACGCGGGGTTCCGGCGGTTTTCCCCGAATGGATTTCAGCGCGGCTGGTTGTACCTTCTGCATGGCGTGCCTGGCGGCATGTAAACCCGGCGCGCTGCATGTGGACGAGCCGACGGTCGAAAACGCCTGGTCGTTGAAGGCGGAAGTCGGCGGCGATTGCCTGTCGGCGCGCGGCGTCGTATGCCGCGCCTGTGGCGACAGTTGCGAGGTACGCGCGATCCGCTTCCGCTTGCAGACCGGTGGACGTGCGATAATCGATCTCGATCGGACGCTGTGCAGTGGCTGTGGCGCCTGCCTGTGTGTCTGCCCCACCCAGGCGATCGTTTTGGGGGCTTTGCAAGAGGAATCGACATGAGTCGTTACAATGTTTGTGGTGTATTGGTGCATGCGCGGGGCGAGAAGGCCGGGAACGTTGCCGAGTTACTGCGCGAGATGCCGGGCACCGAGGTGCATACGGTGACCGATGACGGTCGTTTGGTGGTTACCGTGGAGGACACCGACGAACAGTTGGCGATCGATACGATCGGCAAGCTCGCGGATGTCGCCGGGGTGATCTCCACCTCGCTGGTCTACCATGAATTCGATGATGACGATAATGATGATGAGACGACGGTTGCAGTAACAGCGTGCTGACGGGAGAGAGCCATGGCTGAGAAGAAATACGCTATCACGCGCCGGAAGTTTCTCATGGATACCGCGCGCACCGCCAGCGCGGTCGGTATCGCCGCGCTCGGTCTGGGCGGTTACGCGCGAGTCGCGACCGGGGTGCCAGCGCCGGCGTTGCGGCCACCCGGCGCGTTGGATGAGGAGCGCTTCAATGCTGCCTGCATTCGCTGCGGCCTGTGCGTGCGCGACTGCCCGTATCCGACCCTGAGCCTGGCTGAGCTGGGCGACGGGGTGACCGTCGGCACGCCTTTCTTCACCGCGCGCGAGGCGCCGTGTGAGATGTGCGACGACATCCCGTGCGTGGCTGCCTGTCCGACCGGCGCGCTGGATCATGCGCTGACCGATATCAATGACTCTCGCATGGGGCTGGCGCTGATCAGCGATCATGAAGCATGTATCGCCTACCAGGGGCTGCGTTGCGAGGTGTGCTTCAATGTCTGCCCAGTGCGCGGCAAGGCGATCACGCTGGAACTTCAACACAACAAGCGTAGCGGCATGCATGCGCTGTTCATCCCGGTGGTGCATTCCGAATCCTGCACCGGTTGCGGTAAATGCGAGCGCGCCTGCATCCTCACCGAGGCAGCGATCAAGGTACTGCCGTTCGATCTGGTCAAGGGTAAGATGCAGGAAACCTACCGGCTTGGCTGGAAGGAGAAAGACAAGCGCGGCGAGGCGCTGGTGACGCCGGATATCCAGCATCGTTTCAATCTGCCCGCAGGCGAGCGCTATGATTATTACGGCAAGGGCCTGATCGAAAAAGCGGAGAACGACAAGGGTGACGATGCGGTGAACAAGGCCGATAGCCCGTTTAGCGCGAACCCTCTCGACACCCTGAACAAGAAAGGAGGCTTGTGATGGCGAATGCAAGGCTGAGCATCGCGACGCCTGGTGCCGAGGCGATTCAGCTCAAGGGTTGGCTTGGCGCGCACAAGTGGTTGATTCTGCGACGTATCAGCCAGTTCGCTATCCTGCTCCTGTTTCTGCTCGGGCCGTGGTTCGACCTATGGTTGGTGAAAGGGAATCTGGCCTCCAGCCTGACCTTGGACGTGCTGCCGTTGACCGATCCCTATGTGCTGCTGCAAACCCTGGTTGCCGGCATGTTGCCGATCTCCACGGCGTTCCTCGGCGCGGCCATCGTGCTCGGTTTCTATCTGATCGTTGGCGGACGCAGCTATTGTTCGTGGGTGTGTCCGGTGAACTTGGTTACCGATCTGGCCAGTTGGGCGCGGCGCAAGCTGAACATCAAGGGCAGCGGCGTGGCGATCGACAAGAACACCCGTTACTGGATGCTCGGTGCGACCCTGATCGTCGCGATGCTTTCAGGCTCGCTCGCGTGGGAGCTGATCAACCCGGTGTCGATGATGCATCGCGGAATCATTTTTGGCATGGGCTTTGCGTGGGCGGTGATCCTTGCGGTATTCATCTTCGATCTGTTCGTCAGCAAGCACGGCTGGTGCGGCCGCCTGTGTCCGGTCGGCGCTTTCTACAGCCTGCCTGGCAAGCTCAGCGTGGTGCGCGTCACAGCCGACAAGCGCGCCCAGTGCGACGACTGTATGGATTGCTTCGTCGTCTGTCCGGAGCCACAGGTCATACGTCCGGCGCTGAAGGGTGAAGCCAAGGGCATCGGTCCCGTGATCATGGCCGAGCATTGCACCAATTGTGGCCGCTGTATCGATGTCTGCGCCGAGGATGTGTTCCATTACGCGACCCGTTTCGCCAACCGAGCGCCAAGGAATGCGCCGAAACCAACGCCGCCGGTCGTCGGCTGATTCCCGTCAGTGCCGAAATTGGTCGACGTGAAAGTGCGGAGTCGGTTGTCTGCGATTTGTCTGTGAGAACGCCGTGAATACGTCCTTTTAGCTTGGTGTCGGCATAACCCGCGGGGAAGTGTGGCATGCTGGAAATGCCGGGGGCATTTCCAATGTCCCGCCTCCAACATCTCGCGGCCGAACCATGGGAAACCTTTCGTGATACGGGGTATTTTAGCTCGCATCCTACAAATTAGGCCGCCAGTTTTTGTCAAGCCCGGTCGATGACATCTTTCGATATGCCCGTTTTTGATGAATTCCCCTACGACGATGTCGTCTCAGCGTTGCCACATGCCTTCGGCAAGCCTGGCGCGCGTGGCGTGTTGCGCGCGCGTTACGAGGACTTCATCGTCGATGAGCAGCTTCCGGTCGAGCCGGATGGCAGTGGCGAGCATGTGTTGTTACAGGTGCGCAAGACTGGTCTGAACACCCAGGATGTCGCGCGGCGTCTGAGTCGCTTCAGCGGCGTGCGCCAGCGCGATATCGGGTTTGCCGGGCAGAAGGATCGCAACGCCGTGACCACGCAATGGTTCAGCCTGTTATTGACCAACCAGGGCGAACCTGACTGGAATGAGTTGAACAGTGACGAGATGCGTGTGCTGCGAGCGCATCGGCATGGACGCAAGTTGAAGCGCGGCGCGTTGCGCGCGAATCGCTTCCGACTGACGCTACGGGAGTTCGACGGCGACCCCGATGATATCGCCGAGCGCATCGACGCGATGCGGCATATTGGCATGCCGAACTACTTCGGCGCGCAACGCTTTGGCCGGCGCGGTAGTAATCTGTACGGCGCATTGCGCATGTTCGCCAGTGGCAAGCGACCGCGCCAGCGGAACCGCGCCGGCATGATGCTCTCCGCCGCGCGCTCACTACTGTTCAACCAAGTGCTTGCCGAACGCGTGCGTCAAGGCAGCTGGGCGACCGCCATGCCGGGTGATTACCTGGCGCTGGACGGTTCGCGTTCCGGCTTTGTCTGCGACGCGCCGGACGCGGAGATTGAACAGCGCCTAGCGGCGTTCGATATTCACCCGAGCGGCCCGTTGTATGGCGATGGTCCACTGAAAACGCGGGGCGAGGCGCTTGCCCTGGAAACACGCGTGCTGGCCGACTGGCCCGAATGGCGAGTTGGCCTAGAAAACGCACGGGCCAGCGCCGACCGGCGCGCGTTGCGTGCGCGCATCGCCGATCTGGAATGGGAGCTCAACGGGGACAGTTTGCGACTGAGTTTCGAACTGCCACGTGGCAGCTTCGCCACCGCGTTGGTGCGGGAGTTGCTGACAGCCCGTTGAAAGGCCATGCATCGGATCCAACCAGCGGCATACCACTGTTGCTACCAACAGCCTTTGTTTTTGCCCTGAGCTATGTCGATAGGGCCTGCAAGGAAGCAGGCCAGAGGCGTGAGCAGGAGCGGAAGCTTTATCCTGCTTGGCAAGAGAACAGCCATTCCCTGCGAGAGATGCCTTGATCCAGGTTCCTCCTCGCGCCTTGTCTGGAACAAAATAGCACCCACGATCCAGGGTTCGGCGGGCTGCGCCTATAGCACTTGGCGGGTTGGCTTGACATGATGCGAATCAAGCGCGGCGACCGTCCCGCGTTTTCGTGGTCGGCAATGAGGGCAGACGATGCACATCATCAATATCCACGCCAGAAGCTTTCCCTGTCCACCCGACATGCTCGGTCGCCTGCTCGATTCCCTGGCGTCATCGGATGACCAGCTGTGGCCCCATAGTCTATGGCCACGCATGCGCTTCGATAAACCGCTGTCGGTTTCCGCCAGCGGCGGTCACGGGCCGATTCGTTATGTGGTCGATGCCCATGAGCCAGGCAGGCATGTGCTTTTTCGCTTCACCGGGCCGAAAGGTTTCGATGGCTTTCATGGCTATGATGTGATCGATTTGGAGGAAGGCCGCGTGGAACTGCGCCAAACCCTTGAAATGCACACGCATGGCCGGGCGCTTGTCTCGTGGCCGCTGCTTTATGCTCCCTTGCACGACGCGCTGATCGAGGACTCCTTGAGTTTTGCTCAGCTTCATCTGGGGTTGGAACCGGATATCCAGCCGTGGTCGCTCCGGGTCCGGTTGTTGCGCTGGCTGATCTCGGGCGGCAAGGGGCGCGCGCAGCGGATCGCCTGACTAGCGAAATCGCCACGGCCGGCTATAGTTCTTTGAGCAGGATGTTGAAAAAGTCCTTCCATGGACTTTTTCAACGACGGAACCGGAAAATGCGATTTCCCGGCTCCTTCATTTTCAATGATTTGCCGTTATCGAAAATGGCGGTACATCCCTGTACCGCACACAGGCCATTGAAAAATGCCATTTTTCAACATCCTGTTAGGTAAGGCGGTTCAATCCCGTCGAAAACGCTATCGGGCCGAATCATGGAAGCAGCCAAGAAAAGATTGGGGATTCTCGTCGTTCATGGCATTGGCGGGCCGGCACCCGGCGAAACGCTGACGAACCTGGCCGACGCGCTGGAGGTCGAGGGATATATCACCTACCGGGGCGAGCTGCTCGACGAGCGCCGCCGCTGCCCCCCCGACCCGGATCAGGCTGGTACGCTGCTGGAAGAACGCTTGGTGCGTGGCGGTCCGTTGCCGGTGCAGCTTGCCTATGGCTATCCGTTGGAGGGCGATGATGCCGAGGTGTTGCCGCCGATCGTTCTCGCGGAGGCCTTCTGGGCGGACATCACCAGGCTGCCGGGCGGTATCGTCGGTGTGCTGCGTGGCTATTTCGATATCTTCTTCAATATGATCATCCTGATCCGCACGGCCGCGCCCAGCGTTTCCAGCTATTTGCGCAAGATGGTCGCCAGAACCGAGGATACCGAGCTGTTCCGCAAGATGGAATCCATCCGCGGCGCGCGACCAGCGGCCTTTCGGCGCCCGTTCGCCGGCCTGGTTTCGTGGATGTCGATCACGACGACGCGCATCATCAGTGGTCCGGTGGCGGCGGCAAACCTGTTCTTGATGGTGCTTTCGCTGATACTGCTACTGTCGGCGCCCTTCCTGCTTTTCGGGCCGGAGCTGGTCGAGCGCGACCCGGCGGTCACGCCGTTGAACAGGGTGACCAGCGTCGTCGCCAGCGCTATCACGATCGCGCTGCTGGCGATCATTGCCGTCGCGGTGAATTGCAAGCTGCGCTGTCGCAAGGCAAAGCCTTATCGTCTCGGCGCGCCGCCAGAGCTGTTGATGGCCTTTTGTCACTGGCTATTCGTTATCGCCGTGCTGGCATGTGGCGAGCTGCTGGCGTCGTGGTGCTTTCAATATCCTCAGGGTGCGGCTGCGATCCAGTTCGCCGCCTTTCATCTGCCCTGGTATCTGGTCATCGTCCTCGGCGGGCTGTTGCTGCCGTTGCTGGTCATCTTGTTGTCGTTGACCTATCTGGCCCGGGTGCTGTTCTTCGATCAGCCGGACCTGGAGATCATCTGTCTTGCGCCGCTGTTGCAGGCCGCGCTGTGGATGATCCTGTTGCCGGAATTCTGGCGTATCCTGATCGCGGTCTATCCGGCCAGCCTGACGCCCGAGATCTGCGCGCTTGTGCCTTCATTGATGGCCTCCGAGCCGGATGCCGGCGCGGCCTGTGGTTACGCTGGCAGCTATTTCGAATGGGAAGGCTTGCAGGCTTTTACCATGTTGGTGTTCTTTCTGGTTGCGGTGATGTTTTTCATTGCCAGAACCCTCGGGCTACGCAAGGCTTGTGTAGCCCCCGGTAATCTTTACCGCGCAATACTCAATAAACCGGTCAGCGCCGTGCTGAGCCTGTTGATGATCTTTGCCGGTGTGCAGGTGCTGGGTTCGACGCTGCATGTGCTGAATCTAGCCGCCGAGGCCTTGCCGTTGCCCGACGAACTCGCCGCGCTGATGCCGTTGTCAGACGGTCTGCATGCGGCCATCACCGGGTTGGCCGCGTATGTGGATGTCCAGGTGCTGGGTGAGTCGCTGAAAAAGGCATTGACGGCGATGAAGGACTGGTTGCTCGGCTTCGAGATCTTGAAGGCCAGTCCGATCGTCATCGCGGTGATGATGTCGTTCGGCCTGGAATCCCTGCGCCAGGCAATGTCGCTGGCCGATGAGATTATTTCCTATCTGCAATACAACGGCGCGGCGGCGAGAAAACGCGAGTTCGAGGTTTATGCGAAGATCCGCGGATCCGGCGGCGGCGAGGCACTGAACGACATCCTCGCCGAGATCGACCGGCGCCGGCCGATACGCCGGTGTTTCAACCAGGCGCTGAACTGTTTGCTGAAGGACTACGACGTGACCCACCTGTTGATCATATCCCATAGTCAGGGCACCGTGATCGCATTGGATGAATTGAACGAAGACAGCCAGAACTATCCGAAACGCCTGCACAACCGCGGCGCGGATGTCGATGTCACCTGGGTGACCATGGGGTCACCGATTGCGCACCTGTACCAGTACTATTTCCCGTCTTGCTATCCAGCCTTCCATGAAGGGAAGCGGAACACCGATGGCTCGGTGTGTGTTGCTTCGTATTGGAACAACCTGGTGATGCGTGTCGACCGCTGGGTGAACCTGTACCGTGCGGATGACTTTGTTGGCACGACCATGGGTTTGGGCGACGAGATGGTGCTGCGTCGACGCGTCGACAATACCGATGATCCGTTGGTCTTCAGGGAACAATGCGTAGGACATGGCGGGCATGGCAACTATTGGAGCGACACCGAGGTGCTGAATGTGCTCGGCAAATTGCTGTGCCACCACGGCTATGGCAACAATCGGCGCAATCCGGTCGAGGTGTGGAAGGAACTGGAACCGCGTTCTGTCGAGCATCTTGCGCGGTCTTGAAGGTGGATATGGATAATACGCGGAAGACGAGTCGCTTGATTCATTACATCGGCGAGCATCATCAGGTGATTGCCAACCTGTTTCTGGTGATCGGCGTGTGTCTGACCGTGGTGTCGCTGTTTTTCACCTATCGCTCGTTGGATCAGTCCGCCGATAGCGTCAAGCGACAGTTACATGAACAGAAAAAGGCCACCTCGGTGCTGATCATCAGCGATTTCTTCACCCAGCTCGGTGAGCATATCGTTCGACAGGGCGCGGAAAGAACGCCGGACGAGGCGCTGGCGTTCGGACCCCGGTTCAGGCGTCTTATCGTGACACGATCGAAACTGCTCATCGAAACGCTGGGCTTCCCCGATCTGACGGGCCAAGTGATCCGTTTTCTTGGCACGAATGGACTCGGGTCGCTGTTTCGCCCGCGGGAGGCTATCCCCTATATCCAGTTGGCCAATCTGAATCTGCGACGTGCCAATCTGGCGGATGTGGAACTGTCGCGCCCAAACTTTTCACCGGAAGTGAATTGGAGGAAGGATCATGCAGCACCACAACATACATCATGCGGTATCGGCGCCACCGCAAATGCCCCATATCCTGTGCGACGAACAGGGCTTCCTGCTCGATTCGGTCCCGTG
>JALSSX010000054.1 GCA_026984055.1 Sedimenticola sp. | reverse complement strand
CGATAGCATTGCGGCCGTTCAATACCCGCCCGTTGACGACGATGCCGGCGCCGGCGCCGGTGCCGATGATGACGCCGAAAACCACACTGGCGCCGGCCGCCGCGCCGTCACTGGCTTCCGACAGGGCAAAGCAGTTGGCGTCATTGGCGAGGCGGATCGGACGCCCAAGTCGCGCTTCCAGGTCGGTTTTCAGTGGCTTGCCGTTCAGGCAGACGGTGTTGGCGTTGCGCAGCAGACCGCTGGCTGGCGACAGCGCGCCGGGTGTGCCGATGCCGACCGTGCCGCGAGCACCGAGTTGGCGTTCGGTCTCGGTGACCATCGCCGTGATGGTATCCAGGATGGCCATATAGTCATCGGCGGGCGTCGCGCGGCGCGCGCGCAGCAGTTTCTCGCCGCTGGCGTCCAACGCGATGATTTCGGTCTTGGTGCCGCCGAGGTCGACGCCTAGCAGAACGGCGTTCGTCATGCGCTATAACGCCTTCGGACGGATCAGTTCGATCAGGCGGCAGGCACCGGGCAGGTGCAGCGCATCACCGCCTTCCGTGTCGATGATGGCGACGTTCGCGGTGGTCATCAGCTTGCCAGCGGTGGTACGCGGCACATGGCTGCCACACAGTTCCAGCAGCAGTCCGTCCAGACCCGGGTTGTGCGCAATCAGCAGCGGATGCCGGTCGATGTGTCGTTCCAGCGCGGCTCGCAGCGTGGCGGCATCCGCCAGATACAGCATATCGATGGTTTCTATCGGTGGAGGCGATGGGAAGGCCGCAGCCACGGCCATCGCTGTCTGTCTGGCGCGAGTTGCTGGCGAAGTGATGATCGTGCCCGGCGCGGGGGCGCGTCGCGCCAGTTCCTTTCCGATGCGTTCAGCATCTTGTGCGCCGCGCGCATTCAAGGGTCGGTCGATATCCGTCGGTACGGCGTGCCAGTCGGATTTGGCGTGGCGCATCAGGTAAAAACGGGGCATAGGTGGCCGGCTTTCCATTCAGCAGGTTGGATTGTGGACTGATATTATACGATATCGATTGCATGCCGAAGACTTATCTGCCATGCTTCCGGCCCAGGCCTGCTTATTGGCAGGCTGTCTGTCGGCAGTTCCATCGAGGATGTCGCGCGGACGCTAGAAGCAGCTTCGGCTTGCAATTGAGTAACGCCAACCCATTCGTTGGCAAATGTTTGAAAGAGAGAGACAATGTCAGATCAAGTTACAGGTACCGTTAAGTGGTTCGATGAAGAAAAAGGCTATGGTTTCATCGAGCGCGAAGGCGGCAAGGATGTATTCGTGCATCATAGTGCAATCAACGGTACCGGTCGTAAGAACCTGTACGAGGGTCAGCAGGTCGAGATGACCGTGACCCAGGGGCAGAAAGGCCCGCAGGCTGAGAACGTCACCCCGTTGTAAGGGTTTCATGTTTCAGTGAAAAAGGAGGCTTCGGCCTCCTTTTTTGTTGCCAGTGATTTCTCCTTAGCAGGATGTTGAAAAAGTCCTTCCATGGACTTTTCAACGGCCTGTCAGGGGTCAGCCGGACAAGGACATCGCGCCGTTGCTCGCCTGGGCGGCGAAATCGCCACCCTCGTCCAGGCGAATCTTCAGCGACAGGTTGTTGCGCGAGTCGGCGTTTTCCAGGGCGTCTTCCAGGGTAATCTTGCCTTCCTTGTAGAGCTGATACAGCGCCTGGTCGAAGGTCTGCATGCCGCGCTCCCGACCTTGTTCCATCGCCTCCTTGATGGTGTGGATGTCGCCCTTCTGAATCAGCTCGCTGATATAGCTGGTGAGTATCAGCATCTCCACCGCAGGTACGCGACCGCCGTTCGGAGTCTTGATCAAGCGCTGCGAGATCACCCCCTTCAGATTCAACGACAGATCACTGTACAACTGTCGGTGCGCGGTGTCGGGAAAGAAGTTGACGATGCGATCCAGTGCCTGGTTGGCGTTGTTGGCATGCAGTGTCGACAGGCACAGATGGCCGGTTTCCGCATAGGCGATGGCGTGTTGCATGGCCGCGGCGTCGCGAATCTCGCCGATCAGTATCACATCCGGCGCCTCGCGCATCGCGTTCTTCAGCGCAACCTCGAACGACAGCGTGTCCAGCCCGACCTCACGCTGATCGACGATCGACTTCTTATGCGTGTGCAGATACTCGATCGGGTCCTCGATCGTCAGGATATGTCCGGTCGCGTTCTGGTTGCGGTAATCGATCATCGACGCCAATGTCGTCGATTTACCCGAGCCGGTGGAACCGACGATCAGCAAGAGGCCACGCGGCAGCATGATCAGCTCGCTGAGCAGATCTGGCAATTGCAATTCGGCAAAATTCGGGATCACACCCTTGATATAGCGGATCACCATGGCAACGTCGCCGCGCTGGCGGAAGACGTTCACGCGAAAACGGCCGAGCTGGTTGATCGAAATGGCCAGATTGCATTCCAATGTCGACTCGAACTCGCGAATCTGATCGTCGCTCATGATCGAATAGGCGAGCTGCTTCACATGGCCTGGCTCCATCATGGTAGTGCCGATTGGCGCGGTGCGGCCCTCCGCCTTCAGATTGGGTGGCGCGCCGGTGCTGAAAAATAAATCCGAGCCGTTTTTTCGCACCATCAGTTTCAGGTATGGGAGAATATCCATTGAGCGAATCCTGTTTGCAAATACTTGTCCCTGTGGCGGCAGCTTTGCACCGAAATAGAGCCGCCGGAACCGAAAAAAGGTAAGGAAGATCATGACCGAAGCAGTACTCAGCGAACTCTGGTGTCACCCCGTCAAATCCTTGCGTGGCCATTCATTGAAGCAGGCCGAAATCGACGCGCGCGGCATCGTCGATGACCGCCGCTGGATGCTGGTCGACGAGAACGGACGTTTCCTGACGCAGCGTCAACAGGCGCGCATGGCCCTGTTGACGCCGACGGTGCGCGACGACGGCCTGTTGCTGGAAAATTGCGATGGCGACCGGTTTCTGGCGCCGTTGCGGCCAGAGGCAGGGCCGCTGCGAGTGCGTATCTGGGACGACGACTGCGATGCCTTGCGCGTCAGCGAGGCCGCCGACGCCTGGCTTGGCGACTTTCTTGGCCAGCGCTGCCATTTGGTGTACATGCCAGATGCCAGCCATCGGCAGGTCGACATGACATACGCACGCCAGGGCGACCAGGCGGCCTTCTCCGACGGCTTTCCGCTGTTGCTGATCTCGCAAGCCTCGCTGGACGACCTGAACAGCCGCATGGCCTCCCCGTTGCCGATGCGTCGTTTCCGTCCGAACCTGGTTGTTGCCGGCTGCGAAGCCTACGCCGAGGATGGCTGGAAGCGCATCCGCATCGGAGATATCAACCTGCGTGTCGTCAAGCCCTGCTCGCGCTGCGTCATCCCGACGATAGACCCAGAGACCGCCGAAAAGCACCCCGACAAGGAACCGATGCGTACCCTGTTGACCTACCGCCGTCGCGACAACAAGGTCTACTTCGGCCAGAATGTGCTGCACGATAGCCAGGGCAGCCTGAGCGTCGGCATGCCGGTAGAGCGACTTGAATAAGGATGCCGTCATCGCGCGCGGCGCCGATTGGGTCCGGCGTTTCGTCATCGGCTTGAACCTGTGCCCGTTCGCCAAGCGCGTCGTCAATGCCGGGCAACTCGGCTGGCGGGTCAGCGAAGCGACCGATCTGGAAAGCGCCTACCGAGACTTTCTGCAATGTCTGGACGACTTCACGCAGACCGATGAGCCGGAGACTCTTCTGTTCGTCATGCCCGACGCCGTGGCCGGATTCGACGCCTTTCTCGACCTGCTCGCGCAATGCGAATGGGCGCTGGAGCAGGCTGGGTTGAACAGCGAGGTACAGCTCGCCAGCTTCCATCCCGGTTACTGCTTCGACGGTGCCGAAGCCGACGATCCAGCCAACGACACCAACCGCTCGCCGTGTCCGATGCTGCACCTGCTACGCAATGCATCGGTAGAGCGCGCCACCGCCGCTCATCCCGATCCGGGGAAGATTCCCGAGCGTAATTGCCGCTTGCTGCGTGACAGGGGGGAAAAAGCGCGCACAGGCCGTTGAAAAAGTCCATGGAAGGACTTTTTCAACATCCTTCTAATGGCCTGTCAGCCCCGTGCTGCCTCCCAGTATTTCCCTCTTATCGACGATCGGGGTGAGCGCTGTTGTCGTGCTATCGCGGCGAGGAGGATGAGAAGCCGGAGACCAGTAAGTGAAACCAGGCTTTCTTCTCGATACCCATGATGAATGGCTCTGGTATGCCCGGGTGGCCGAGTGCTTGACGGTGCTGGATAAGGCGTTATTGAAACCATGAAAACCCATTGCCTGGACGTAGGTCATGGGTCGTATAGAATAGAGCGCCGAACGCGGCGGGGAGCATGGCCTGCTTGGGAAAAGCTGAGGCAGGGAACGATATGACAGAAGAACAACAAATCGAACAACAGCTGATCCAAAAGCTGCAAGACCTCAAATACACCTGGCGCCCCGACATCCGCGACCGCGCCGCCCTGGAGCAGAACTTCCGCGACAAGTTCCAGTCGCTCAACCG
>JALSSX010000053.1 GCA_026984055.1 Sedimenticola sp. | reverse complement strand
GGGTCGCGCACCTGATCATCCGCCAATGCGCTCGCGACCTGCGCCATCTCCTCGCTGAGCAGCGCGGCTCCATGCAATTCCAGCATGACGAGTATGCTGTGAACCTGCTGGATGCCCTTCACGCTGGTCGCGATCAGACGTTTGTCGCCGTCTCCTTCGACATAATCCTCAAGCGCGCGCTGCGAAACTTGAATGACATCATTCAATTCACTGCGCACCCATTTCAGAGCGCTGGGATCCTGACGCGTAGTCTCTGTCATGCCAATCCAGTCTTGAGATACAAATAATTCATGAATACCTTCAAGCTAACGATCATGATGGGTACAACACCTCGCTGTCATGGAAGTTGCCTGAGGTTCAGCCGCCGGATGTCCGAGGCAAGCCTACAGGGACGCATGCACGACGGTCCCGCGAACGAACCAAAGGCAACCGACTACGTGTACTTTCACACTAACAGGATGTTGAAAAAGTCCTTCCATGGACGTTTTCAACGACGGAACCGGAAAATGCGATTTCCCGGTTCCTTCATTTTCAATGACTTGCAGTTATCAAAAATGGCGGTACATCCCTGTAGCGCACACAGGCCATTGAAAAATGCCATTTTTCAATGGCCTGTCAAGTGAATGCCGCTGTCAGCAGTCTGTCAAACGCCTAGCCGTGGCGATCACGTGAACAGCCATTGCGCTAGGTAACGACTCGGCCCGCCACTGAAATGCGCTATCCATGCGTTGCGAAATGGTCATTTACAAAGGCAAACTCTCCGCAATGGCTCCTGCATTGCGCTATCTACAGCCATCCATGGCTTAGTCATTCCCCGCTTCGATCTGGCGCGTTTCAGCGGCAATCCAAGCGGTTATCGTGCCATTCTTCCATCTGCTAGGGGTTATAGCTTCTCAAACAGCCAAACGTCGGAAAACGCACTCCAGCCCACCCCGAAGCATCGATGCTTGGCTTCACATCCGAAGACAAAATACTGACGCCACGGAAAAACCGGTCCACGCGGGTTACGCCCGGATCAATCCGGCAGGCGGAAACGCGCGACCGAATTCTGTAGATCATCAGCCAACTCAACCAGTTGCCCAATGGAAGCCGCCGTTTTCTGGGTACCTTCCGAGGTCTGGGTGGTAATCTCTTGAATGACACTCATCGTCTCGGCAACCTCCGCGGCCTGCCCGGACTGACGCTGCGCGGAACTGGAGATCCTGGAGGTGATCTCGGCAAAGCGGATCGATACCTGCTCGATCTCATTCAGTGCTTCGCCCGCATCTTCCGCGAGGCGGGCGCCGCTGACGACGCCAGCCGTGCTTGCCTCCATCGAGCTGACCGCTTCGTTAGTATCCGCCTGAATGGTGCGCACCAGCGCCTCGATCTGCTTGGTCGCGTTACTGGAACGCTCAGCGAGACGCTGTACCTCATCCGCCACCACGGCGAAACCACGGCCCGCTTCACCGGCCATCGCAGCCTGCATCGCGGCATTCAATGCAAGAATATTCGTCTGGTCGGCAATATCATCGATCAACTCGACAATGTCGCCGATCTGCTGCGAACTCTCGCCGAGGCGCTTGATTCGCTTCGATGTCTCCTGAATCTGTTCACGAATGCTCTCCATGCCCTGGATACCGCGTCTGACGGTACCAGCACCCTTCGCCGCGATATCGACCGACTGACCGGCCACCTCGGCGGACTCGGTGGCATCCGCGGCCATTTCGTCGATGGCACTGGCCATTTCCTTGATCGACAGGCTCGCCGAGGTGATCTGATCGGCTTGGTGATCGCTGGCCTCTGCCAAATGAATCGCCGTGGCGCGCGTCTCCTGCGCCGAACCCGACACTTGATCAGATGTCCGGTTGATGGTTGTCACCAAGCCACGCAGTTCATCGATCGCGGAATTGATGGAATCGGCAATCGCGCCGGTGATGTCTTCCGAAACACTGGCATTGACAGAAAGATCGCCATCCTCCAGATCTCCAATCTCATCGAGCAAACGCCGGATGGCCTCCTGATTGCGCCGATATTGCTCAGCCGACTCTTCCTCGCGTCGGCGCGCCGCGCGTAGAATGAGCAAGCCCAGCCAGATGAGCAGAAACAAAGAGAGGATGCCGAGAAGAATAATCGCCTCCGAGCCGAACTTATGTCCAAAGAGCCTGAATCTGCCAACCCCATCGGCTATGGTCGCATCCAGCTTGGTCAGCGCGGCATCCAGGTCATCGGAGACACCGCCAACCTTGTTCGCCGTTTCCAGTGCCGGCAGAATCGCCGGGGTCTGCGCAATGATCTCCTCGGCGTTATCCTTCACCGTGGTAAATAACATCGCAACCTCTCGCAGCACCTTCAGCGCCTCGGGACTATCGACTTTCTTGATCCCCATGCGTTTGTCGCCCTTGATCATGCCTTCCAGTACGCGACCAAACTCATCCGCGTCCTGACTGAACTGGTCGATCGCCAGGGCCGTTTCCGCGCCACCACTGAGCACCTTGCCGACGTTGTTCTCGATCCGCTGCGCCAGCATCGCCTGCCGGCCCGCGATGGCGACCTGATCGGGGGAGACATTCTTCTTGACCAATATCGCGACCACTTCGTCGGTAAAGGCTTGAAGCTGTGGGCTGAGATCCGTGATCACGTCCACGTATTCACCAATGGACAGAATCGGTTTCTCCGCGCCGAGTACTTCATCGACGACCTGACGCAAGGCCAGCCATTTGCTTTCGGCATCACGAAAGCTGGGTTTGAGATCGGCGGGCAAGGGAGGCAACTGGGTCGCCGGATCGCCTTTTTTGAGCGTGGTCAACAACGCCTCGTATTCGATCTTGCTCTCCTCCAGCGGCTTGAACGTGGTTTTGTTCCCGCTCGCGCTGGCCAATGCATACTTGGCGATCCGCTCCCCCAATACCCGCTGTTCCTGAACACGTGAACGGTAACCGTCCTCGTTCTTCTGAGCGCGGGAAGTGTAGATAAATGCAGCGAGCGCGGCCGCGATCGTCAGCAATAGAAGCAACGAAACGAAGCCCATGAGCTTGTTGCTTTTCCGACCCTGAACCTTCTTTTTTGCCATAATTTATATTAACTCCAGGTATCATCAGAATATTGCCAACCGGCATGATGCTTACACGTCATACCGCTGCCATCTGAAACTCAGCGCTACTCGCCAGCGCGCGCAAACTTAAAATTAAATAATTTTCCTGTTCACCCTTGAACATGGAATCCACATACGCAGTCAACGGAGCGGGTACGGGGTCGGCGTCAGCGCGTGTTTCCAACGGAAAATGCCGCATGCCCCCCACATCGTTCACCATCAGTCCGATTTGCCCACCATCGTCTTGGACGATCAAGACCCGGGTGCGTCTGCTCCGCTCGATTGGAGCGTCCAAAAAGAAGCCTTCCAAATCGATTACCGGCAGAATGTTTCCTCTGACATTGGCAATCCCCGCCACCCAGAAACTCACCCCGGGAACCGGAGTCAACACCGGCATGTGATCCAGGATCTCGGCCACTTCATCGAGTGGCGTTGCAATCGAGTACCCGCCCAACCGATAGATCAAGCCATCCCAGTTGCTTGCATGTTCATGAAGCACCGGCAGCATCTCAGCCGCGCGCCATGCCCGGCGTTCCATATCGACCAACAGCTCGACAATCGCGGCGCCGCCGCCTTGATCCACGTGATGGTCAGTCATTCAAGATATTCGCTACTTTCTCGATCAACACGCCGGCGTCCACGGGTTTCACGAGATAATCGTTCGCGCCCTGCCGAAGCCCCCATTCCTTGTCTGTCTCCTGTCCTTTCGTCGTCACTATAATGACGGGAATATGCTCGGTCCGTTCGTCCTTGCGCAGCTTTCGCGTCGCCTGAAACCCATTCATGCCCGGCATCACGACATCCATCAGCACCAGGTCGGGATGCAGGTGCCGGGCTTCCCGTAAACCGTCTTCCCCACTGCTCGCGACATACACGTCGATTCCGACCTTTTCAAGCATCGTGCGCAGCACATGCGTCTGCGTGGCAGAATCATCGACGATAAGTACTTTTTTTCCTGACAGGTCCGCCACCACGGGAATGGCCGAACGGCTGGATTTTCTTCTGAATAACCGTCTCATCGTTCTGCTCAGCCTGCCTGGTCGGTTGGGACGGAAGCGTGTTTGTGAATGGCGGAGACCAATTCATCCTTGGTGAATGGCTTGGTCAGATACTGTTCAGAACCGACGACTCGACCTTTCGCCCGATCGAACAAGCCATCCTTGCTCGAAAGCATGATGACCGGAATATCGCGGAACACCTCATTTCGCTTGATCAGCGCGCAGGTTTGATAGCCATCCAGCCGCGGCATCATGATGTCGACGAAGATGACATCCGGCCTTTTATCCACGATCATGGACAGAGCCTCGAAACCATCGGTGGCCGTGATAACCTGAAAACCTTCCTTGACCAGCAAGCTTTCCGCCGTCCTGCGGATCGTTTTGCTGTCATCGATGATGAGTACCTTCACGCTCTGCGGTTTTGCATCTTCTACAGCCAATTCGACACCTCTAAGCAGTCCTGATTCATTCGGGGATC
>JALSSX010000052.1 GCA_026984055.1 Sedimenticola sp. | reverse complement strand
CAACCAACCCGTAAACGACACACAAAACCGGACACTTCTGAATGGCAGAAAAGAGGACATTTCTGAATTGGGTTGACAGTCCTGGACTTGGTCTCGATTGTCGATGCTATGTCCCGGCGGGTGAAATATGGGATTATGGCAGCCATTCCGACAAAGGGTTCGCGAGGATTCGAATAGGTGCCTGTATACGCAATTGTCATGTGGCTATCACTGATGCCGTTACTGGTATCCGCCAACGATGTGCTGAATCGCACGCGATACGCGCTCTTCAATGGCAGGCAGCCGGCGGCGCCGGTTCGGGTGTTGGATGCGCTGCTGATCGAGACCGACAGGGTGGATGGCCTGCCAGTGGTGGAGTTGTCGGATATCGCGTGGGACCAACGCAACCAGCTTCTGTATGCTGTGTCCGATGACGGCTATCTGTTCACGCTGGCGCTCGATATTCGCTCCAGACGTCTGCTGTCCGCGCGATTCCTCGCGGGCTATCGATTGCGGGACAAGCAGGGACGGCGCTTGACGGGTGATGCATCGGATGCGGAGGGGTTGGATATCGCCGGGTGGAATGCGCGTGGTGAGCCGGAGCTGCTGGTATCTTTCGAGCATGGCGCGCGAATCTGGCGTTACTCACCGGCGGGACGCTATCTGGGCAAGGTGAGACTGCCCACGCCGTTGCGCAAGAAACGTGGCTATCGTGGCGCCAATCATATGCTCGAAGGGGTCGTCTCACATCCAGGTTTCGGTGTGTTGACGGCGGCCGAGAGGCCGCTGAGGCGCGACAGCAAAAAAGTGCAGAGTCTGTATGCGATGGATGGCCGGCAGTGGCGCTTCAAGGCGTGGAAACGCAAGAAGGGGGCGATCACCTCGCTGGAGGTGCTGCCCGATGGCAATGTCCTGCTATTGGAGCGCGCCTGGAAGGGGGTTCCCGCGCCGGTCCATATCCGTCTGCGTAAGCTGTGGGTCATGTCCAAACCGGAAGGTGGCCAGGTGAAGGCCAATACGCTGGCGGTATGGAACGGTGGCGAGGGCTGGCGGCTGGATAACTTCGAGGGGCTTGCTCATTACCGCGACGGCCTGTTTCTACTCGTCAGTGACAACAACGAAGCGCTGTATCAGAATACCCTGCTTGTGCTGATCGAAGTGAATGTCGAATGAAGTTGATCATTCAGATTCCCTGTTACAATGAGGCGGAGACCCTGCCGCTGACGTTGTCGCAATTGCCGCGCGAGTTGAATGGCGTGGATGTGGTCGAATGGCTGATCATCGATGATGGCAGCAGCGACGACACCGTTGCGGTCGCCCGGGCACATGGCGTTGATCATGTCGTGTCGTTCACGCGCAATCAAGGCTTGGCCAAGGGCTTCATCGCTGGACTGGACGCCGCGCTGCGGCATGGCGCGGATATCATCGTCAATACCGATGCCGACAATCAGTATCGTGCCGATGACATTTCGGTGTTGGTTCAGCCGATTCTCGACGCCAAGGCGGATATCGTCATCGGTGCCCGGCCGATACAGGAGATCGCGCATTTCTCTCCGTTGAAGAAGCTGTTGCAGGGTTTGGGCAGTTCGGTGGTGCGTGCCGCGAGTCATACCGAGATTCCCGACGCGCCCAGCGGTTTTCGCGCCTTCAGCCGCGATGCCGCGATGCGTCTGAATGTATTCAGCGACTATACCTATACCCTGGAGACCATCATCCAGGCCGGCCAGAAGAATATGGCGATCACTTCCGTGCCGGTGCGCGTCAACCGCGATGAACGACCCTCTCGCCTAGTGAACAGTATTTCTTCCTATATCAAGCGTTCGATGGGTACCATTGTGCGTATTGTCGCGGTGTACAAGCCTTTCCGCTTCTTCATGACCATCGGGCTGATCTTGTTCGCGATGGGTTTCATCGTCGGTCTGCGCTATCTGTATTTCTGGTTCAGCGAGGAAGGCGGCGGGCACATCCAGTCACTGATTCTTGCCGCGTTGTTGATGGGAATGGGTATGCAGGCTGGACTGATCGCCTTCATCGCCGAGCTACTCGGGGTCAACCGCAAGCTGTTGGAAGAGATCCAGTATCGCTTGCGCCGCTTGGAGAGTTCCGATGAGGAGTCCGATGATGACGACTGAAAGCGATCACGAACTGAACGCTGGTGTATTCTGGGACCAACGCTATCGTGACGAGGCCTACGCCTTCGGCACCCAGCCGAACGACTGGTTTCGAGAGTGCCTGGAGGATTTACGGCCCGGTCGGCTGCTGCTGCCGGGCGAAGGGGAGGGGCGCAATGCCGTTCACGCCGCGCGTCGGGGCTGGCGGGTGGACGCCTTCGACCCAAGCGTGCACGGCCAGAGAAAAGCGAGTCTGCTTGCCCGCGAGCACGGCGTCGGGTTCGATTACCGTTGCTGCCTGCTCGACGAATATAACCTGGAACCCGGAGCCTATGATGCGCTGGGCATCGTTTTTCTGCATTTGCCGTCCACGCGGCGAAGCTTGGCCTACCAACGTCTCGCCAGCGCATTGAAACCCGGCGGCGCGTTGATCGCGGAACTCTATGCGAAGGATCAGTTGGCGCTGGGGACGGGCGGGCCGCCGGACCCGGGGAAGCTCTATTCGTTGGAATTCCTGAAAGCCGATTTCCCGGATGTCGATTTCAGCACAGCGCGCCAGTGCCGCCGGGATATCCATGAGGGGCGCCTGCATCAGGGTCCATCCAGCGTGATACAACTGTTCGGATACAAGACTTGAGGGGATCTCGAAAAATGCCTTCCATGGCATTTTCTCGTCGCAAAGAGAAAATACGATTGCCTCTTTGCTCATATTTTTCATCACTTATTGTGATCGAAAAGGGTGGGACATCCCCGTCCCACTCGGGCATCTCGATTTATCTAGATGCCCTTGACGCATTTCAGCGGCGACTCGAACGGTTACCGCGCTATTTTTCTAATTGCTGAGTCGTTACGAGGAAAGAACAATGAACCCGGAAAAGGTCATCTTTGGCTTCTTCATCGTACTCGCGCTGACGTTGAACTTTGGTTTCTTCGTCGGTGAGTTCGACAACCCGGAGCATCATCACGTCTACGAGTTCTTCGCCGTGATCGTGGTGAACATCATCGCGACGATACTGAAGTTCGGCGACAAGACCCAGATGGGCGCGGTATTGCTCGCCACGAGTCTGGTCGCGGTGTTGCAGTTGCTTGCCGCAGCGGTGGTATGGACCTTCGCGGCGCATGTCGGTGACGCCGGCATGACCGCCGGGCTGATGTCCAGCATCGTTTCGCTTTCCGGTGGTGCAATGCTCGCGAACGTGGTGTCGGTGGTGTTGCTGGTGATCGAAACCGTGATGATGCGCCGCTGAAGGCGTCGGGGATGGGCCGATGATGGACAACGTCATCTTTTTGATCCTGCGGCGCATGCGCCGTCCTTTGATCACCTTGGTGGTGATCTATTCGGTGGCGATCATCGGCTTGGTATTGATTCCAGGACGCCTGCCGGACGGCACGCCCTGGTACATGGATATCTTCCATGCCTTCTACTTCGTCAGCTTCATGTCGACGACCATCGGCTTCGGCGAGGTGCCGCACGAGTTCAGCGATCCGCAACGCATGTGGGTGACCTTGGCCATCTATGCGTCGGTGATCGGTTGGCTGTATTCCATCGGCACCCTGCTCGGCCTGTTGCAGGACAAGGCGTTCAAGCAGGCACTGACCGAACTACGCTTCGCGAAACGCATCCGTAACCTGAAGGAGTCCTTCTTCTTGATCTGCGGTTACGGCGAGACTGGCGCCAGCCTGGCGCGCGAGATGACCGACCGGGGTAAGCATATCGTCGTGCTGGATCGCTCCGAGGACGCCATCAATATGATGAAGATGGCCAATCTGCGCGAGGATGTGCCGGCGTTGGCGGTGGACGCGCGTATCCCCCAGGCGCTGGTGGAGGCAGGCCTGGAGAACACGGCCTGCCGCGGTGTCATTGCGGTGACCAACGACAGCGAGGCCAACCTGAAGATTGCGTTGACGGCAAAGTTGCTGAATCCGGCGACGACGGTGATTTGCCGCGCGGAATCGCGCGCCGTCGAGGCAAACATGGCCTCGTTCGGCACTGACCATATCATCGACCCATTTGAAACCTTTGCACTGCATCTGAGCACCGCCTTGCAGTCCCCGTGCCTGTATCTGTTGTTGCAATGGCTGGCCGGTAGCCGCCGCGAGCGTCTATCCGAGCCTATCTATCCTCCGCGCGATGGTAACTGGGTTCTGTGCGGCTATGGCCGTTTTGGGAAATCGGTGTACCGTCGACTGAATCAGGAGGGCGTGGACATCACCGTGATCGAGGCGAGTCCAGAGCTGACCGGACGTAGTAAGGGGCATTTCGTCGAGGGGATAGGCACCGAGGCGGTGACCCTGGAGGAGGCGGATATCGAGCACGCCGTCGGTTTGGTTGCCGGTACCGACAATGATGTGAATAACCTGTCTATCATCATGACCGCCAGAATGCTGAATCCCAAACTGTTCGTGATTCTGCGGCAGAATCTGGTCGAGAACGAAGGTATCGCGCACAAGGTCGGCGCGGATATCGTCATGTACCCGAGT
>JALSSX010000051.1 GCA_026984055.1 Sedimenticola sp. | reverse complement strand
GGAAGCGCTCGCGCTGCCAGTCGAGATCGCCCTCGGCGCGGAAGTAGTCGAGGCCGGTTTCACCAATCGCAACGTTCTTCGGATGGCGCGCGAGCGCGACGAGTCTGTCGACCGTCGGTTCCTCTCGATCACGGTCGCAGGGGTGCACACCGACGGATACCGAGATATCGGGCGGCCCCTCGACCAACGCGAGCATCGCCGGGTAGCTCTCCAGGTCGATGGAGACGCACAGCATATGGCCGACGCCTTGGTCGCGGATATGCGCAAGCAGGCCATCGAAGCCGCCATGCGGCTCGCTGTCGACGCGGTCGAGATGACAATGGGAATCGATTAGCATCACATCGTATGCGTGGGTTTTTCGGATTTCAGCATGCCGCCGAGCAGGGTCTCGATCTTGTTGCGCGCCTTACCGGCGTCCTGCTCGCTGAACTGCACGCCGATGCCCGGCGAGCGATTCCCCTCGGCGCCGATCGGGGTGATCCAGACGATCTTGCCGGCGACCGGGATGCGTTCTTTTTCATCCATCAGGGTCAGGAGCATGAAGACTTCCTCGCCGAGCTTGTATTTCTTGGTCGTCGGGATGAACAGGCCGCCATGCGCCACGAAGGGCATGTAGGCGGCATACAACACCTGTTTATCCTTGATTGTCAGCGACAGGATGCCCTGTCTCGCCTGTGCCGGTCCGATTGCCATGTTTCACACCCTATTTCAGATTCGTACTTTCGATAAGCAACCGCTCCAGCAGCAATTGCTTGTTCAACTGTTGTTGCAACTCTACGCGCAGTTTCAGCACCTGATGCAACAAACGATGCAGCCTGGCCAAGTCTAACGTTTGCGCCATGGCTTGCAAGTCCACGCGAAAATCTGGATTGAACAGTCTGGTCACCCACGTGGCCGTGCCCAGCGTGGCCAGATCCAGCAGCCAGCCGCTCCACCAGCGGGACAGCCAGTCGGCGTCCAATGCCAGCCAGTCGGCGGCCAACGCGACCGGGTCGACGCGTCGGTCGAGCAATTTCAGGTAGGCGCGCAGCGCCTGATCGCGTTCCGCCAGGCGACCTTCCTCGCGCAGCAATGTCCATGCGGTAAGCGGCGCCCCGGCGCTGATCGCCAGCGCGGTATCCAGCCGCTCCGGCTCGCCGCTCACTTCGCCCAGCCAGGCGCGCGCATCCTCTCCGGCCTTACTCGCGCCGTCGGGCGTGGCGAAAACCACTGCCTGGCAGCGGCTGCGAATGGTCGCTGGCAGTTGCTCGGGTCGCGAGGAGCACAGAATCAACAACGCATCCGAGGCGGGCTCTTCCAAGGTCTTCAAGAAGGCGTTGGCCGCCGCCGCGTTCATCTGTTCGGCAGCAAACATCAGCATCACCTGAAAGTCGCCCAACTGCGGCTTGCTGACGTTGCCGAGGCAGTAATCGCGGATGCGGTCGACGGTGATCGGCTTGCCGGTTTCGGGCGGCGCCAGCCGGATCAGGTCTGGATGGGTATCGACACGGTATAGGTGGCAGCCGCGACATTCACCGCAAGGTTCACCACCCGGACCCGGCGCCAGGCACAGCAGGCTGGCTGCAAGGCGCTCGGCGAAACGCCGCTTACCGATGCCGGCCGGGCCGCGCAGCAGCATTGCGTGCGGCAGTCGCTGACTGTCGCGCGCGGACCACAAGCGTCGCCAGTTGTCTCGATGCCAGGGCAACGGGGCCGGCGATTCCATCAGCGTGAGTCGCGACGCGCGGCGCTCAGCGCCGCTTCAAGCACGCGAGTGATCCGCGCCTGGACGGTTTCCAATGGCGCGCTGGCGTCTATCCGCTTGACGCGCCCGGGTTCGCGCTCGGCGATCTCCAGATAGGCGGCGCGCACCCGTTTGAAGAACGCCCGGTGCTCGGATTCGAAACGGTCCGCCGCGGAACGCTTGTGCGCGCGTTCCAGACCGATCTCCACCGGGAGGTCGAGCAGCAAAGTCAGGTCCGGCTTCAGGCCGCGCTGCACCAGTGCCTCCAACGCCTGGATGTGGCTCGCATTCAGGCCCCTGCCGCCGCCTTGATAGGCATGGGTGGCGTCGGTGAAGCGATCGCACAATACCCAGCTTCCGGCGTTCAGCGCCGGGCGAATAACTTGGTCCAGATGCTGCGCGCGCGCGGCGAAGATCAGCAGCAACTCTGTATCGGCCGCCATGTCGGCATGCTTGAATCCGAGCAGCATGGCGCGCAGCGCCTCGCCGAGTTCGGTGCCGCCGGGTTCGCGGGTAAGGATGACATCGATATCGCGCTGGCGTAGCCAGGTTTCGATAAAAGCCGTGTTGCTGCTTTTGCCGGCGCCTTCGATACCTTCGAGGGTGATGAACAATGGATGCGGCGCGTGGCTCATTTCCGCTTCAACTGGTATTTGCGCACCGCGCGATTGTGTTCCTTCAACGTTGCCGAGAATTGATGACTGCCGTCGCCACGTGCGACGAAGTACAGCGCCTTGCCATCGGCCGGATGCAATGCAGCCAGGATCGCATCCTTGCCGGGCAGGCAGATCGGGGTCGGTGGCAGGCCGCGCCGGGTATAGGTGTTGTATGGCGTGTCGCGGCGCAGATCACGCCGCCGGATGTTGCCCTGGTAGCGATCGCCCATGCCATAGATCACGCTGGGATCGGTCTGCAACAGCATGCCCTTGCGCAGACGCCGGACGAAGACGCCGGCGATGCGTGGGCGTTCGGCGGCCTTGCCGGTCTCTTTCTCGATGATGGATGCCATGATCAATGCCTCATAGGGTGTTTTGTATGGCAGGTTCTTGTCTCGCTCTTCCCAGGCTTTGGTGAGAAAGCGCGCCATTTCGTCATGCGCGCGCTTCAGCAGCGCGATATCACCGAGACCGCGCGGAAAATAGTAGGTTTCGGGCAGGAAGCGGCCTTCCGGATGCTCATCCGGATAGCCCAACTGGCGCATGATGGCCTTGTCATCCTTGCCGTTCAGCTTGTGTGTGAGGATGCTGTCCGCTGCGAGGTGGTCGAGCATTTTGGAGAAACGCCAGCCCTCAATGATGGTGAACGCGTAATTAATCACCTTGCCGGCAACCAGTTGGTCGAGCAACTGGACCGGCGTGGCGCCGGCGATGACATGGTATTCGCCGGCCTTGATGCGACTCGCCTGCTGCTGTTGGCGCGCAAGCAACTTGAAGAACAGTGGATTGTCGATCACGCCCCTGTCCTTCAGCCGGCGCGCCAGTTGTCCGAGCGACATGCCGGGTTCGATGCTCAGACTCAGGCCGTTGTCCGGCAAGTGTAGCGGTTGGCGCGTGAATTCCTGGTATTTCAGGTACTGCCAACCGCCGGCCACGGCGATGACAATCAGCAGAATGCCGAGCAGGCGACCGATCATCGCGCGACCTCCTCGCCACGCGCCAGCGCGCGCGTCGCCGCGATCAGCCGGGTCGGAAAGGCGGCGGGTTCGAATAGGTGTGTTGCCAGACGGCGCACTGGCCACAGTCCGATCAGGCTGTTGCTGAATAGCAGGGCATCGGCGCTCAGCACGTCTGTCCGGGTCATCGTCGCAATATGGGTGCGAAAGCCGTGATCGTCGGCCAGCCTCAGTACTTGCCGGCGCATGATGCCGTCCACGCCGCTTTCGTCGAGCTTGGGGCTATGCAGACGATTATCCTTCAGGACGAACAGGTTGCTCATGACACCTTCGATTACACGGCCTTTGGAATCGCGCATTATACCCTCGCTGATCGTGCTGTCGGTCCATTCCGCGCGCGCGAGCACTTGTTCGAGTCGATTCAGGTGCTTTGTCCCGGCAAGGCGGGGATTCCGGCCCAGGCGCATGTCACACCAGCGCGCGACGATGCCATCGCGCCACCAGACGCTGGGATAGTCGGGAAAGGGATGACGGCTCAGGATGATGGTCGGGCTGGCGTCCGGCGCGGGCGCGTAGCCACGTCCGGCGGAACCCCGCGTGACGATGAGTTTGATGACCGCTGGCGTGCCGGCCTCGTGGGCCAGCGATGCGATCTGGCGGGTGATTCCGGCGATGTCCGGTATCGGCAGCCGCAGCCGTTGGCAACCGTTACGCAGACGTTGCAGATGTTCTGCCAGCAACACCGCCCGACCGTCGTGCGCGGCGATGGTCTCGAACAGACCATCGCCATATTGCAGCCCGCGATCAGTAACACTCAGACAGTCGGAGGGCCGGCCGTTTATCAGGGCTGCCGCCATGTCAGCCGACGGGAGTCAGCCGGTATAGCGACGGAAGACGACGGTACCGTTGGTGCCGCCAAAGCCGAAGGAGTTGGAGATGGCGATATTCAACTTCATCTCACGTGCGGTGTTCGGTACATAGTCGAGATCACATTCGGGGTCGGGGGTTTCCAGGTTGATCGTCGGCGGGGCGACCTGGTCACGCAACGCCAGGATGGTGAATACCGCCTCGGCGCCGCCGGCAGCGCCGAGCATGTGCCCGGTCATCGATTTGGTCGAGCTGACGCAGAGCTTATGGGCGTGATCGCCAAACGCGCCCTTGATGCCCTGAGTCTCGGCGAGATCGCCGGCTGGTGTCGAGGTGCCATGCGCGTTGATGTAGTCGACATCCTCAGTATTCATGCCCGCGTCGCGTAATGCCAGCAACATGCAGTCGCGCGCGCCCTCACCGTTCGGCGATG
Organism: Sedimenticola sp.; assembly: GCA_026984055.1. Lineage (GTDB taxonomy): Bacteria > Pseudomonadota > Gammaproteobacteria > Chromatiales > Chromatiaceae > JALSSX01. The sequence continues at coordinate 16,017 of JALSSX010000051.1, read as the reverse complement.
GTGAGGTCATGTGGTAGGCGTCCGAGTTCATGCCGGTGCCGATGATCTCCGCATGGATATTTGCGCCGCGCGCCTTCGCGTGTTCGAGCTCTTCCAATACGACGATGCCAGCGCCATCGCTGAGGACGAAACCGTCCCGATCCTTGTCCCATGGGCGGCTGGCGCCCTCCGGATCATCGTTGCGCGATGACAGCGCTCGCGCGGCGGCAAAACCACCAAGGCCTGTGGGCGTGGTCGCGCGTTCCGCGCCACCGGCGATCATCACATCCATGGAACCGTGGCGTATCATGCGCATCGCCTCGCCGATGTTGTGCGTGCCCGTGCTGCATGCCGAAACAATACAGATGTTCGGGCCTTTCATGCCGTAGCGGATGGACAGGTTGCCGGCTACCATGTTGGCAATGTTGGACGGCACGAAGAATGGCGAGATCTTGCGCGCGCCACCTTTCAAGAAGGCCGCGTAGCCGGTTTCGATGCCGCCGATGCCGCCAATTCCGGAGCCAACCGCGACGCCCATGCGATGCGCGTTTTCCTCGGTCACCTCCAGTCCAGAATCCGCCATCGCTTGAATGCCAGCCGCCATGCCATAGTGGATGAAACCATCCATCTTGCGGGCTTCTTTCTTGGTCAGGTATTCGGTGATATCGAAATTGTAGATCGGCCCGCCAAAACGGGTACTGAACGTGGAGACATCGAAATGGTCGATGGGCACAATGCCGCTTTTTCCAGCAAGAATATTGCTCCAGCTGTCCTTCACGTTGAGGCCAACGGGGGCGATCATGCCCAAACCGGTTACTACTACGCGTCTGCCTGGCATAGGGATATAGCCTTTAGAGTTTTGGAATGAATCGTGTCACTACTCGGCTCATCCCTGGAATGAGCCATCTTTGCGTCGCCAACAGGATGGGCGAAGGACGTGAGCAGGATGCGAAAGCTTTCGAAAATGGTCATCTACCTTTGTAAGCCGGCGATTGCTCCTGCATCGCCAAATGTAAGTCACATCCCTGCAACAATCATGCAATTGCCTTGATTTGATGGTTTCCAGAGACAATCCGAGCCGTTACATCGCTTGTGAAAGACTCGCTGAACAGTGGCTTAATCGTTAGGAAATGATCCGGGCCGCAGGCAGGCATCTTGCAGTCAAGACGCCCTTGATCCCTGCGATTCGAACCATCGCTGCAATCGGCCGCTAAATCCCAGCAAGATCCGCTCGTAATCGCAAGTTTCCGGGTACACCAAGCGTGCCAGGGATATTTCACCTCCACCCTGACGGGTGGAGGGTCGGTTTAGCATGGCTTTATGGAACAGCCCCGGACAATCAGCTGTTGTGGGCGTTGATGTAATCGACCGCCTGCTGAACCGTGGTGATATTCTCCGCCTGCTCATCGGGAATCTCTGTTTCGAATTCCTCTTCGAGCGCCATGACCAGTTCAACCGTGTCGAGAGAATCCGCGCCCAGGTCATCGACGAACGATGCTTCCAGGGTCACGTCGTCTTCTTTGACGCCAAGCTGCTCAACTACGATTTTCTTTACTCGATCTTCAATGTCGCTCATGTTCATCAATTCCTCATGGATGTAGAAACAGTTTCCCCTGGATGCGCTGAACGAGCCAGACTGCGTACAGTCTCCCCCGTGATGGTCACCAGCCTTCCCCAGTAGGCGCTATGCGCATATTTTATGCATAAACGCGCGGGGATACAAAGAAAAAACCGACCTTCCCTTGCGCGCGTAGCCGACTGTTTTTATTCAATAAAACCAATGACTTGGAACGCTGTGGAGCGGCGACCGGCTCAAGCCATGTACATGCCGCCATTCACATGTAGGGTTTCTCCGGTCAGATAAGCAGCCTGAGGGGAAGCCAGAAACACCACGGCATGCGCGATATCCTCGGGAGAACCGAGCCGGCCCAGTGGAATATTCCCGAGCAAGGCGTTGCGTTGTTCATCGCCGAGCGCGCGGGTCATGTCGGTATCGATGAAACCGGGCGCCACCGCGTTCACGGTGATACCACGCGAGCCGACCTCTCGCGCCAGTGATTTGGTGAATCCGACCAACCCGGCCTTGGCCGCGGAATAGTTTGCCTGCCCGGGATTGCCAGTGGCGCCGACGACCGACGAGATACTGATGATGCGCCCCTCGCGTTTTTTCATCATGCCGCGCAATACCGCCTTGGACATACGAAACACCGAAGTCAGATTCGTATCGATGATGGCTTGCCATTCCTCATCGCGCATGCGCATCAACAGGTTGTCCCGGGTGATGCCGGCGTTGTTCACCAAGATGTCCGGGGTCGAGTAATCATCGGCGATCGTCTTGATGACCTCGGCTACTGATGCGCTGTCGGTGACGTCCAGGCGCATGCCTCGCCCATCGACGCCGGCATTCGATAGATGGGTACTGATGGCTTCCGCGCCCGTCTCTGTGGTCGCGGTGCCGATGACGGTCGCGCCGGCCTTTCCGAGCTGTCTGGCGATGGCCTGGCCTATGCCCCGGCTCGCGCCGCTTACCAGTGCCGTCTTACCTTCAAGCATGTTGCGCCTCCAAAGCCTTGTCCAGGCTGGCGGGGTCGAACACCGCCAGCGCATCCAGGGCCTTGTCGATACGTTTGCACAAACCGGTCAACACCTTGCCGGGACCGCATTCATACAGGGTTCTGGTGCCCGCGTCGCGTATTTTCTCCACGCTTTCCACCCAGCGTACCGGTTTGTAGAGTTGTTCGACCAGCAGTCTGGCAATATCGCCGGCATCCTTGGCGACGTCGACATTGACGTTGTGAATCACTGGGATGTCGACCGCGCGAAGCGTTATCTCGGTGAGCGCGTCGGCGAGCTGAAGCGCTGCTGGCTTCATCAGCGAGCAATGGGAAGGCACGCTGACGGGCAAGGGCAAGGCGCGTTTGGCGCCGGCCTCCTTGGCCAGCTTCATGGCGCGTTCGACCGCTGCCCTGTCGCCGGCGATAATGACCTGTCCAGGGGCGTTCAGGTTGACTGCCTCGACGACCTCGCCCTGCTCCGCGTCCGCGCAAACCTGACGGACTCTGCCGTCATCCAGGCCAAGAATCGCGGCCATTGCGCCGCTGCCTTCGGCCACGGCATTCTGCATGAACTGGCCGCGTTTTCGCACCAGCCGCAGCGCATCGCCAAAATCGATGACCCCGGCCGCGGTCAGCGCGGAGTATTCCCCCAGGCTGTGACCAGCCATCATCGAGGGTAGGCCGCCACCCTGTTGCCGCCAGACACGCCATACCGAGATACCGGCGGCGAGCATGGCGGGCTGGGTATTCTCGGTTCGATTGAGTTGCTCGACCGGACCATCCATGATCAGCCCGCGCAGATCGATGCTCAGATGGTCGGAGGCTTCCTCGAAGGTTTCGGCGACGATCGGATAGGCCTCCGCCAATGCGGCCAGCATACCGACCGACTGTGAACCCTGACCAGGAAAAACAAAAGCAGAATCAGATGACATGGGAATAGTTCAGCCTGTTGTCGATCCATGGGATCGGATCAGTAGCGTACCAGCACGGAGCCCCAGGTAAAGCCGCCGCCGAAGGCCTCCATCAGCAACAGTTCGTCCTGCCGGATACGCCCATCACGCACCGCGACATCCAGTGCCATCGGGACTGAGGCCGCCGAGGTATTGCCGTGGGTGTCGACAGTGACCACGACACGCTCCAGCGGCAGGTCGAGCTTGCGCGCGGTGGCATTGATGATGCGAATATTCGCCTGGTGGGGAATCAGCCAGTCGATATCGGATTTCTCCAAACCGGTCTCGGCGAGGGTTTCGTCGACGATGCGACCGAGGGTCTTTACGGCGACGCGGAAGACTTCGTTCCCGCGCATCTGGACATAGGCCTCGCCGTCTCGGATCTTGTCCGGGTTGGTGGACACACCATAGGGTACGTACAGCAGTTCCTCGTAGGCGCCATCGGCATGCAGCCGCGTCGTCAGAATGCCTGGTTCCTCGCTCGCCTGGAGGACCACCGCGCCAGCGCCGTCACCGAACAGCACGCAAGTACCCCGGTCGCTCCAGTCGATAATCCTCGACATTGCTTCGGCACCGACGATCAGCGCGGTATTCGCGGCGCCGGAGCGGATCATGCTGTCCGCCACGCCGACAGCATAGATAAAGCCGGTACATACGGCCTGCACGTCGAAAGCCGGACAACCATGGATGTCCAGACGTTGTTGCAGCAGGCAGGCGGTACTCGGGAAGACACGGTCGGGTGTCGTCGTGGCGACGATGATCAGATCAATGTCCGACTTATCCACGCCAGCGGCCGACATGGCGTTTCGCGCAGCACCTTCCGCCAAGTCGATCGTCGATTCGTTTTCACCGACGACGCGTCGCTCATGTATGCCGGTGCGCTCGCGTATCCATTGATCATTGGTATCGACGATCCTTTCGAGGTCGGCGTTGGTCAACACCTTCTCCGGCAGATGGCTGCCGGTACCGATAATTCGCGAGTATGTCACGCTATTCACCTCCCGCCAGCTGACTTTCCACTTGATATGTGATACGCGCGCCGATGTCCTTCTCCACCTCTTCGCGCGCGATCTTCAGTGCGTTGGTGAATGCCAGCACATCCGCACCGCCGTGGCTCTTGATGACGATGCCACGCAGGCCCAGGAGGCTCGCGCCATTGTAGCGGCGTGGATCCATGCGTTTCTGAAACGCCTTCAGTACGGGCATGGCCACGAGTCCACGCAAACGCCCCAACAGGGACGAGGTGAAACCCTGTTTCAATTGATGCCGTACCAGGCTGGCTACGCCCTCGCTGGCCTTCAGCGCGACGTTGCCGACGAAGCCGTCGGTGACAACCACATCGACATCCCCGGTGTAGATGTCATCGCCTTCGACATAGCCGATATAGTTCAACGAACTCTGGCCGAGGATCGCATGCGCGCCCTTGACCTGTTCGTTACCCTTGATCTCCTCCTGGCCGATGTTCAGCAACCCGACACGGGGGGAAGCCAGATCGTCGACGACGGAGACCAGTTCGGAGCCCATCACCGCGAATTGGAACAGATGGTTGGCGGTACAGTCCACGTTCGCGCCAAGATCGAGCACCCAGGTATGGCCATTGGTGGACGGAATGGCAGTGATGATCGCCGGCCTTTCGATATGTGGCAGCATCTTCAGTACGAAGCGGGCGGTCGCCATCAATGCGCCGGTATTCCCGGCGCTGACGCAGGCATCGGCGGTGCCTTCCTTGACCAGATCGATCGCGACACGCATCGAGGAATCCTTTTTGCCACGCAGGGCGCGTGTCGGTGATTCGTCCATCGCAACGGTCTGTGAGGCATGCCGGATACTCAGGCGCGGGCTGCTGAAGCCGGCCAGCGCTTCATGCAGCGCATCCTGCTGACCAACAAGAACCAGGTTCACCCCATCGGTCATATCCAGGTATCGGACAGCCGCCGGCACGACGACACTGACGCCGTGGTCTCCACCCATGGCATCGAGCGCTATGGTGGTCGAGCGGGAGGGAGATGAAGTTTTCACATCAGGCATGGTTAAACAACACGACGGTGTGCATCTCCGCAGGGAAACACGTTTGGCGGGAAAAGAAAGGAATCAAATGCTCAGCCCTTCTTTTGCACGGCAACGCCGCATGGCAAGAGAAAGTACGCAAATGTCAATTTGAACAGATGGTTTCAGTGCGCGATATCGGGTGAACCCGCCACGGGCCACCCCGCGCGCATCAATCCGGGTTCGTATCGATGACCTTCTTTCCCCGATAGAAACCATCCGGGGTGACATGATGGCGCAGGTGGGTCTCGCCGGAGGTTGGATCGATGGAGAGTGTTTCCGCGCTCAAGGCGTCATGTGAACGCCGCATGCCGCGCTTGGAAGGGGTTTTGCGATTCTGTTGTACAGCCATGGCTTTACTCCTGCGAAATGAGTTAGTGATGAAATAGCAAATATAGGGAAATGCCGGCCGGATCCTGGGCAATCACTTATGCCCGTCTTCAATCAGCATTTTCCTTGGGATTCTCGGGGTCCGGACCTTTCTTCAGACTGGCCAGCACCGCAAACGGGCTGGCCGCGGATTCGGCCAGTGCTCCGTCCGATGCCCGCGCGCTACCGTTGCTCGACGAAGGCGCCACGCAGGTGTTGTCCGGGTGCCGAGGTATGTCTGGAATGGCCAGCAATAACTCGTCCTCGATCAAGTCGCGCAGCAGCACTCGCCCATCGTCGAGTATCCACGGATCGTAAGTATCCGGAACCCGCGATGCCTCATCCGTGTCAGCAACGAAAGCAAGACGAATCGCCCGATCTACGACGAGTTGGTAAGGCTCCAGGCAGCGCTGACAAGCAATGCTCAGGGTTGCCCTGACCCGCCCTTCGGCAAACCACCGCGCACTTTCTTCATGGAAACGCAGACTGAACCCGACCTCGCCCTCCGCCGCCACGCTGGCCGCGACGACGCGTCGCAGATCGGCCAAGACATATCTTCCCGTCAGCGGGGCGGCATCGCCAGCATGCTGGCGCGGATCCACGTAGCGGGGAAGGTTGCTGGGCGACATAAGGGGCGGATTCTACATAAATAATCGACTCCTAGTCAATCCAGAGGCGATTTATTGTTAGCCCAAAGCAGTAATGTCCCTTTTGTCCAATTCTAACAGGATGTCCCCTTTTGGGTTATCAGGAGGGGCAATGGCAGAGGAGAGTATTGCGATGACACACAAAGCCATCGATCGACTGGAGGTGATCCAGCAAACCGCAATCCGGCAGTTGCGCCAGAAGGATGCCGCACGGCAACGCAACCTGAGTGTGCGTCAGGTGAAGCGATTGGTCGCCCGGTTTCGCCAGGAAGGGCCTGCCAGACTTTGGTCTCGGTCTCCCGAGGCAAGAACCACGGGCAACTTTCACCGTAGCGGAGTACTTGTTTTCCTCATGATCGCTGGATACGCGATCACCGCTACCAAACGGACTTTCGTCCCCAAGGTAGCGGCCACCCGCCTTTCGCGCTATTTCAACAGATCCCTCGCCTTTGCCGCAAATGGCGACTCTGGATAGTTGGTGATGATGTTGGCAACCACTCGGTTGGCTTCGTCCTGACGCCCCAGTTGTTTCAGCGCATGGGCGACGTGATAGCCGATTTCAGGATGGTTCGGCATCTTCGTCAGGGCTTCCTGCAATATCACCAGCCCCTGCTTGACCTTGCCAGCCTTGACCAGGATCCAGCCATAGGTATCCTGGATCTCGGGCTTACCCGGATTCAGCTCGTAGGCATGCTTCGCGACCGAGATTGCCCGGGGGTCTTTCTTGCGATCGTACATCCATGCCAGATTGTTCAGCACAACCGGATTGTTCGGTTGCTTCTCCATGGCCTTCTCGTATTCCTTTTCAGCGGCCTCGAACTTACCTTGGGTCTGCAGCAGGGTTGCATAGGTGATTCGCAGGGCGACATCATCTGGATGGCTAGACAACCAACTTTTCAGTATAACGCGCGAGTCGTCGAATCGCCCCATGTCGTGATACTGGCGGGCGAGATTGTCGACAAGACCGCTACTGGGTTTGATGCGATAGGCTTTTTCCAACGCGGCGACCCCGGCTTTCTTGTCTTTCTGGCGGAAATGTACCAGTGCCTCTATCTCGTAACCCATGGACAATGCCGGATATTTCTTCTGCATTTCCTTGCCAATATCCATTGTGGTATTCAGATTCCCCGCATCCAGCTCCATGCCGGCGAGCGCGGTCTGCACCTCGGGTGAATCAGGCGCGATCTCCTTTAGATGACGAAAGGTGTTTCTGGCGCCCGATTTGTCTCCGGATTTCAGTTGGGCCTTGGCAAGCAGAAGCCAAGCTTGTACCGACTTCGGATTGGCGTCGGCATACTGTTGAAGATTGACCACCGCGCTATTCGCCTCGCCGGCGGCCAGGCGAGTCTGCCCAACCGCTTTTGCCACCAATGGGTTGTTTGGGAACTTATGCTCCATTTCACTGGCAAAAGAAAGTGCTTTGAGGTATTCCTTACGATCGAGATAATACTGCGTCAACAACAACTTAGGCTCAAAGGCATCCGGGTTCGCGATACTCGCGCGCTGTAACAAGGGTAGGATCTTGTCGGGCTGCCCGAGCAGGCGCGCCACCTGGATCCGACCGAGATAGGCTTGGGTGTTTTTCGGATCTTCCTTCAATACTTGATCGAAATACTTTCCGGCGGCCTCGTAGTCCTTGTCCAGCAGCGCCACTCTTGCCAGATTGGCCCGCGCGGTATGAAATTTTGGGTCGACCTCCAACGCTTTGTTGAACGATGATTTTGCCTTGGCGCGATCACCCTTTGCCAGATAGGCCAGGCCCTTGAGATTATATGGAATGGGGCTTTTGGGCATTTTGTCGATCAGCGCCTGGGCCGCTTTCAAGGCTTCATCGAACTGCTGTTTTTTCAAATAGCTCAATACCAGCAGGACATCTGCCTGCATCAGGCCCTTACCCACGTTGACCGCCGACTGCAACTCGGATATTGCATTATCCGCGTCTCCGCCAGCAAGCATGCCCAAAGCGAGCTGGGTGCGATAGGCGGGAACGTCCGGTGAGGCTTCCACCGCTTTCGACAACCACTTTTCACCGGCGGCATTGTCGCCAAGACGCATGTATGCCGTACCGAGCATCGCCATCAGTTGGGCGTCCTTCGGATAGCGTTTCACGGCGGCCAATAAGGTTTCTATTGCAGGCTTGATGCGGTTCAGCTTGACTCGGGAAGCCGCCAACATCTTGTATACGGCGGCATGATCCACCCCGGTCTCGATGACTCGGGTCAGATAATCGTCCGCGACCTCATAGTCCTTCAGCCCGTACTTGATTGATCCATATAGCAATACCGATTGCAGATGGTTTGGAACGCCCTGAAGTACCTCCTGGATATAGCCTTCGGCTTTAGGCAGGTCGTGCTGTTGGAATGCGATCAGGCCACGTAGATACTTCACCATCGGTGAGTCTGGAAATATCTTTTCGACCTCGGCCACATCCTGTTTTGCCTTGTCGTATTGACGCAATGCGATGTGGGTAGATGCGCGCGCAAAACGCGCGCGAAGATTGTCGGGAGACTTCTTCAGAACGGCATCGAGATCCGCCAGCGCTTGCTTTGGTTTATTGTTCAGTCGCAGCAATTCTCCCCGAATCAGGTGAGCATCCTGGTTATCCGGATGGGCATCCAGCAACGCGGATAACTCCTTCAACGCCTGCTCCTTGTCATCCTTTACGATCTGGATGCGAATCAAGCCGAGCTGCGCATCCGCCTCTCCCGGCACTAAAGCCAGGGCCTTATTAAAGCTCGAGCGCGCCTCATCATAGTCCTTCAATCCCAGATAGGCCTTGCCCCTGAGCGTCAATATCTTCGCGCGATCCTCCGGGGTGGTCCCGTCATCGGGCGAAAGCTTGTCGAGCAATTCGACGTTCTTTCCTTGCAGCAGATAAGCGCGTCCCAACTGTAACAGCCATTTCTCGCGAGGCATGCCCAGCTTGGCCGCGCGACGGAGTTCTTTTTCCGCACTGGCGCCGTCATTGTATTTCAGATAGAGCTGACCGAGCGCGAAGCGCGCATCGGCAAACTCGGGATCCTGCTGGAGTACATTCTTCAACTGAATGACAGCGGCCTTGTCCTCGCCCTGCTCTATCGATTGCCGCGCTTCCTGATAGAGTTCCTTGGCGCTCTTGGCGTAGACATGCGAGGATGCCGCGGCAAGCATCAATCCGGCAAGAATGATCCCGTATCGGGTACGTGAATACTTCATATCTAAAGATGTCCTTCGTAATGGAGTCATTGTTTTGGCTGTAAGTTCTCGGCTTACCACTGACATGAGAGTTTGTGCCTGTCGGTTGCCTGTGTTGATCCGGGGTGTTTCAGGTCTCAACATGAGATCTGGTTTGACGCCTGGCAGGCTGTTGAAAAATGGCATTTTTTAACAGCCTGCCAGTCGAAATCGGCGCATGGAGAAATACCGCGCAAAACCGCTTTTGGAAGCCATCAGGTTCAAGCATCGGAGCGCTGTCGAATCAGATAGCAATATCGTATTTTTTGAGTAGATTATAGAGCGTGGGGCGGGTGAGTCCCAAGCGTTCCGCCGTTTTGGAAATATTATTTTCGGTGAAAGCCAATGCGCGCTGGATAGCTGCCTTTTCGGCGGACTCCCTGACTTCCCGGAGGTTCAGCGGGTAATCGTCTTCCTCTCTGCCCTCCAGTTCAAGGTCCTCGGGGCCGACTGTCGAGCCATCCGCCATGATGATCGCTCTTTTGACGCGATTCTCGAGTTCTCGCACGTTTCCGGGCCAGGAGTAGGCCTCGATGGCAAGCAATGCCGCGTTGCTGAAACCCTTGACCGGTTTATTGAACTGTTCGGCAAATCTGGCGAGAAAGGCCTTTGCCAATAGGACGGCATCCCCCTGTCTGTCGCGTAACGCCGGCACCTGGATCGTGGCTTCATTGATTCGGTAGTACAAGTCTTCACGAAAATCCCCGCTGGCGACACGCTGTGCCAGATCACGATGGGTAGCGCAGATGACACGCACGTCGACCGGAATCTCCTCGCGCCCGCCAATGCGTTCGATAACGCGCTCTTGAAGGAAACGCAAGAGTTTCGCTTGCAAGGGCAACGGCAGGTCACCCACCTCGTCGAGAAACAGCATGCCGCCATTGGCGACTTCGATTTTGCCAAGCGTTGTCTTCACCGCGCCGGTGAAGGCGCCCTTCTCGAACCCAAACAGCTCGCTTTCAAGCAGATTCTCCGGGATTGCCGCGCAGTTGATCGCCACCAGCCGCTTGTCAAAGCGAGAACTCAGTTGGAACAGTGCCTTGACCAACACCTCCTTGCCAGTTCCACTTTCGCCCAGAATGAGCGTGGCGACATCGACTGGCGCCAGCTTTTCGATGCCGCGCACCACATTGCGCATCTCCGGACTGCCAGCGATCAGGCCATCGAGTGGCCGTTCGGATTGTAATTCACTGAGTTGACGATTCTCCTGCTCCAACTGATAGAGGCGGGCCGCGCGCTGCGCCATCAGGTTGAGGAGACTGGGTTCGACTGGCTTTTCGAAGAAGTCATAAGCGCCCAGGCCGATTGCGCGCACCGCGTTATTCTTGTCGTCATGCCCGGTTACCACGATTATCTTGGTATCCGGAGCGAGTTTCAGCAGTTCCTCGAGTACCGCAAAACCTTCCGATACGCCACCCGGGTCCGGTGGCAGGCCAAGATCCAGGGTTACCACGCAAGGTTCATGCCGGCGCAGTTGTGTCAAGGCACTCGTTCTATCCTCGGCGACAACAACCTCGAAATCGTCAAAACTCCATTTCAGTTGATTCTGCAACCCAGGATCGTCTTCCACGATCAGCAACTTACAATTGCTCGCAGCCAAATTACCGTCCTGCTTTCAATAATTTAAAAGATGTAAAAAGTAGCGTCTCGGTCAGTCAAGCGCCGGATTTCTCGCGCGCGCTTTAGAGGTTCCCAGCCTGCCGTCACGGCGCTAATCGCCTCTATGCTCATACCTATATGCTCATAACGTCCTATTGTTCGACCTTGGAATCACTTCCTGAAGCCGGTCTCCTCATTCAAGAAAGGCTTTGTCTGACTTTCATGATGGATCCGAGGCGGGGAGGCCATTCTATACATATCCCCACCGAGATTACAGCGACTCTCGGTCAAATCCAAGATTGGGTATCGGCAGATGCCCAAGGGCGCCTTTCAACACGTCAGATCATGCCTGACCCTCATGACCGAAACCCCACTCCCGCCGCCATGAATGTTGTTTGTGATTCGGCCATCGGATGCCCGAGGCGGGACAATGGAAACGTCCCCGGCATTTCAGATGCTCCCCACCCCAATATCGAAGCCAAGCCCGCACGTATTCACGGCGTTCCCGCAGGCAAACCGCCAGGGGATCTCGAAAATGCCCTCCATGGCATTTTTCTCGTCGCAAAGAGAAAATGCGATTTTCGCTTTGCTCATATTTTCAACCACTTATCGTGATCGAAAAGGGTGGGACATCGCTGTAGCGTACACAGGCCATTGAAAAATGCCATTTTTCAATGGCCTGCTAGCCCGGATTTCTCACCCGTTCACTACTGCGACCCGGTGAGAAATCCGGGCTAGCGACTTTCACGCTAATCCACGAGTTTCGCGGTTTTTCGATCGCAATCGTATGCCATGGGGATCGATAAGGAAAAGGTGCTCCCCTGGCCGGGTTCGCTACGCACTTCGACATGTCCTCCAATCGAGCGCACGAATTCCCTGCATTCATACGCGCCGATCCCCATTCCTGTCAATCCTTTCGTCGTATGGAAGGGCTTGAACAAATATTCACGAATGAATTGTTCACTCATGCCGCTTCCGGTATCGATGATATGCACCAGGGCCTCTTTCGCATTGGGTTCCACGACGATCCGGATTTCTCCGTCATCCGGTGTTGCGTCCTGGGCATTCTGTATCACATGAGAGATCACCGAGACCAGTCGATCGGCCTCGGCCCGTACTGGGATCGGCCCTTCCGCCGATGATAGCGCCGGGATCGGCTGGTGCTGGCTTTGCGTTAATACCGATTCCTGTACCGCTCGCACCAGATCGGTACAGCTGGAATCATCCTCCGCCTGAGAGCTGTTCAGTTGGGTCAGCAGGCGACTCATGCGTTCCACCGCGTTTTCGATCGTCGTCATCGCGTCGTCGACGAAAGCTGGGTTGCTCTTGTGCTTGACTGCGTTCTTGGTAACCAGCGATAACTGCGCGATGATATTCTTTAAATCGTGGATAACGAATGCCGAGAGGCGGTTGAATCCCTCGAATTGCTTGGCTTCCGCCAGGGCCTCCGCGGCCTGATAAAGACTCAGGTAGCTGGCCGCCTGCCTGCCGGAAGTCTTCAATAGATCCATGTTCTCCCAGTTCAGCCGCATCGGCGCTTTGGGCGCCAACAGCAAGACGAAGCCGGTAAGCCGTTGGTCGTGCAGCAACGGGGTGATCAGCCAGGCCTTGGCGATATCCAGCAGGGGCCGCGGGACCGCGTTCCGGCCTTGGGTATGTTCTTCATCGAACAGGACAATCCACTCCTTCTCGGTCAGCAGGGTCGTCAACGGCAGATAATCGATATCCGTGGGCAGATCGACTTCGGGTGCGTTGTAACGTTCGGCCAGCTCAGCCCGTCCGCTGGCTCGTGTCAAAAACAGATACCCACCCGGGCTGTCCACGATAGAGGCCAGCGCCCCTATGACGCGTTGAAACAGGTCGATATTGCTCTCTTGTCCCGACAGGGTGGCGATCAACCGCAACCATTCCTCGCGGTAATCGTATCGGGACTTGAAGAAGTGCTTGTTGAGAAACACCTTTGCATGGGCGCGTACCTGGCCGGAACTGGTGAGTACGATCAGCATCAGCACGGCTCCGCTGAAAAAGATGATCTGGAAGACAGATCCCCACTCGCCCCCATAGAGCCGGATATAGTAGCCCGCGACCGCCATCAGCAGCATGTAGATGCCCGCGCTGAAGATCGCGGTGGTGTGGAACACCATTCGGCGCGACACGAACACATGGATGGACCATATGGGATTGCGGGCTACCGACATGCCTATCAACGGCACGGCCATCGTCACGATGGGACCCCGCGCGTACCACAGCCCGGTATCGATACGCTGGAACAGCAGCGCGTCGGCATACAGATAGAAATCGAAGGCAAACATCGCGCCGAGGCCCAGCAGCAGGTATTTGATACCCCAGCGATTGTCCTCCTGGGTATTGCGATAGAGCTGCTCGATCAGGATCAGACCGGACAACGCAAGAATCACATAACCGAAATAGCGCACACTGATATTGCCGGCGACCGAGGGCGCCAGTTGGCGTAGCAGTTGATCCAGATTGATCGGCAGCAGCAGCACAAGGGTAAATAGCGACACTACGATCGCGAGCACCTTGGGGAAGCCCTCCCTCAATACGCCAGAGGGGTTGAGCAAGCGGGCCAGAAATGCCAGCCATGAGAAACTGCGTAGGGTTTCCATCCCCCAGAACAGAGAGGAAGGCAGGGCGACACCATAGGCATGCATGCCCAGCACCACGCCCCACACCACGGTCAAGGCACATGCCAGCAACAGAATGCCGCCAAGTAACCGACCACGCCAGTTTGTCAGCAGCAGCAACAGCAGCACGAAATAGCCCGCCGCCGCGATCAGATAACCGTAGTAACCCAACGCGCTCATATCAGCCCATAGCGTGGAGACATCGCGTCAACGACAACGACCGAGGCAAGGCGATAGGCAGTGCCCCTCCGCCATGTTATTGCGCACCCTTGCCCCATAATACGACCTCGACCGTTTCGAGCAGGACAATCAAGTCAAGGAACAGCGACGCATTCTTTACGTAGTAGAGGTCGTATTGTAGCTTTTCGCGAGCATCCTCCTCGCTGGCACCATACTGATAACGGACCTGCGCCCAACCGGTCACCCCGGGCTTGACACGATGCCGTTCATTGAAATACGGGATGTTCTTGGCCAACTGGTCGACGAATTCCGGACGTTCCGGACGCGGGCCGACCATCGCCATCTCGCCGACCAGGACATTCCACAACTGCGGCAACTCGTCCAGGCGGGTTTTCCGGATAAATTTTCCCAGCGCGGTGATGCGACTATCGTTCTTCGTCGCCCAACGGGCCACGCCATCGCTTTCCGCATTGACACACATGCTGCGAAACTTATGCACATTGAACAACTTGCCATTCTGACCGATCCGGACCTGATGAAAAAACACCGGGTCGCGCCCCTTGGATTCGACAACACTTGCCGCGGCGACCAGTAGCATTATCGGGGACGCAAGCGTCAATAGCGACAGGCTGACAAGGATATCGAACAGTCGCTTCCCATAGCGGGTCGACAGCCCCATCTTGAAACCACTCGAGAAGATGATCCAACTGGGTTTCAGGAAATCGATCCGGATCTTCGAGGTCTCCTTCTCGAAGAAGGAGATCAGATCGAAGACCCGGATACCGCTCATCTTGCAATCGAGGATATCATCCAATGGCAAGCCCTTGCGCTGGTCGTCCGCGGCAACGACCATCTCATCGACATCATGACTCTCGACATACGCCAGCAGCGATTCCGGTAACTCGCTGACCCGTTGATCATCGAGTTGGCGCTCCGAGTCGGACAGCCGGATGAATCCGACGACCTGGTAGCCGAACCCCTCCCGTTCATGGTCCAGCACCGTGCGCGCCGAGGCGCCACTGCCGAGCACCAACACGCGGTGGAGCTGGGCATCTTCCGCTGCGAAGTGATGGAACGCCGCGCGCGTCAAACCCACCAGAATAAAGGAATACAACATCGCCAGGCCAAAAACGCCTCGCCCAAGAAACAGGTTGGGAAACGCGTAGAACACCAGACTCAGCGCGGCGGTTCCAAGCGCGAAACCAACCGCCAAGCGCACGATCATCGCCGCGTGAGACATACTGCCACGCTGATACAGTCCCAATGCCACCATCGACGACAACATGGCGACAGCATAGATCAGCGCGGGTAGAAACAGGGATATCTCGACATCGTCCATGCCTCCACCCAGGAGTTCGAAGCGAGACCAAAAGCCTGCGTAGATCGCAACAAAAAAGACGAGAAACTCAAGAACGCCCAACATGAAGTGCAGGCGAGATACATAATGACCAAATATCTTAAACATAAGAGTTACAAATCAGAAGGTTGAGTATGGGTCGACTACCGAATCAGCAGGTATGAGGGCGATTTGACTTCGTATTATATCGTTACAGCCAGCCAAGCGTCGGAATTATCGCATGCGCACGGAGATCCTTGAGCGTGTTGCTCGTCATTGTGGGGAGTGTCCCCCCACAACGACGAGTAACACGGTATTCGGGTGGCGTCGCCCGTTTCACCGGGCTATCGGCCGACGCTTCGGGGAATGAAGCCATCTTGCCATGATGTGTCAACCCAATTCAGAAATGTCCTCTTTTCTGCCATTCAGAAGTGTCCGGTTTTGTGTGTCGTTTACGGGTTGGTTGGCGTATTGGTTGGTGTATTTGAACAGCGATTG
>JALSSX010000050.1 GCA_026984055.1 Sedimenticola sp. | reverse complement strand
CTACCGCAGTCAGGTTGCTTTCGATGTTAGGATGTTTCCAGGCGCATAGTTTACGCGCGCCTTGTTCCCAGTCGTGGCTGGCTTCATTTTCCGGCGCAATGTGCGCGCGCATCGGCATAGGATGCTGTTTGTTTCCTGTCGCCAGGCTAGCCAGGGCGCTGGCCAGTTGAAATTCGGTGGATCTGTCGTTCGCCTCGCCATGCCATTTCCTTCTGAGTCGGGGGATAGGGCGTAGATTTTCCCGATAACTTGGGCTGGAGGCGGCGTAGCGTTGTATCTCGCCGAGAATGATCAATACACTCTGTACCTCGCGTTGGCGGTCGTGCCGGCGTCGATTCAGGGCGAACATGGCGTTTTCCAGCCGATGTGCCAGGTGTTTCAGGCGATTTGGTGTTTCGTCCTTGCGCGCATGATTCTGGAACTGTTTCAGCCAGTTTCCATTACGTTCGAGGTCGGCGATCAGATCCGAGGCAGGTCTTGTTGGTACGTTGAAGCGCCCGAGTGGCGTCGCCAGATATGCCTTGCCTGAGCGCTTCATGAAGGCATAACGCTCGAACTGACTGATCCCGCGATTGACGGCAAGGGAAGAGACTGCGCGCGCGAAGTCCAGCCCGCTGATCGCGGATCGTCGTCCGAGGGTCGCGCGGCCTTCACTGAACAGGCCTTTCAGTTCAGCAAGCGTAGCAGGTTCCGACCATAGCGGCATCCATACCTCAGCCCTTGCGGGCGCCTCGTCCCGCAGGCTGATTGCTCCGGTTCCCGCACCACTGGGCCGCACGGTGAAAGGGAAACTCAGCGAGCCGGGTTCATCATGAAAGCGGCGGGTGATGGCGGCGGCGAACAGCAGGCTGCCTTCAATCATCAGTACGAAGTCCCACGGGTTGATCAAGGCACCGGCTTCATAGCCCGTTCCTGCGTTTGGTCCACCGGATTGACCGGGAGAAAACTGGCCGATAGCTTTGCTACTGAGCCGAGGTACTGGCTCGCCAAACAAAGCGTTTACCAGCCAGCGGCGACTGTGTTCCGGGATAAGCGAAGCATTGGGTGGGATAACATCAACCAGGCGTTGCATGTAGTTGTTAGTGAAATCCAGCCGACCATCGTTTCCGCCGGTACCTAACAGCGGTGGGTAGCGGGTATCTTCAGCAGTCAGGGTGACGGCGGCATCGAGCCATTTTAATGCGGTATCTGGCAGGGTTGCACGCAGATGGGTCAACATCTGGGCCTTCAGCAGCTTGTCCTTTGGGCTTTCTTTTAATCCAAACTCGGAAATGGCTTTCTTTCCTGTCTCGATGACTGCAAGGTAGTCCAAAAACCGGGGCAAGGATGATGCCTGGATTTTTCTCATGGCGTCCTGGTTGTCTTTTGGGTAGAACCCGCTACCTCCATTCCAAGGCGCAATGATCGGGGTTGGCTTCCATTGTTTGAGAAAGAATGTCGTCAGATCATCCTGGTGGAGCTTGGTGCGCAGTACGAAATGTTCGTTATGCCAGTGGCCGCTGATGTCGCGGTCCGATTGTTCGGCCAGGATGCGCAGGATGCCGAGCGCTTTCAGATAAGCGGCCAATGGCGTGGAATTGCAGCTTTGCAGTGGGATTTCAGCTATCGCCATGTTTTTGGTAATGGAATTCATTGTTGTTCCTCTCGGGAAGCACGCCAGTCGGCGATGCGCACTAGCATCTCCAGCCAGGCGAGTCGGAACGGGCCGTGGTCATGTAGTAATTTCTGGGTTCGTGTGGCCCAGGATGCGCCACTCTCACCTTCTCCCAAGGCCATGATGTCCAGCCGTAACTTGGTTTTCGGCAGATGTTCACCATCGAAATACAGTTCGGGCAATTGGTCACCCTCCCAGACGCCACGCGCATGGGCGCGACCGTCAGTGGGTGGTTCCTCATTGGGCAAGGCGCGTAGTCCCATGCGTACCTTGCCGTGATGAGCGGCAATAAGATAGGCAATCAAGTCGTTGCTTTCATTCGATGGATGGTGCGCCAGCCAAGCCAGGGCCGAGGCCAGTTCATGGCGAAAACCACGGCGTATTTGCAGGCGGGGCGCATCGCCGCCGCAGGCGACATAGTCTGGCCAGCGGGGGCTGTCGGGTAGCAGGGTGCCGTCCGACTTGGCCCAATATCGGTCGTTGTATGCCGTGGCGTTCGGGTGCCAGGCGATCAACATATTCTGGAATGCCTCATGTGCTTTGCCGACATCGTGCCAACGGGCAGCACATTCGATGGCATCGGCCTGCTCGGTTTCGTGTAGCGCTTCGCAGAGTACGCGGGCTGCCTTGGCCACGTCATGAAGATGCCGGTCCAGTGGAATGAAGCAACCAATCAGCGTGTCTGGGTCGTCACTGTCGCTTTCGGGGATCTGCTTCCCACCTTCTAGTGGTTGCAGTGGTTTTTTCTTGTCGATGAAGCGGGGCCTGAAGCCGAGCAAGGGCGAATACCCCCCTTCACTGGCGCGGAGTAATAGGGTCTGACCTGGACGTACCTGACGAGCGAGTTGTGATTGCCAATCACGTGAGATGATGTCCCAAGTGTAGGCCCCGGCTTTTTTTAGATGGGCTTGAATCTGCGTGATCGAAACCGGGCACAGTTCATTTCGTTTCGGAGCCATTTGTCCTTCGGGCTTTTTGTCGAAATTCCGCCAGAACACCTGTATAGGCGGCGTGCCGCTATCGCGGATATAGGGCGAGATGTCGATATCGAAGCCGGACAGGTCAGCTTCGGTATTGAACAGTTCCAACAGATCCTTGCGTCGCAGTACGGGATGGATCGGTTGGGCTTCGTCTATCCGCGGCAGATCCGCCGCCGAGGCGGATGTTAAGCCATTGAGTTTCTGATGGGCGGCTTCCAAGGTCTCGTCGGTATAGGGCGGCGAGAGTTTCTTGCCCGTTTCGATGTCGAGTATAAAGACCGGCGCCAGAGCATGTTCTCCAGCCCGGTTGCAGCGGCCAAAGCGCTGTACAAGCGAGGGCCATGGCGCCAGTTCGGTAAACAGGATATGACTGGAGAGATCGACTCCGGCCTCGATCGCCTGGGTTGCGATAATGATACGGTTCTCATGGCTGGCGGTGCGTGCCAGACGCTGGTTCAAACGCTGGCGTTCCTCGGCGCGGAAACGACTGTGAACCAGTAGCATTTCGGGCGCATCCGTGTGTTTCTTGAAACGCTTCAGAAGCTGTTCGCCCAGTGCCTGGGCGCGCTCCACAGTGTTGAGGATGATCAGTGTGGTTTGGTTTTCGTGATGCTGAAGAATCTCGTCACAGAGTTGGTGGATATAGGTCTTGGCCTGGGATTTGGCTGTTTCACTCGTCAGTCGGGTTGTGGCGAATGCCAGCGGCTTATTGGCCTCGTGTCGCTTGCGGATGGTGTCTGAGTGTTTTTCGGTATTGCTCAACGTTTGTATGCGCAGCTTGTCCAGATAGGGCCGAAAGTCGATGCTGTCCATCCATTTGGCGTTCAGCGTGGCGGAGATCCATAGGGAGCGGGCGCTGCCTGGATGTGCCGATGTTCGTCGGAAGGCTTCCAGTTGGGTCGACGTGGGCAGTCCAGCCCCCATCAGTTGAATTTCGTCGAATACCCACAGTGCGTCGCTGTGTAATTGTGCAAAATCGATCGGCCAGCGATAGCGGCTCATGCCATAACCACGCATCAAGGCTCGGGACAACAGCATGTCCTGGGTGCCGATGAGGATTTGGTCTTGCTCTGGCTCTTCGCTCCACGCCTTCATGTCGGCCTCGCCACCCATCAAGAGATGCACTGGCACAGGCTCGTCGAGCCGGGTCAACCAGTGTTGGATATTTTCCCGAGTCTGTTCGACCAATACCCGCATCGGCAGGCACCAAACAAGCCGGCGAGGGGTTTCCGGGTCATGTAGTTTACGTCTCTTATAAAGCCATGCGAGGGTGACAGCGGCGGTTTTTCCAAGTCCTGTCGGGATTTCCAGCGCATCCGGCCAAGGTTGTTCTGCCAGCTGTTGTTGATATGGATAGGGAGAAAATCTTGCTGTTGCCTGCTTGAACCAAGCCGGGTAACCAGAGACTTCACGATTCATGCATGCTTTCCTTGTGTCAGTTTTTCGAGTTACGCTGCTTTTTTTCGGGAGGCGATATCTCTTCGTTTGATCATATCGTCGATACAGGCTCAAAAGCTGAGTTACCTTGCTCGTTTTTTGTAAACAATTGTGTCGAATAGGGTTTGTCGGTATCTATTGATCCAGATCAATGAGGCTGCGATAGTGCCGACGTTCGACTGGCTACAGCGCTTTTTATGGAAGTGATTTATGAGCCTTGGTACTTGATGCGGCATGGAAGCGTCAACGGGCTGCCGCCGGAAACTCGTTCAATATCCCGATCATGCCCGAAGGCGGGCGGTTGCCGGGCAGTTGGCCGAGGCGGGCGAAGTCGAGTCCATATTCGCGAATCAGGCGTTGGATGCCGGAGGATTGCGCCAGCAGCCGGGTGGCTTCGTCACGTGGCACGGGTCGGCTGAACAGGTAGCCTTGCATCTCGTCGCAGTGCAGGTCTTGCAGGAAATGCAGTTGTTCCTCGGTTTCGACGCCCTCGGCGACTACGTTCAGGCCAAGGCTGTGCGCCATCGCGATGATCGCGCTGACGATGGCGGCGTCGTTGGAGGCATGAGTGAAGTCGGTGATGAACGAGCGGTCGATTTTCACCTTGCTGAGCGGAAAGCGTTTCAGATAGTGCATCGATGAATAGCCGGTGCCGAAGTCGTCCAGCGCGATACTCACGCCGGCTTCGTGCAGCTCGGTGAGTATGTCGATCGCCCGTTCCATGTTCCGCATCACCACGGTCTCGGTGATCTCGGCTTCGAGCATCGCTGGCGGGATGTCGTGCATGGCGAGTTCCGCGAGCAGGTTCTGGCCGAGATGTTCGTCGCGGAAGGTGGTCGGCGACAGGTTGATGGCGACGCTCAGTTGTTCGTGGCCGAGCTTGCGCCATTCGGCAAGTTGTTGGCACGCGCCGTGCATCACCCAACGCGTCATGTCGCTGATCAGGCCGGTTTTCTCGGCCAGTGGGATGAAGTCGTTCGGCGAGACGATGCCGAGCCGGGGATGCCGCCAGCGAAGCAATGCCTCCAGCCCGTGGATGACGCCGCTGTTCAGATCCACCTTGGGTTGGTAGTAGATCAGGAATTCCTCGTTGTCCAGCGCATGCTTGAGTTCCGCTTCCAGGCGGATTTGTTGTTTCGCGCGTCGGTTGATGTCTTCTGAATAGAACATGAAAGGACCGCCGGCGGTGCTCTTGCGTGACTCATGCAATGCGATGCTGGCGTTGCGCACCAGGGTTTCCGGGTCGTCGCCGTCGAATGGATGGATGCTGGCGCCGACATGGGTGGTGACGCGTAGCTCGTTGCCATCGATGTCGATCGGTTCGTCCAGGCTGGCGAAGATGCGTTGCAGCAGGTTGGTGATGACCTCGCTGTCGGCCAGCTCGGTCAGCAGGATGACGATCTGGTCGTTCTCCAGTTGCGCGATGGAGAACAGCATTTCGTCGCTCTGCGTCAGCGTTACGGTATCGGTGTCGCGGAAGATCTGTTTCAGGCGCGCGATCACCGCGACGGCCAGTTTGTCGGCGATGGCCAGGCCAAAGGTGTCTCGCACGCGTTGCAGATTGTCCGGCTCCAGCATCAATATCGCGACCTGGGTGGCGTAGCGACGCGCGCGTTTGATGGCCTGCTCGATGCGATCGAACAGAACGATGTGGTTTGGCGGCGTGCATGGCGCGCCAGTGGGCAGGGTCAGCAGCTTGGCGGCCAGATCGGTGTCGCTTGCCCGAGGTTCTTCGTCCCGCGCCGGCTGGTTGGGTAGCAGGACGACATTGTCCGTCGTTGGCGCGCGTGGTTCGACGGGGTCGCCGTCATCGGCCGGGTGGCATGCCACCCGGTTGCGGCCGCTCTCCTTGGCGACATACAGCGCCTGGTCGGCTTGCTCGACCAAGGCGTTGTGGTCGCTGGTATCGGCGTCCAGCATGGCGACGCCAAAGCTCGATGTGATGCGTGGCAGATCGGCGAATCCGGCGCCCCGGTTCTCCTGTACCGCCTTGCGCATGGTCTCGGCGATATCCCGCGCGGTGGCGATCTCGGTCGTCGGCAACACCACGCAGAACTCCTCGCCGCCGAAACGCCCGACCAGATCATTGGGGCGCGAATACTCGGTCAGCACGCTGGCGAGATACTGGATCACTTTGTCGCCAACGCCGTGGCCGAAGCGGTCGTTCACCGATTTGAAGTGGTCGATGTCCACCATGATGAAACTCAGCGGTTCATTCTCGCGGCGGGCTGCCTTGAACAAGGTCTCCAGTCCCTGGAACAGTGAGCGCCGGTTCAGTGCGTTGGTCAGCGGGTCGCGGGTGGCGAGTACCTGGAGTTCCTGATTCTGACGGGTGACCGCGCGCTGGCTCTGCTCCAGGCGGTGCAAGGTGCGTTGTAACTCGTCGTTCTTGCGTTCGATCTCGGTGATGTCGTCGAAGGTGATCAGCACACCGCGTAGGCGGCCGTCGCTGGCGTTGATCGGTGCGGCATTGACGGCAAAGGTGTAGGTTTCGCCGAGCGCGGTTTTCAGCCGGATGGTGGTGCCGCTGGCGAGTTCCTCGCCGTCCAGCACGCGCAGCCATGGAAGCTGGGCGATGCTGTCGTCCTCGGACTGGAGGCGCCAGTCCAGGGCTTCGGCGGAGTGGCCGGTCATTGCTTCTGGCGGTTGTCCGGTGCGCCGCGCGAAGGCGTGGTTGGCGAATACGATATAGCCGCGTTCGTCGATGATCAACAAGCCTTCGGCAAGTGTATCCAATGCGCCGCGCACGCGCTCCGGAATTACCGCGTCTGGATTCAGCTCGCGCAAGGTGCGCTTTAGAAAGATCAGGTAGACGAGAAAACCGCTCACCGCGATGAACAACGCGACCGATAGCAGAGATTGCCGGAAGGATAGCAGGCCGCCTATCTCGCTTAACGAAATGAAGCGCAGCTCGACGCTGCCCCAGCGGCCGCTTTCGTCATATAGCGGCACCTGTATCTCGCTGGCGGTGGAATGGTCATCAGGCGCGAGTGTCCAATGGTCGGCATGCTTGCCGGAGACAGCGAGCAGCTTGCCGTGACGGTCGCGCACCGCGCCGGACAGTATCCGCGGGTTGCGTTCGATGACCGAGTTCAAAGTCTCCTGGACGCGATCGTCCTGGCCCTCGGCGATCGTGCTGGTGAGCATTACCGCGAGCGATTCCGCCGTGGTCTTGCGTGCTTCCAGCGCGGCGCTCCGGGTATCTGGAATCAGGCCGAGCAGGTCGCTGACCAGCACCAGTGTCACCGTCAGCATGGTCAGGCCGAAACTGATGCGCGCAAGCGGTGAACGTAGAATTTTTCCCATGGTGGTCAGTCCTTTCGCGGCGGTGGTTCAGCGCCCTCGAACAGGGATTCCACCCGTTTCGAGATGTTGTCGTCGTCGCTCTCATCATTCGGCGACGTACGCTTCGGATCGGTGCCGAGCACCAGCAATGGGTCCAATTGTTTCCAGAGTGGCGCGATCGACATGAAGGCCGCCATCAACGAACCAGCGCGGGTCACCCAACTGACCACGCCGACCGACAGGCTCATGGTCAGGCCAATGACTGTTTCAGCCTTCAGTGCGCGGTGATTGGTATCGTCGCTGAGCGCTTGGTCCAGATCCTGTTTCAGCAGGTCCAGGTCGGCGAGAAAATCCGGGTTGTGCAATGCCGTGTGGCTCGGGCTGGCCGGGGGCCGCGGCGGCGCCATCGCCAGCGGGTTGAGATCGAGGTGCCCCAGGTTCAGCGGCTTTGGTGGAATGGCTTCGATCACCGGGTTGGAGCGTGGTCCAGTGGTTGTCGTCGGATTGGCGAAGAGTTCGACCAAGGTGTCGGCGTCCAGCGGATAGGGATCGAAGAATGTCGGGTCGAACGCTGGCTCTGGTGTTTCGGCGAGTAGCCGTGGCGGCAGGAATTCCGCGTGTGACGACGAGGCATCGATGGCATCCCCGATGACCAGGCGTCCACCGTCGGCGCGCGTGTCGGAGACCGGAGTGATTGGCTCCGCCACGGCGCTGCCACTGCTGCCGGTTCCGGTCACCGCTGGCTGAGTGTCGCTATCGATGCCACGCGCCACGGGCTTGCCGCTATCGTGTTGCGGGTCGCCGTTGCCGGAGAAAGGTTCGTCGGGTATCGGCAGTGCCTTCACGTTCAGCATGAATTCCTGGGCGGCGCTCTCCAAGCCATCATCGGCGTTGATTCGAATCGCCAACTGGCCGGCATCGGTGAATGCTGGCGTGCCGCTCAGCGTGCGACTCGCGGGATCGAAGCGCAGCCATGCCGGCAGCGCGCCGCCATCGACCCGGGTCGCGGCGTAGTGCAGGATGTCGGAACGATCGATGTCGCTGAAGCTGTCCGCGGGCAGGCGCAGCTGAAATGCACTGTTCTGGGTTGCCGTCTGATCGGCGATCGGCGTGCCGACGCGTGGCGCATCCTCGCTGCCATGCACGCGCAACGTCAGCCCGAAATGGCTGCCGTCGGCCGTGGTCAGTTGGAAGTGTTCGGCCAGACTTTCGCCGGCGGCGAGTTGCTGAATCGCGGCCTGGCCTGCATCGGCGGTATATTCCCAGCCGCCGTCACGATCGATGCGCAGTTGGCCCAGCGTGCCGTTCAGGGTTTCCGCAACAAAAAAGGATTCTCCCGGGTCGGCATCACTGATATGTAAGCCGCCGGAGGTCACCAGTCGGCCGTCCTGGATCCGTTGATCCTCGACGACACCGGGTTCCTGTGTGTCGGAACGTATCAGCGGCGCGTCGTTGACGTTCTCGACGGTGATTTGGAAACGCAGTTGCGCGCTTAGCGAGCCATCGGAGACGCCCAGCACGATGCGGTGGGTGCCGACCTCTGGGTCGTCTGGCGTGCCACTCAGGATCGCGCTGTCCGGACCGGATGGCGTCAAGGTCAGCCAGGAAGGCAATTGAATGGCGGAGAAGCGTAGACTGTCGCCATCGAGGTCGCGCGCGAAGACTTGGTAATGGTAGCGCTGCTCCTCGATCGCGTCGCCCTCCGGGCGGGAGACAAAGCTGGGCGCATGGTTGATCTCTGCGACGCTCAACGTGAATTGCTGGGAGACGCTGTCGACACCATCCGATGCCAGCAGGTTGATCGGGTAGTTGCCGTTGTCATTAAGGCCGGGCGTGCCGGCAAGCGTGGCGGTACCATCACCGTTGTCTGTCAGGCTCAGCCAGCCGGGCAAGGCCGAGGCGCTGATGCCCAGCGCGTCGCCCTCGGGGTCGCTGGCCACGATATGATACTGGTAATGCTGGCCGGTGGTGATCACACGCGGCGCGAAGCTATTGAAGACCGGCGCGCCGTTCGGCCCGCCGACGTTCAGCACGAAGTTCTGGGTATCGCTGGCGATGCCGTCGGATAGCCTCAGAATGATATTGCTGGTGCCGGCATCGCCGGCAGCCGGCGTGCCGCTCAGTGTCGCGCTGCCATCGCCATTGTCCGTCAGGCTCAGCCAGGCCGGCAGGCCGGATGCGGCGATCGTCAGTGGGTCGCCGTTCGGATCGCTGCCGCTGATCGAGTAGCTGTATGCGTGATCCACCGTTGCGCTGGTCGGCGCGATACTACTGAACATCGGCGGGCTGTTGCCGGCATCGACCGTCAGAGTGAAGCTTTGGATATCGCTCAACGCGCCGTCGGACACCGCCAGCACCACACTGTGATTGCCGACCTCGGCGTTCGTCAGCGTGCCGCTCAGCGTTGCGCTGCCGTCGCCGTTGTCGCTGAAGCCCAGCCACGCCGGCAGCGTCGTCGCGCTGATCGTCAGGGGATTGCCGTCCGGGTCGGTCGTGGTGATGTTGTAGGTGTACGCGCCGCCCTGGGTCGCGGTGGTGATTGCCGTGCTGGTGAACCCCGGCGCCTCGTTCACGTCGGTGATGCTCACCGAGATCAGTTGCGTATCGCTGCCGCCATTGCCGTCGTCGGCGCTGACCTGGACCTCGTAGACACCGTCGTTGTTCGCGTCACTGGGATGCTCGAAGTCCGGCGCGGCCATAAGCGTCAGCGCGCCGGCGTTGGCGTCGATGGCGAACAGGCCGGCATCGGCGCCGCCAGTGATTGAGAAGGTCGGGATATTGCTGTCGGCGTCACTGGCGGTGACCGTGAGCACACCGGTCTGGTTCTCGGCGACGATTGCACTTCCTGCCGAGGTGATCAGTGGGGGGGCGTTGACGGCGATAATGCTGATAGCGAAGGTGCCGCTGCTGACCGCGCCGGCGCCATCGTCGACGCTGAAGGCGAAGCTGTCGGTGGTGGTTTCCGAGCCGTCATGCTGGTAGATCAGGCGGTTGTTGTCGATATCGTCCTGGGTGAAGCTGGCGATGGCGACTCCCGGGTTGCCACTCAGTTCCAAACGACCGCTGGCCGGCGGGGTGGTGACGGAATAGATCAGTTGCGCCGTGCTGTTGTCGATGTCACTGGCGCCGAGCACGCTGTTGTCGATGATCACACCGCCACCTTCGCTTAGGGTCAGGCCGGCGTTGGTGTCCAGTGTCTGTTCGTCATTCACCGATGTGACAGCGATTGCAATGCTGCTGTTGCCTGTTTGTGCGCCTCCGGTGCCGGTGTTGGCCTGGTCGTTTGCCGCAATATTGATAGCGGTCGAGCCGTTGAAGTCGGTGCTCGGCGTATATGCCAGACCTTCCAGCGCGGTGTTGATGTCGCTGATCTTTCCGCTGAAGGTCATGCTGGCATCGGCGCTACCGTCGCCGCTGGAGAAGCTCAGGCCGGTCGAGCCGGAGAGTGTCAGCGTGCCGTCGTTGGCGCCCAGGCTGATCTGGATCGGGTTGTCGCCGGCATCGGCATCGCTGATCAGGATTGCGTTGCCGCTTGCCGAGGAGAAGGTCAGGGTGCTGTCTTCGGCGACGCTTTGCGTGACCAGCGAGGTGATTCCCGGTGCGCTGTTCGCCACGGCGAGGTTGATCAGCGCGACATCGGCGACGGCCATGCCGTCGTAGGCGCTGTCCTTGCTGTTCGCCACGGCGGTGATCAGCTTGTAGGCGGTATCACCGTCGTTCGTATCGTCCTGTAAACCGGTCAGTGTGACGCTCTGCGTCTGATTCCAGTTGGTCGGCGTGAAGGTCAGCGATGGGGTTGACAGGCTGGCCTCGGTGACCTGGTCGACTGACAAGGCGATGGTCACATCGCTGAGCGGCGCGGCGTCGAGGATGAAATCGATGTTGGCGGTGCCACCGGCTTCGCTGGTCGTCAGGCCGCTGGTCGGAGAAACACTGATGCCCGGCGCCACCGCGATGCCGTTCAACGCGAATTCCGAGGTGTCGCCGTAAGCGCCGGCCCCGAGGTCCACTGTTGCCGTGGCGGTGATGCGATCGCCGGCCAGCGGGTTCGCGCCACTCAGGTTCACGGCTATGCTGGCGCTGCCGGCGGTGTCGGTGGTCACCGTGGTCGCGCCGAGGTAGACCGCGCCTTCACCATGTCCGCTGCTGTCTTCCTTGCCCGCTGGGTTGCGGAAGAACTCGATGCGGTAGTTGGTGTTCGCGGTGCTGTTCAATGTGCCGGTGATACGCAGATCGACGCCGGCGGCGGTTGCGGTATACAGCAACGGCATGTTTTGCAGCTTGTTCGGGCCGCTGTCCGCGTCGCCCGTGTCGTTCGCGGTGACTCCATCGTCGCCGAGATCGATACCGAGCGAGCTGTTCGCGCTGATCTGGTTGCCGAGCACGGCATTGCCGCTGCCGCCATCGGTGATCGCGACGCCGGTGCTGTTGTTCATGATCAGATTGCCCTGGCCGCTCAGTGTGCCACCGATCAGGTTGTTGTTGGCGCCTTGCGTGACTTCGATGCCGTTCAATTGGTTGCCCATGTCACCATTCGGATTGGCGCCATCGATATCGGTCCCGATCTTGTTGCCCTGGATGATGTTGTTGCGCGTGGCTTGAGCGCTATTGGGGTCGATATTGGAGAGATAGATACCAGAGTGTGCGTTCGCCGAGATCAGATTGGCTTCTCCCGGCAGAGCGCCGCCGATGATGTTGTCGTGCGGCCCCTGCCACAAGCCGATGCCGAAAGCGTTGTTTCCCAGTGGCGCGCGACCGCTGGCATCGGTGCCGATCCGATTGCCGAGCACGCGGTTGCCGCTGGTGCTGTCATCGTCGAATTCGATGCCGCCCCAGCCATTGCCGGAGATCAGGTTGCCTTCTCCGGCGGCGCTGCCGCCGATCAGGTTGTTGCTGGCGCCCTGGGACAACTGGATGCCGGCGGTGCTGTTTGCGATTGCGGCAGTGCCGGCGGCATTGGTGCCGATGCGGTTGCCTTGCAGGGTGTTTCCCGTGCTGCCTGCTAGGCTCAGCAGGACGCCGGATTTTCCGTTGGCGGCGATCTGATTGCCGATGATGGAGTGGTTCGGGCTGTCCGATATTCGCACGCCATATTCATTATTGCCCAGCGCGCTATTGCCGCTTGCGTCCACGCCGATGATATTGCCGAGAACCTGGCTGCCATTGGTGGTGATGTCGGCGATCAGCACTCCGCTGCGCCGGTTACCGGAGATCAGGTTGGCGTCGCCAGTGGTCGCGCCGCCAATGGTATTGTCGTCGGCATCGTTCTTGATCTGTATGCCGTTGTCGTTGCCGATGGCGAGGGAGCCGGTGATGTCGGTGCCGATAAAATTGCCGTGGATCCAGTTCTCGACCGCGCCACTACCGGATAGCAAGATACCGTCGCCGGTGTTGCCGGAAATGATATTACGCTCGCCGGTGGTGGTGCCGCCGATCAGATTTCCGTTGGCGCCGGTGCCGAATTGAAGGCCGTCGTCGAGATTCGCCAATGCGGCGTCTCCCGTCAGGGTCAGGCCGATCAGGTTGCCCTGATAGCGATTGCCGGCGGCGTTCTGGGAATAGATGCCATCGTTTGCATTGCCGGATATCAGGTTGCCTTGGCCGGCGGTAGGACCGCCGATCAGGTTGTCGTTACCACGCACGTCGATGCCATCGTCGTCGTTCGGGATCGCCCCCGTGCCGTCGATATTCGCACCAGTAATATTGCCTTGCACGGTGTTGTTGCCCGCGGCGATACGAATTCCGTCAATGCCGTTTCCCGAGGCGAGATTGTCGGTGATCTGGTTTGAAATGCCTTCGATGCGTATTCCCGATCCGGTGTTCCCTTGGTCAATGCGGCCAGCGACATCCGTACCGACATGGTTGTTCTGAATGCGATTGCCATCCCCCGTGACGATGATGCCATTGTCGTCGAATCCGGTGATCGCGAAGCCGCGAAGCTGGCTGTCGGCGGCGCTGATACGCAGTCCGGTCACGCCCGCGCCGGCATTCGTGCCGTTCAGCTCGATGACGGGCTTGCCGATATATCCGCTCTGGCTCTCGGCAGACAGAATGAGCGGGTCGGTAACGATCGGCAATGCGCTGCTGGGTTGGATCCGGAACCAACTGCTGGCGTGATCCGGATCGAGATCGCCGATGTTGGCATCGGATGTGCTGGTGGCCACGATGTTTGCGACGCTGACTTGAGCGGCGATGCCATCGTCCTGGTAGTAGAAGTGATTGCTATCGTCAACGGGCAGATGGAATGCGACGCTTTGATCGCCGATCAGTGCGTTGCCATTCTGGATCGCCTGACGCAGGCTACCCTGGAGGGTTCGGTTCGCGGCGGCGTCGTCGTCACCATCGCGACTGTCGGTGACGACGGAGAAGCTGAAGCCGTAGTCGACATTAGCTCGATCGGCGCTGCTCAGATCCACGTAATTCAGATGTTCGGCGCTGCTCAATGTGGATGCATCGTCCGAGCGATTCTCGTTCAGGCCGCCATACAGCGGATTGGCGTTGGAGAGTAGCGGTTGATAGCCGCCGCTGCTGTCCAGAAAGGTCGCACCGTAGCCACCCCAGGTCTGTTCCGCCCAGATGTCGCCCTGCGCGAAGCCCGTATTGAATCCAGCGCTGGGTGCGACGCTCCTGGAATCGGCGACCACCCAGTATCGGGTTTGTTCGAGTCCGCCGAAGCGATAATACCCATTGCCGTCGGTGATCGTGGTCGCAACCAGGCTGTCCGTGCTGTCCGGACGACCGACCTGAATGCCATCATCTCGATACACAGACATGCTGACGCCAGCCGCCGGGGTATCGCTGGCGTCCAGGAATGCGTTTGCGTCGAGATCCTCGTAGACACTGCCGGACAGGACGCGGGGTGCGGCGCTGAGCTCGATCGTGAAGGTTTCGTCGTGAAAGCGTCCGCTACCATCGGTGGCGCGCACGACGATGTCGTGGCTGGCGGCCGTGGCATGGTTCAGCCGGCTGCCGTCGGCGACCGTTATCATGCCACTGACGGGGTTGATGGCGAAGCGTCCACCTGCATCGTCGGCCAGTGAGAAGGTTGCGGTATCGCCACTGTTGGGATCGCTGACGTCGCCGACGCTGGCCACCTGGGTGCCGTTCGCGACATCGTCCTGGATGTTGATCTGGGTGTATTCCAGGCGCACATCGTCGAAATGGGCGTTACCGACCGTGGCTGGATCGCCCTGGTTGAACAGCTCGATGCGCAGGGCGTCGCCATAGTTGGTGGCATGGCTGCTCAGCGTGGCGGCGTCCAGGTGCAGGGTGGCGCGGATGAATTCACCGTTGGTGGGATCGAAATCGGTATTCGAGACGGCGCCGAGCAACTGGTTGCCAGCATACAGGCGAAGTTGCCAGCCACTGCTGTCCAGCGCGGCGTTCTCGTTGCCGACCATGGCGCTCAGGGTATAGGAGCGGCCAGCCTCGAAGGTGTCGCCGAGGGTCTGGCTTAGCGAGGCGCCACCGGTATCGCTGTCGATGAAACCGATGTTCTGGCCTTCGGGCGCTTCGAAGGTATACCAGGTCGCCGAGGGGTTCCAACTGCCGACCGGGCCGCTGGTCGACCAGCCGTTGGCGCCAGTTACGTCGTCGTTTGCCGCTGGGTCGGCCTCGAACCCCGGGTTGTTCACGGTGACCGCGACGCTTTCGTTCAGGCTGATGTGATCGGGCGCGCGATCGCTGGAATAGCTGACTGTCAGCGTCGGGCGCAGGGCGACCACGGGACTTTCGGAACTGGAGAATCGCCAGCCATTGGGGTTGTCGGTGTTGAACATCCAGCCCAACGCGGCATTGCCATTGGCCCAGCTCTGCACCGAGGTGGCCAGGCCGGTGATGGTGATTTGGCCGGAGGCATCGGTAACCGATACTGCCGCGGCGAGCTGGCTTTCCGCTTCGCTATTGTTCAGGTCGATGCCGCCGCCGAAATCGTTCCAGTTGCTCGTCTCATTCCAGTTCTGGCGCATGTTGTGCAGCTCGATGGTCGCGCCGGCATCGCTGATGTTGGTGACGTTCAGAGTCAACGAGGCGGAATCGATGCGCGCGCCCAGCGGGATCTGGTTTGGCCCGGAACCAAGCAGGTTGTCGAAGCGCAGAAGTCCTTGTAGCGTGCCATCGCCGGCGCCGTCATCCAGATCGACCTCTATCTCGGTCGCCGCGCCGTTGTCGACGCCGGGATTGGCGTTGTCGATATCGGT
>JALSSX010000049.1 GCA_026984055.1 Sedimenticola sp. | reverse complement strand
AGCGAACCGATCTCACCAGCCAGCACGCAAAAACAATGCGCCGGCGCGCCGATGCGTTTCAAGCCACGCGCGACATTGATACCGTTCCCGCCCGGATCATGACGTGTCGCCTGGGCATGCACCTTTTGATCGGGCACCAGATGGTCAATCTCATAGGTCATATCGACCGCCGGATTCAGACTCAATACAGTGATCGGGGAGGCTGTCTTCCTGGTCATGCCTACAACTCACCGTCGGCGATATCATCCACTGGATTGCGCTGCCCGAAGCACCAGTGAAAAAAGGTTGCGACCACGGCCAGCAAGACGGCCAGAAGCAGCAGCAACAGTGGGTCGAACACATCGAAACTGCTGAGATTGATCCATCCCGCAAAGGCCGCGGCCGCCGTCAAGTACAGAAGAAAGACGCGAATCAGATGAAACACCCTGACCCGCTTTTTTGATTCCGCCTCCGGCAAGGCGCGCTGGTGGACTTTCTTCATGATTCTGCTCAGCGACGATTGCCGGTAAACTGCAGCATCATTATGAACAGATTGATCAGGTCCAGGTACAGGCTCAGCGCCCCGAGTATCGCCAGGCGCGCCGGTTGGCCAGCGTCTCCGTCGGCCCGTTCCTCGCCGAATTGTCTGATCTTTTGGGTATCATAGGCGGTCAGGCCCACGAAGACGATGATACCGATGGCGCTGACGACCCAGTCCACCATCGGACTCTTGAGGAAAAAATTGACCACGATCGCGATGATGATGCCGATCAGCCCCATGAATAGAAACTTGCCCGCCGACGAGAGGTCCGTATCGGTGAAATAGCCATACAGGCTCATGACGCCAAAGGTCAGCGCGGCTATGAAGAAGGTGGCTGCAATGGATGCCTCGGTATAAGCGAGAAAGACCACCGATAGCGTCAGGCCATCGACGAACGAAAACAGTAAAAACAGCATCCGCGCGGCGGATACCGATATCTTGTCGATTGCCGCCGAGATCACGATCACCAAGCCCAGTTCCACCGCGATCAGGAACCAGATCATGTACGGGTTGCCGAACAGCGCCGATTGTACCACCGGACTGTTGGCGGCGAAGAAAGCGGTAACCGCCGATACCAACAGGCCGATCATCATCCAGAGATACACCGCGTGCAATAGCTCGTTGTGGCGGGCCAAGCCATGCTCGGCAGAGGTTCGCTCCACGCTCATCTTATTTTCCTTTCACCGTTTGTCGAGGATGTGTCCACAGCCTAATGCAATCCGTGCCGGCCGTCTGTCACTGGCGTGACAATCGCGGATCGCCACATCGCTTGTCATCGAAGTGACAGCCGATTCGCGGCGCGCCTAGCATAATGGCACTCAACCCATCCAGACAGGAGACCATCCGCATGTTTCAGGAAATCCCGGCAAGCGAGAAGAACATCGTGGCGTTCAAGGTCAGTGGCCGTCTGAGCGACGCAGATTATCAGCGGTTTCTGCCGCGCTTGGTGACGCTGATCCATAAATATGGCCCATTATCGGTACTGATCGAGCTGGAGGACTTCCGTGGCTGGGATCTGAAGGCCGCATGGGACGATATCCGCTTCGGCAAGGAACACGACAATGACTTTCGTCGTATCGCGATCGTCGGCGCCAAACCCTGGCAGAAATGGATGACCGCGCTCGGACGCGCATTCATGTCCGCCGAGATCCGGTATTTCGATCGCGATCAGCAACGCGATGCTTGGCAGTGGCTGCGCGAAAATGACGAGGACGAGACACCGGCCAGCGACCAATCAGCGTCCATTCCAGCGTTACAACCCTATCAGCACTTGGTCGCGGCAGTGGATTTCTCGCCGCATTCGGAATATGCCGTGGCCCGCGCTGTGGAGCTAGCCGGACACGATGACGCGCACCTGTCACTACTGCATGTCGTCGAGTATATCGCCTACCCTTACTACGATTATGACACCCTGATGACCGACACCTATGACTTCGTGGACGAAGAACGCCAGATCAAGCAGATCGCCGACGAACGCATGCACGCGCTGGCCGCCAAGTTGGATTATCCCAAGCTTCATCACAAGGTACTGTGGGGCGAACCCGAGCATACCATTCTGAGCTATGCCGAGGCGCAGAACGCCGACCTCGTCGTGATCGGCTCGCACGGCCGCCATGGCTTGGCGCGACTGCTGGGTTCCACCGCATCGGCCATCGTCAAGCGCGCCCGTCGGGATATCAGCGTTGTGCATCTGCCAGACGCATGAGCGCTGGCATCGCCCATGCGCCAAGGCCGACGGCCTCGGTCGTCATGCGTTTCGTCATCTGGGCGATATTCCTGATCGGTGGCGCGGCCGGCGGGATCATGCTGGACCTGCGCGATTTTCACGCGCTGCTTTTCAGCCCTTGGTGGCATCTGGTAACGCTACCACTCGGCTTGGTGCTGATGCGCCTGGTGGTCTCGGCCAGCGCCACGACCGGGCGCGCCCTAGCGCGTTTCGGGCGGGATGGCGACATTCCCCGCTTCGAAACCAACCGCCTGGTCACCCGTGGACCCTATGCCTGCATGCGCCACCCGATGCACCTCGGGCTGTTGTTCATGCCCCTGGCATTCGCGTTGCTGCTCGGCTCGCCGAGCTTCATCCTGATCATCACACCGCTAGAGATGCTCGTCATGCTCGGCATGATCATCGGTTTGGAGGAACGCGAGGCCATTGCCAAGTTCGGCGACGCCTATCGCCACTACCGCGCGCGAGTACCCGCGTTCAACCTGCGACCATCCTGTCTGAAAACACTGTTTCATAACGACTCGTGAAAAATGGCATTTTTCAACAGCCTGCTGGCCCGGATTTCTCACCGGGTCGCAGTAGTGAACAGGTGAGAAATCCGGGCTAGGAGTCTGGTAACACGAAACCCATGCGCGCTGCCGAGACGCTTTTTTGTCCAGCAAGGCAGAATGCACGATGTGTCATGAGACCACATAAGCGAATGATAACGCCGCTGGGCGGAAAAGCGTCTCCGTTCTCTGAGTTGCCTCTGAAAAACCGCCAATCAAGGCGCGAGGAATGACGTTTGGCCATTCCAAATAAACGACGAGCAACGCAGAGTGGTGCTTTTTCAGGTCACAGACGACCAACCGTGTACTTTCACACCAATCAAGCTGTTGAAAAGGCCATTTATGCCCTCTTCAACGGCTTGCTCATCAACAAGGAGAGACAACCTATGCACGACTTCATGAAAAACGCCCTGGAATGGGTATTGGACAAGGAAGAAAAAGCCGCGAGAAACCACGCGATTGCGAACGAGGACATCGACAAGCAGATCGATATCCTGACCACGAAGAAAGAGAAATACCAACAGGATTGCGAGGACATGCTGCATGAATTCGAGCATCTGCTGACACGTCTGAACGCAATCAAGGAGAAGAACCGGGATAGCGCCTGAATACCGTGACCAGGCGTTCGGCACGCATATCGCTCAAAGGCAGCTCGAAAAATCGAGATGCCCGAGTGGGACAGGGATGCCCCACCCTTTTCGATCACGATAAGGGATGGAAAATGTGAGCAAAGAGGCAATGGCATTTGTAACTACTCAGCAAATAGGAAAATCATGCTGTAACTGCTCAGATTGCCGCTGAAATGTGTCAGATCAAGGCGGGAAATGTGAGTTTACAGGTGTAAATGACCATTTTCCAACGCAGAGATGGCGCATTTCAGTGGTGAGCTGAGTAGTTACTGGCATTTTTCAACGGCCTGTGCGCGGTACAGGGAGGTACCGCCATTTTCGATGACGGCAAGTCATTGAAAATAAAGGAACCGGGAAATCGCATTTTCCGGTTCCGTCGTTGAAAAAATCCATGGAAGGACTTTTTCAACATAATCGGTGAGATTCAGTCCGTCGAGCCGCCAAAAGGCAAGGGCGCCTTCCAGACCCGCCGCTACGGCAAGGCGGCCTTCATCAATGAAGTTGCGCGTCACCGAGGAAGGCGATTTCGTCTGCATCCCCTGCCCCGGATGGAATGCCTGAGGGAGAGGGCGATGAAAAAGATACTCGTGCCGATCGACAGGAATTACGCGACGAGATGAAGAAGGAAGCGCGGCATCATCGACACCGCGATAGAGAAACAGGCCGACGCCATCATCATGGGTTCTCACGGGCGCAACCGCATTGCCGTCACCTGGGTAAGGAGTCCTGAGCATGGATCTGTCTATCTATCTGCTCGCCAGCGGGCTGATATTCGTCGTCTCGGTGCTGTTCTCGATGCTCGGCCTCGGTGGTGGCATGCTCTATGTACCGATCTTCAAATGGCTCGGCTTTCCGCTGAAGACAATCGCGATTCCGCTCGGCCTGTTGCTGAACGGCGTCACCACCTTGTCGGCTTTTCTACGCTACGCGCGCGAGGGTCTGGTGGACTTTCGTGGCGGCCTGCCCGCCGCGGCCGCCGGTCTGATATTGGCTCCGGTCGGCGCCCATATGGTTCAGTATGTTCCACAGCATATCCTCATCGCGCTGTTCGCCGTGCTGGTCACGATCGCCGGCATTCGCACATTAATCAAATCCACCAGCGGCGAACCGACAGAGATGGCCAGCAACACGCGGCGCGCGGTGGTCGGCGGCCTGGTCGGCGGTGGCGCCGGCTTCATCGCGGGACTACTCGGTATTGGTGGTGGTTTCATCGTCGCGCCGATGTTGATGGAGTTAGGTTATCCAACCAAGAAGGCAGCCGCAACCACTGCGTTCATCGTGTTAGCC
>JALSSX010000048.1 GCA_026984055.1 Sedimenticola sp. | reverse complement strand
CCCGGCCGGGTTGGGATGGACCGGCGTCCGGGCCGGTCTCTTTTGAATCGCCCATAGGCTCAAGCGGTAGCTTTATGAAAGAGTCGGCTGTTGAACAGAGATAACCGGTATTTCAGAACATCATCGGGTACGTCGAATACTCGGCGCAGGTCGAAATAGTTGTCTTCGTAGCAATCCCGGCTAGCCTGACCACAAATCTCCTCAACAGCGTATGCCGGCATCAATAGATGCGCGGAAAACTCGTCAGCAAACCGGAATACATCATTGTCACCGCTGCCCAGGGTATGGTCGGCGTCGTGCATTTCGATGTAGCTATCCTGTTGCGTGTTACCGAGGTGGTAGGTGTGCGCACCCAACTGCCAGGCACATTCAAAACGCTTTCGCGCTCGGCTGGTATTGGTGGGTAGGAGTATTTTCGGATCCTTGCCGGGCGTCACAACCAGCGCACTGGAAATACCGGATGGAAGCCAATCGATGGCATGTACCATGAATCCCAGTGCGGTGGCTATATGGGCTGTGTCAACGGGTAATGAATCGTCCCAATAGTTATCGCGCAGCTTATGGCTGGTTTTTTCTGCGTCGGTCATCATAAATTGATTATAGTATTTCTTATCTCGAACGCGTTTCCGAGTGTACTCGGCAGGCTGTTCGTGTAGTCCCCTGTCGAGCTGTGCTGTAGAGCGAGCCATGGCCATGAATCCTTATTTCCTGATATCCGTGGTTAAGCGTGGCTGCTCCTGAGTCAAGCATTATGCATATTGATACGTTCCGACTGAAAGGAACGATTCCCCAGTTTTTTTTAGGGGTAGAGTAAAAAGTACGCCAATTCCAGCGTTTCTGCAAATCCGCCCACCGCCGCTCGGTCGACCATTTTGCTGAATACAAGAAAATGGTAGGACCACGTCGTTGCAGACAAGTAACGGTCAAACGCCCGTCAAATAAAAACTGTAACTATTTCAATCAGTTCAACCCCTGCGACCTATCTCCGGCCATACAGTAGAGCCACTGTTACTACCTGAGAACGACACCATGGATCCATTGACGCAAGCCAAGTTTGAGGCGCTGGACCACTACAGCCAGGAAGATCTTGAACGCCTTCACTACAGCGTAATCGATATTCTGATCGACTGTCAGCATAAAGGCTGGAGCGGCACGCTGCAATCGGCACTGATTTCACCCGTCACGGCGGATGGCGACCCGTGGATTCCAGATAACGACGACGATCAGCCCGACGCCTTCACCGTCACCCTGGTGACCAAGGATGGCCGTGAACACACGGCATTCCACGATGTGCGCGGCTGTGAGACCTTGCTCTGCCAGGTCAAGGAAGAATGGCTGGCCACCGTCGAATGCCTGGACGCCCTGCTGCCCCTCGAGCAATGAGCCTGCGGCGGCTGCAAAGCGAATTCGCCCGTGCGGTGCCACGGCTGATCGACCACGCCTTCGCGCTAGGATTCGAAGTCACCCTGGGCGACGCCTACCGCGATCCGCGTTGCCACTATGGCAGCCAATCGAGCAAGCACCGCCGGCGCCTGGCGATCGACCTGAACCTGTTCCGCGACGGCATCTATCAATCCAAGACACAGGATCACGCCGAGCTGGGGCGGTACTGGGAATCGATCGGCGGCATCTGGGGTGGCCGCTTCAACGACGGTAATCATTACGAATGGCCTGCCGGCCGGAGGAAATGACCATGTGGTTTTCATTGATCAAATATTTGCCTGACCTCAACCGGTTGCGTGCAGAGCTGGGCGTCAAGGGCTGGTGGAAGTCCAAGGTGACCTGGTTCAACACCATCACCCTCGCGTCAGGTCTGGCCGTCACCCTGTTCGGTGATCGTTGGGGGCTGACACAGGCACAGGCCATGGGCATGGCCGTAGCCCTGTCGTCCGCCATCAATCATGCGCTGCGCCTGATCACACTGCGGCCGGTCTGGAAATACGGCTCGCCGCTCACCTCGAAAACGCTGTGGGTCAACGGCGTAGCCCTGCTGTCCGCCCTGCTGGTCGTGATCTATGGTCCGGGCGCCGCCTTGCCCCAGGCTGACATCGCCGCCATGGGCGTTGGCCTGCATACCTTGATCAACTTCCTGCTGCGCTTTACCACACGCAAACCGATCAGCCTGCGAGGCGAACAGCCATGAAGACCATTCTGCTACGAGCGCTCATGCTGGTCGTCACCCGGATGGTGGGCAGCGACGTAATCGAAAGGTTGCGAGTCATGATCATTTTGGCCGCCGACCAGGATATGAGCGGCGAAGAAAAGCGCCGGCAAGTGATGGATGGCTGGAGAGAAGTCGCCAAATTGCTGGCGATTGACATCGGCAATAACTTGATAGACCTGGCCCGCGCGGCCCTGGTCGCCTGGCTGCGTCACCAACAACAAATCAACTGAGTGCGATAGCAACGGGATAACCGGGAGACCGATGAACATGGATTTTTGGGATCCGAAATGGCTGGATCTGGGGCTCAAAGTGATCAACATGCTGGCCGCCGCGGTGGTCATCATCTACTCATGGATCAACTCACGCTCCAAAGCCAGTTTGGCGGCCGTGGATGAGCTGGCCAAGCAACACCGTGAAGACCTGTCGCGGCTCGAAGCCAACCGGCAGGTTTTCCGCCAGGAGATTGAAAAACGTATCGAAACCGGAGACCGCGTGTTGGCAGATCACCTTGAACAAATGCAAACCGAGCTGATCGAGCGCGTCGATACGGTTGAAACCGATCTGCGCCGCCTCAGTAACCAGGTGCAAGGCATGCCCAGTAAGAAAGACATCGTGCGCATACACGAACGGTTGAACGAAGTTGCGGACAGCCAGTCCACTGTGGCCGGCGCAGTACGGGAGCAGGGAAAAACCCTGCGCTCGATTGAGAACTACCTGATCAATAAAGGAGCGTAATCATGAAACGGAGCAACTATGTCGATGCAGTCAACCGCCAGAAGGTCAAGGAGCGCCGCCGCTTCATCCTGATGCTGCTGGCCGACTCACCCGACTATGTCGCAAGCGACGCCACCATTCGCGGCGTCTTCAACGAAACCGACTTCCAGATCAGCCAGGTGGAAGGTGATCTGCACTGGCTCAAGGAGGCTCAGCTGATCTCTCTCAAGGAAGTCGACGGCCTGTTGTTCGCCCGTCTGCTGCCGATGGGGCTGGACGTGGTCAACCACCGTCGGGTCGTCCCGGGCGTGTCCAGTCGTGACATTGGCGAATGGGAGGACGTATGAGACGCCAGGACGCCGCCCGCCGGCTACTCATCATTGTGCTGACCGTCGCCGCCGTGGTTGAAACGGTGTGGGTCGCGCTGGAGTGGAGCTATTGAAAATGGCGCGCAAATCCGCCATATCGCAAATGCCAGACGCCATTCAGGATGCGGTGCATGCCGCCATCCGAGAGGGCCGTGCCACCATCGACGAAATCACCGAAATGATCCGTCACATGGGCGGCCAGGTATCACGCAGCGCCGTGGGCAACTACGTCAAAAAAGCCAACGAAGCACTCGAACGCCATCGCCGCATGGCGCTGGTCGCCAAGCAATTCGCCGACAATATGGAAGCCTTCGGGGACCAGGCGCAGATGGCGCGCCAGATCATCTCGTCAAAAATCAACGAGATCGTCAGCGGTTTTACGTTTGGTCCAGATGGCGAACTGATTGTCGATGCGCACTCCGATATCGACATCAAGGAACTGTCGGTGGCCGCTCGCACCCTGCGGGACGTGGCTGCTTCGGCCAAGATCGATGCCGAAGCACGCGCCAAAATCCGCCAGGAAGTGGCCGAAGAAATGGCCGACCTGGCCAACCAGGTCCAATCCAGCGACGGCACCATCGATGCCGAGCGGCTGCGAGAACTGATTCGTAACAGCTACGGAGTGTGACCGTGGCCAGCTCGAAAGCGATCCTGTACCCCTACCAGCAACGCTGGCTGGCCGACGACAGCCGCTTCAAGATCGGCATGATGTCGCGCCAGATCGGAAAAACCTTCACCACCACGCTGGAAATCGTGCTCGACTGCCTCAAAGCCGAAGCGGCGGGCAAGCGCACCCGCTGGGTAATCCTCTCACGCGGCGAACGCCAGGCACGCGAAGCCATGGAAGAAGGCGTCAAGCTGCACCTGCGCGCCATGCAAGTGGCCTACGAGGCGCAAGAATCCGATTATTTCGAAGGGGTGCAGACCAAGGCGCTGGAAATCACCCTGCCGGGCGGCTCACGCATCACCGCGCTGCCGGCCAATCCCGATACCGCGCGCGGCTTCTCGGCCAATGTGTTTCTCGACGAATTTGCCTTTCACCGCGACAGCCGAAAGATATGGGCGGCCATATTTCCTGTCATATCAGCGGGTTGGAAGATTCGCGTGGTCAGTACGCCCAATGGCAAGGGCAACAAGTTCTACGATCTGATGACCGCCTCGGATTCTCCCTGGTCGCGTCACATCGTCGACATCCATCAGGCGGTTGCCGACGGCCTGCCGCGTGATATCGACGAGCTGCGGGAAAGCCTGGGCGATGCCGACGCCTGGCGTCAGGAATACGAACTGCAATGGCTCGATGAAGCCAGCGCCTGGCTCAGCTACGACCTCATCAACAGCGTCGAGGATGATCAGGCCGGCGATCCGGCGCTATACACCGGCCAGCCCTGTTTCATCGGCAACGACATCGCCGCCCGCAACGACCTTTGGGTGGCCTGGGTCTGGGAGCGGGTGGGTGACGTGCTGTG
>JALSSX010000047.1 GCA_026984055.1 Sedimenticola sp. | reverse complement strand
CTGCTTGCTTCTCGGCATTGGAATAACCATTGACTTGCAAGGGATATCGGTTAGCGTGAGATGGATCAAGAACCTGAAT
The DNA here is from genome assembly GCA_026984055.1 of Sedimenticola sp. GTDB lineage: Bacteria > Pseudomonadota > Gammaproteobacteria > Chromatiales > Chromatiaceae > JALSSX01. Next base: position 4,653 of record JALSSX010000047.1, on the reverse strand, counting down.
GAGGTATATCGCGAGGAGGCGCGATAACGCTTCCGGAGTCGGGAGTCCAGGGCGCTGTTGCGGGTTTGCACGGGTGTAGGTGGGAGTGCGCACGCATCCGGGTCATGACTCTTGGGTGGGCGTGTCGTCGTGGCGAGTCCGACGATGCCGGACATGGATAGCCCCCTCAATGTTCGTCACGCAGTGTCTTCAGCCGTGTCCGGGTTGCCTCGGTCGCGCCCGGTCCGGGCGCCAGCGCGAGATCGTGCAAGGTCAGCGGACGGCCGTCCGCCGCCTGGATCCGCAGTGGGCGGATCGGCTTTCCGTCACGCCGGTCGATCATCGTCAGTGGCGCGCTATCGGGGTTGATCCAGCGGTCGCCCCATTGGGTCAGCGCGACCAGTAGCGGCAATAGTTCACGCCCTTTCTCAGTCAGGCGATAGTCGTGGCGTTTCGCGCCGGGACCGATCGGGGCGCGCTTCAGGATGCCATGTCGAGTGAGCTTCTTCAGCCGATCCGACAGAATATTGCGCGCGATGCCCAGGTGATGCTGGAAGTCGGCGAAACGCCGCGTTCCGAGAAAGGCTTCGCGGATGATCAGTAGCGTCCAGCCCTCGCCGATGATTTCAAGGGTGGCAGCGACCGAACAGTTGAGTGGGTCTGCCAGTTTCATAAAAGTTGCAATCTACAACTGATTAAATTAAGTTTCATATTGAGACTAAAAGACAGGATGGATTCGATGTTGAAACTATATCATGCACCCCTGAGCCGTTCGGCACGGGTGCTTTGGTTGCTGGAGGAGATGGGCCTGGAATATACACTGGAGACTATCCCGTTCCGGGATCTGCTGGCTGGCAAGCACCGAACGCCGGAGTATCTGGCGTTGCACCCGCTGGGGTTGGTGCCGCTGCTGGAGATCGACGACGGGACGCGGCTGTTCGAGTCTGGCGCGATTTGTGCCTGGCTGACTGACCGTTACCCGGAGCGGGGTCTGGCGCCATTGTCGAGCGAAGCGGCGAGGCCGTCCTGGCAGCAGTGGATGTATTTCAGTGCTGCGACCTTGGAGCCACCGGCCTGGACGATCATCCGGCATACCCGCATGCTACCGGAGGACAAGCGCAATGCACTGGCGCTGGCCTCGGCGAAACGGCGCTATGGGGAGGTTCTCGCGGTGTTGGAGGCGGAGATGGCGGATGGTCGGGAATGGTTGCTCGGTGAAGCTTTCTCCAGCGCGGATATCATGCTGGTGCTGACACTTCAGTGGTCGCCTGCTTTTTTGGCCGATTTTTCGAACCTGAAAGCCTGGTGCGCGCGCGCCATGGCGCGTCCGGCATACCGTCGTGCAAGGCATGCCGGGTAATACGCGGAAGAGAAGCCGATTGCCTCGGGAGTCGTTGTCGTTGCGCGGCTTGCGGGCTGTCTCTCGCTATCTGGGTCCGGTATTGCCCGGGATGCTGACTCCATTGGCGCTGCGTTTCTGGTTTGCCACGCGTCGCCAGCGTTGGCCGGCGCATGAACGGCACGCGCTGGGCTCGGTCCGCGCTTTCCGCTTCGATCTGGATGGCGGCGAGGTATGTGCCTGGGGCTGGTTTCCAGCCGGGCAGGGCGTGCTTCTCAGCCCGACACCGCTGGTTTTGCTGGAACGGTTGCGGTGGTCAGCTATGCCATTTCGTGCCGGATCTGCTCGTCGCCGGTTTCCGCGTGATCTGTTTCGACGCGCCGGGACATGGCGACAGCGATGGCGCTGAATCGAGTGTGTTCGCGTTCGCCGCCGTGATTCGTCATCTGGACGCCCACCATGGGCCGGTCCGCGGATTGATTGCGCATTCCTTCGGTGTCATGAGCGCGTTATATGCGTTGCGCGACAGCCAGGCGTTGCGAAGGTGATCTGTTTTCTCGTGCAGATGCCCGGTTCGCCGAAGCGTCCTTGAATGGGCTTTCCGACCTGCAATCAGGCTGCGGCGCCGAGCGATTTCTCTTCCAGCAGGGCGCGCAGACGCTTGCGCGCGCGGAACAGGCGGGTGCCAGCGCCGGCCTCGGAGATACCCAGCTCGCGGGCAACCTCTTTCTGTGAATAGCCCCAGAGTACCTGCATGACCAGTGGTTCGCGGTAATCCGCCGGTAGTTTCTCCAAGGCATTGCGCAGCACGAAGGCCTCGGTGCTGGTGTCGTAGTCCTGGTGCTTCTCTTCGAGTATCTCCAGAGGCAGGCTGGACAGTTGCGGTTGGATGCGTTCGAAGCGGCGCGCGTTCTCGCGGCGCAGTATGGTCAGCAGCCAGCCCTTCGCGGCCTTCGGGTTCTGTAGCTTGTCCAGGGACTTCCAAGCGCGTAGCAGGGTGTCTTGCACGATATCGTCGGCGGCGGCCTTGTCGCGCGTCAGCCACCAGGCGTAGCGGTACAGGTCGTTCAGATAGATGGTGACCAGCTTGTCGAAACGGTGTTGGCGGTCCGGTCTCGATTGTGTCGGCGGGGTCTTCGTGGCGGTATGGCTCATGATCCTGCTCCGGTTTCTGTTGCCTACTACCGAAGCAGAATGTGTGCCACTTTCCATCTCATTGTTTTGCAAGGGATTACCGCTGACGTCTTGGGGCTGGCTTAACGGTTCGTTATAACGGAACGTGGGGGTGAGGCTGTGGGTGTAACGTTTCGTTATCGTCGTGGCCAGTAAAACGCTAGCCCGGGTTTCAGTTTGGTACATGTAGATCGTACTTCTTTATCTTTCGGTCCAGCGCCGGGCGGGAGATGCCGAGGATATCGCAGGTTTTCCCCTTGTGGCCGCCGGTGTGTCGCAGCACGATCTGGATATGCTCGGCTTCCACCTCGTCCAGTGTGCGTAGTGGTTGGGCATGCGGAGCGGGCAGGGCGGTGTCGGCCGCTGCCATCGGGATCAGGCTATTGAACAGATCCGGCGTCAGCACGCCGCCGCGCGCATGCACCATGGCATGCGTCAGGGTGTTCTCCAGCTCGCGAACGTTGCCCGGCCAATGCCAGTTCGCCAGGATACGCAGGGCCTCGTCGCTCAGGGTCGGCGCGGGCTTGTGGATCTGCCGGGCGATACGCTCCATCAGCCCCTTGGCCAGCAGTGGGATGTCCTCGCGGCGATCGCGCAGCGGTGGGATGGTGATGGAGACCACATCCAGTCGATAGCGCAGGTCCTCGCGAAAACGGCCGGCGGCGACCTCGGCGTCCAGATCACGATTGGTTGCGGCGATGATGCGCGCGTCCAACTGGATTTCTCGCGTGCCGCCGACGCGTTCGATGATCTGTTCCTGCAAGGCGCGCAGCAGCTTGGCCTGCAATGGTTGGGCGAGTTCACCGATCTCGTCGAGAAACAGGGTGCCGCCGTTGGCCAACTCAAACTTGCCAGGCTTGCTCTCGCTGGCGCCGCTGAAGGCGCCCTTGACGTGGCCGAACAGCTCGCTTTCCAGCAGGGTATCGACGATTGCCGCGCAGTTCACCGCGATGAACGGGCCGGAGCGACCGCTATGTTGATGGATCAGGCGGGCGACGACCTCCTTGCCGACGCCGGATTCGCCGAGTATCAGGATGGTGGCGTGACTCTCCGCGCTCAGCGCGATCTCCTTGCTGACTTCCAGCATCGCCGCGCTGCCGCCGATCATGTCGGCGTTTATCGGTGGTGTCTCTTGCTGGGTCTGTAGGGCATTGACCTTGCGCGACAGCCGCTGGTTCTCCAGCACGCGGTCGATGATATGCGTCAGCGAGGCGGTGTTTACCGGTTTGTGGATGAAGTCGGCGGCGCCACGCTTGATCGCCTCTATCGCCAGTTCCAGGTCATGCTGACCGGTCATCATGACGATTGCGGTATCCTCGTCGGTATCGCGGATACGCGGGATCAGGTCCAGGCCGGTGCCGTCGGGCAGTTGCTGGTCGAGCAACACCAGATCCAGCTTGGTGCTTGACAGAATTCGTTGCGCCGCCTGAATCGACTCGGCTTGCAGCACATCGAAGCCTTGGTCCTCGAAATGCATTGCAAGGATCTCGTTCAGGCTGTGGTCGTCCTCGGTGATCAGCAATCGGGTTCGCATGGCATCGTGGTTGGCATGGCTGTCTATGGAGAAAAGGATAGCAGGGTGACTTATCAGGATGTTAAAAAAGTCCTTCCATGGCCTGTTTCAATGAAGGAACCGGAGAATGCGATTTCCCGGTTCCTTCATTCTCAATGACTTGCGGTCATCGAAAATGGCGGTACATCCCTGTACCGTACACAGGCCATTGAAAAATGCCATTTTTCAATGGCCTGTTATTTCGTCATGCGCCAGCAACGGTGTGGCCGGATGCGGGCAAAATCGGCTGGCGTGGCGCGCGCGCCAATGTCCTCGATGGCTGCTGCGTCGCGCAAGGTGTCGTCGAGCTTGAAGCGTCGTCGATTGGTCGAGAAATACAGGCTGCCGCCCTCCGTCAGCAGCTTCAGGCTGGCGAGGACCAGCCGCGGGTGGTCGCGCTGTATGTCCAGCACGTTCTTCATGCGCTTGGAGTTCGAGAAGCTCGGCGGATCGAGCACGATCAGGTCGAAGCGCTGGCGACGGTAGGCCGCGTTCTCCAGAAAACCGAAAACATCGGCTTGTTCACGTCGGTTGGCGTCATTATCGAAGCCGTTCAAGCGTAGATTGCGTCGGGTCCATTCCTGGTAGGTGCGCGACAGATCGACGCTGA
>JALSSX010000046.1 GCA_026984055.1 Sedimenticola sp. | reverse complement strand
GCTATCGCCATCCGGCAACGACGGCGGCCGATGATGGAATGGCGTGTTCGGTTCCAGCGTCAATTCGTACCAAGAGAGATGCTCTGGCGCCAGATCGATCGCCGTTCGCAGATCGAGCATCGCCTCGTCCCCGCTCTGCTCCGGCAGGCCGTGCATCAGATCGAGGTTGATGTTGTCGAAGCCGGCGGCGCGCGCCGCGCGAAAGGCGTCGATCGCCTGGGTGGCGTCGTGGATGCGCCCGATCCGTCGGAGCATCGCATCGTCGAAGGATTGCACACCGATCGACAGGCGATTCACCCCGGCGGCGCGATAGCCCGAGAAGCGTTCCGCGTCCGACGCGCCGGGATTGGCTTCCAGAGTGATCTCGGCGTCACTGTCGACACCGCGCAGCCCATCCAGCAAGGCGCCCACGGCATGCGCCGAAAACAGACTGGGCGTGCCGCCACCGATGAACACCGACGCGATGGCCCGCTGGCCAACTCGCCCGCGTTGAAGGGTGAAATCCTCTAGCAAGCGAGCGACATAGCGCCTTTCCGGCAATGCCTCCGGGCGCTGGTGCGAGTTGAAGTCGCAATACGGACATTTGCGCACGCACCATGGAATGTGCACATACAGGGCCAGCGGCGGCTCTACCCGGGCACCGGCCTGCGACCCATCAAGACTTGTCACGCGCCTCCAGGTAGGCACGCTCGGAGATATCGCTCCAGCGCTTGCTCTGCCGATAGAATCCATCGTAAGACGCGAAGACCTTGCGGCTGAACGCATCCTTGTCGGCCAACTCCTCAACCACCTCGCGCGACAAACGACGCAGTTCACGGAGCACATCGTCTGGGTAGCGGCGAAGATCCACATGATGCTTGTTCAGCAGCGTATCCAGCGCCGCCGGATTGCGCGCCGTGTACTCGGACAGCAGATCCTGATTCACCACCTTACAGGCGTTCAACACAATGGATTGCAGATCCTTCGGCAGCGCATCGAAGGCCTCGCGATGGATCAGCGCCTCCAGCGTGGTACCCGGCTCGTGGAAACCTGGGTAGTAGTAATATTTGGTGATCTTATAAAAGCCGAAGGCCAGGTCGTTGTACGGCCCGACCCATTCGGTGGCGTCGATCACCTTGTTGCTCAGCGCCGTGAACAACTCGCCACCCGGCAGATTCACCGGCGTGCCGCCAGCGCGCTTCAACACCTCGCCACCGAGACCCGGGATGCGCATTTTCAAGCCTTTGAGATCCGCGACGCTGTTGATCTCCTTGTTGAACCAGCCGCCCATCTGCACGCCGGTATTACCCGCCGGCGCCGGGATCAAACCGAACGGTTCGTACAGCTCACGCCACAGCTTCAAGCCGCCACCGTGATACATCCAGGCATTCATCTCCTGCGCGGTCAGGCCGAATGGCACCGTGGAGAAGAACTGCGCGGTATCCGATTTACCCTTCCAGTAATAGGCCGCGCCATGCCCCATCTGCGCGGTGCCGCGCGATACCGCATCGAACACCTCGAAGGCCGGCACCAGTTCCTTCGCGCCATACACCTTCACGCGGATGCGGCCGCCACTCATCTCACCGATCAGAGCCGCCAGCTTGTTCGCCGCGGTACCCAGGCCGGGGAAGTTCTTCGGCCAGGTGGTGACCATCTTCCAGCGATACTTGGCCCGCGCATGAGCCGCCTTGGACAAGCCAAGTCCCGCGCCCACGGCGGCCAGTTTCCTGATAAAATCACGGCGTTGCATGCTTCTTACCCTCCACGACAGATATTTGAGCCGCAATTATGGGCATGATCGTCCCCATCTGCAAAACCCAGATTCTCGCTCGGCGCGCATGCTGATCGCAATCAGCGCCGACAGCAGCGTTCCAAGGGCAAAAATCCAGCGACTGATCGAGACCACCGGCCTATCGCCATGCGGCGACGAACAAACCGATTACCGCTTGCATCTAAGCGACACCCGCCTGGAACTACACATGCATGGCATGCAGCCACTGTATGTCGACTTCACCGCCAGCAAGGCACGCCACCGGCGGCTACACGGCGGCGGCAAGGGGCAAATGCTGGCGCGCGCCGCCGGGCTACGCAAACATCAGAAACCCGAGGTTATCGATGCCACCGCCGGACTCGGCTGCGATGCCTTCGTACTCGCAACCCTGGGCGCGAACGTCACGTTGCTGGAACGATCCCCGATCGCCCACGCCCTGCTCGCCGACGGACTTCGGCGCGCGAGAAACGAACCCGAAATCGCGACGATCGCCTCCCGCATGCGGCTGATCCACAGTGATGCCGACGACTGGCTACGCGTCGAACAACCGCGACCCGACGCAATCTATCTGGACCCAATGTTCCCGACAAGTGGCAAAACGGCTCAGGTAAAGAAAGAGATGCAATGCTTCCATGCGTTGATCGGCCGGGACGACGATGCCTCCCGGCTACTGGAGACCGCCCGACGGCTGGCGACGCGTCGGGTATTCGTCAAACGGCCGCGACACGCGGAGGCACTCGGTGGCCAAACAGCCGCATTCAGCCTGCGCGGTAAAAGCACGCGTTTCGATGTCTATCTGCCAACGAATCCGAGCGCGCTTGACTCATCTATCCCCTAACAGGATGTTGAAAAAGTCCTTCCACGGATTTTTTTAACGACGGAACCGGAAAATGCGATTTCCCGGTTCCTTCATTTTCAATGACTTGCCGTCATCGAAAATAGCGGTACATCATCCCTGTACCGTACACAGCCGTTGAAAAATGCCATTTTTCAACGGCCTGCTAACTTTCTCAACGGGAACGGCGTCCTTGCCGTCATAGAAAGCGCCCACGGTGATGTCCAAGGCGGGACACTGGCAATGCTTCCGGCACTCCCAGCATTCTCCACTTCCCCATGGTTACGCCGGGGCCAAGCCCACAAAGAGCTATTCACGGTGTTCCCGCGGACGAATCCCAGGACCTGTTGACACGAAACCAATGGATTCTGTTGCGCCATCATTCGAGCGGATCCTCGAAGAAGATATATGGCGTGGAGTAGTCACTGAACTCGAAGTACACCTTCTTCTCGCCAGGATCCTTCTTCATGTTCAAGTTGGCATCGAAGATGCCATAGCCATAACGATATGGCCGAGGCTGCGAACCCTGGGTCGCCACCGCCGTGGTCAGTTTGTCGATCTGGATGAAACGCCTCACCAGTTTGTCACCGGCATAGACTTCCAGAACACCGTTGGTACCGGTCCAGTTTTGCAATGCGCGGCCGAAGCGATTCTGCGTCTCTTGGGTGCAGGCACCGAGCAAGAGCAGCGATATCATCATCAAAGCCCACTTTATTCTGAGCATTCGGGTTTCCTCAACACTGTTGAAACGACAGTAATAGCCACGCGCAGCCGAACCTCGGACCATGGCGTGTGAACCATTTCGTTACCGGCCGGGCGCAAGAAGGCCGTGGAGCCGCTACCTGCAGCAACGAGCAACACCGCCAAGGACGCAACAGCGCGTGCGATAATGCCGACGTCCGGCTGGCCGTAGCCCTCTCTTGGGGATCTCGAAAAACGCCTTCCATGGAATTTTTCTCGTCGCAAAGAGAAAATGCGATTTCTTCTCAACTCACATTTTCAATCACTTATCGTGATCGAAAAGGGTAGGGACCGGGAAATCGTATTTTCCGGTTCCGTCGTTAAAAAAATCCGTGGAAAGACTTTTTCAACATCCTGTTAGTGATAGGGAAAGGTTACCCGTGGTCCGGCTGCGGGATATCCGAGGCCAAACCGACACGGACGTATTCACGGCGTTCCTGCTGACGGATCACAGGCAAACGACCCTGTACTTTCACGCGATAAGATAGAGATAGCAGCAACTTCCGGGAATACAAGCCGTCGTCACGTAAGCCATGGACGGGAGGCCCGTCACTCACTGATCGCCAGCTCGCTTTCCAGCGTCTCTACCTGCTCTGGCGTCATGCCCAACGCCTTCACCAATTGGTCGAGGTATGCCTTCTCGGCGGGGTTCTGATTGCCGACCATGATGCGCGAGGCGACATAGAGTTCCGCCGCCGCCTGCGGCGAGTCCACCCCGGCGACAACATCGTTTATGTCCAGGGGCTTATGGATCTCGCTCTTCAGAAAGTCAAGCATCTCTTGTGGAAGCTGCATGGTGATGATCTCGGACTCGATCTTACGCTGCTCATCGGCATCGATGTGACCGTCGGCCTTTGCGGCGGCGATCATCGCCTTGATGATCTGACGACCACGCGCCTCGCCTTCGTCACCCGTCAGCTCATTGACCGGTTTTGCGCTGTCGCCGGTCTGCCATTTCTTGAATGCCTGATAGGCCAGGCCGCCAAGCGCGCCCAGGCTGCCGAGTTTAATCGCGGTGCCAGTCAGGCTGCGGCCGCTGCGCGTGCCGAGCATCAACGCCAGCCCACCGGCGATCATCGCGCCTTTCTTCAAGCCATCGAGCTTGGCATCGCGTTCCGCACCGGCCTCGGGGATGTTCAGGGCATCCTCGGCCATATCCACGCCTTTCTCGGCCAGTTGGCGGCCAGAGCGAAGCAGTTCTTCCAACAATTTCTGTGCATCCACGGGCATTCTCCTCAAATGGTTGAAGCCACATTGTGGAACGAGTCGCCCGGTGGACGCAAATCACATAACAACGAACGCGATGTGACAGCCATCGGTTGTCACGCCAATGGCCGTATCTAGCCCGGATTTCTCACCGGGTCGCGTAGCAAGGCCGCTCAAGGTAGTGTGATGGCTGACGTTCGCGACCGAGGGCCGCGCAAGC
>JALSSX010000045.1 GCA_026984055.1 Sedimenticola sp. | reverse complement strand
AAGAACCACGGGCTGCCCTTGAACGGCGCGCCGAACAGCGCGATCACCAGCCACCACAACAGCAGCACATTCAGTGCGGAGATGATCACATAAGGCAGCAATTTGCCGATGATGAATTCACCGCGACTGACAGTGGATGCGTAGATGTTGTAGATCGAGCCATTCTCTCGCTCGCGCACCACGCCCAGCGCAGTAAGAAAAGGCGGCGAGACCATCAGTACCAGCATGATCAGGCCCGAGCTCATCGACCAGCGACTACGCACTGCCTGGTTGTAGAGATAACGCGTCCGCAAGCGCACCGGTGCCACGGCGGACGCCGCAGCGCTGGGTGACATGCCCTTTCGTCGCGCCAGCCAGGAAGCGAGCAGATCACTGCTGAAGTTGGCGTTGATCGCCACGACATAGCCCTTGCTGACCTCGGCGCGATACGGAAACACCCCGTCGATCAGGCTTTGCACCGCTACCGCCCGACCCGCGATCAGGCGTTCCTGAAAACGCGGCGGGACGATGATCGCGAAGCGGATACGACTGTCAGCGAGCAGATCATCCAGCTCACGCTCGCCAGCGGCTTCGCCCTTAAAGTCGAAATAGCGCGAATCGATGAAGCGATGTAGATAATCGCGGCTCATATCGCTGTTGTCATAATCGAGGGCCGCGAATGGAATATGCTCAACATCCAGCGACAAACCATAACCCAATACCAGCAACATCACGATCGGCACGCCAAAGGCCATGATCGCGAACAGGCGGTCACGCATGATCTCGCGCCACTCCTTCCAGGCGAGCGCCTTGATACGTTTCGGATTCATGCCGGGCGCGCCTGTTTTTCCTGGGCCAGAATGCGATAGACGAACACATCTTCCAAGCTTGGGATGCGAGGCTCGATGCGCGACCGTGAAATCCCCCGCCGGCGCAGCAGGGACTCGATCCGGGCGATGGCCCGCCGAGGATCTTTCGCCAACAGATGAACCCGATTACCAAACAGCGCCACCCCCTCGAAGCCCGCCTGCTCCAGCATCTTCAGAGCCAGCAGGGGCCGATCGGTGGTGATCTCCAGCAGTTGCCCCGCATCCCGCCGCAAGGCCTGTTTCAGGTCCGCCGGCGTCGCGTCGGCGATGATGCGACCGGCGTACATCAACGCCAAGTGATCACAATGCTCGGCCTCGCTCATGTAATGGGTGGTTACCAGAATCGCCACCCGTTCCACGCGCGCCATCCGCGCCAGGATATCCCAGAAACGCCGCCGGCCGATGGGGTCCACGCCGGAAGTCGGTTCATCGAGAAACAACACCCGTGGCCGATGCACCAACGCGCAGCCGAGCGCGAGACGCTGGCGAATACCCATCGGCAATCCACCGGTCAGGCGATCCTCGACGCCATCCAGGCCCGCCATCTCGATCACCCAGTCGCTACGCGCCTTGAGCTGACTCCGCGGCACCGCGTAGATACGCGCATACAGGCGGATATTCTCCAGCACCGTCAAATCCTGATACAAAGAGAAGGCCTGGGACATATAGCCGATACGTTCCTTGATGGCCTGGCCCGCGCACCCCATGTCGGCACCTGCTACGCGACCCTCGCCACCGCTGGGCGGAAGGATACCGGTGAGCATCTTGATGACGGTGGTCTTGCCGGCGCCATTCGCGCCGAGCAGGCCGAAGATCTCACCCGGCCCAACTTGGAAATCCACCCGATCCACCGCGCGGAAACGGCCGAAATCACGCGTCAACCCGCGCGCCTCGATGGCGATGCCATCGCCGGATGGCGGCGCCGCCGACACGGCGACCGGCGGCCGGCCGCCCGATTTTCCGGCCAGCCCATGCCGCCGCAACAACGCCACGAAGGCATCCTCCAACTCTGGTTCGACGGCCTCGATCGTCTCGACTGCCAAGCCATCCAGTGATTGTCGAAGCGCTTTTTTGGCGTCCTCTGGCGTTGCCCCATCCACATAGACACGCAACCTTGAACCCATGGCCTCCACCTGTTCGAAACGCATCTTGAGTCGTGTCAGCGCCTCGATCCTCGGCTCGACCACGACCTCCACCAGGCAGCCGGAAACGATCTGCTGAATGGTATCCGGCTCACCGGCCGCCAGCACCCGTCCCGCATACATCAGCGACAGGCGGTGGAAGCGCGCGGCCTCGTCCAGGTAAGCGGTGGATACCAGCGCGGTGATACCACGTTCGCGCAGCAGGTTGGCGAGGATCGCCCAGAAATCCCGCCGGGAAACAGGATCGACGCCGGTGGTCGGCTCATCCAGGATCACCAGCTCGGGTTCGTGAATCAGCGTGCAGACCAGACCCAGCTTCTGTTTCATGCCGCCAGAGAGGTGCTTCATCGCCCGCTCGCGAAACCTGTCCAGCCGTGTCATCGCCAGCAGCTTGCGCTTGCGCTCGGCAAGCTGGCGCGAGCCGATGCCACGCAGCTCGGCGAAGAAATTGATGTTCTCCTCGACCGACAGTTCCGCGTAGAGATTCAGTCCCAGCCCCTGTGGCATGAAACCGATGCGCCCCTTGATCCGCTCCGCCGACGCCTCGGAGTCCAAGCGCACATCGAAAACGTCAAGCGTGCCGCCTTCATAGGCAAGCACGCCGGCAATGGCTTTCATCAAGGAACTCTTGCCCGCGCCGTCCGGCCCAATCAGGCCATGGATCTCGCCGGGCCTGACGATCAAATCGACATCCTGGACCGCGACCTGCTTGCGATAACGCTTGCTGAAGCCCCGCGCCTGGACGACGGGCGCCATCCCGTCCACGCCCTCGGTCGCGTTCACCAGCGCGGCTTCGCCCATGGGACATCCTCTCGCCAACGAATCACCGCGTCCGCCGGCAGTCCGGGCGTCAGCCGGTGCGCCGGATTCTCGACCAGATAGAGCTTGACCGCATACACAAGCTTGACACGCTCGTCGGGCGTCTGCACCTCCTTTGGCGTGAATTCCGCCCGCGAGGCAATGTAACGTGTCGTGGCGGGAAAGGCTTTGTCGGGGAAGGCATCGGCATGGATTCTGGCCGGCAAGCCCAGGCGCAGCTTGCCGATCTGCTTCTCCGCCACATAGACCTTGAGATAGAGACGATCAAGATCGACGATATCGAACAGCGGCCCGCCGGCGGCCACCACCTCGCCTTCATCGACGATGCGCGTGGTGACGATACCGCCAGCCGGCGCGCGGATGCTCAGATCATCGAGCACGCTGCGCGCCTCGGCCAACTCGGCTTGCGCCTGCCGGTAGCGCGCATCGAGCGCCGCCACATCGCTTTCCCGGGCCTCGATTCCATCCCAGCCCAGTTTCGCCTCTGCCAAGCGTTTTTGTGCTTGGTTCAACGCCGCCATCGCCGTGGCGTATTCGGCCCGCGCGACCTTCCATGCCAGCGACTTCTGTTCCGCGCTCTCCTTATTCACCGTGTGTTTCTTCAACAGCCGCTGGAAACGCTTGGCGTCCCGCCCCGTCTGTTCCGCCGCCGCCTTGGCCGCCGCCAGTGACGCCTCGGCATGCGCCACGTCGGCATCTGCGGCATCCACTTGCAGCGGGACCTGCTTCCTCAGGGTGGCAAGACGGGTTCTGGCGGCCGCCAATTGCGCAGCCAGGGCCTCCGCACCGGCCCTCGCCTGATCGACCTTGGCGCGCGCCTGGGCATCGTCCAGGCTGGCCAGAATCTGTCCTTTCGTCACGGCATCACCCTCGCGCGCCATCAGTGCGACCACCTTCCCCGGTGTCTTGCCGGCCACCGTGTAATGATCGCCCTCGATCCGGCCATTGGCCTGAATCAGTCCCTCGGGTAGCCGCTCCTGGCGAAATACCAACCACCACGCGGCGATCGCCATCATTGCGAGCGCCACCGCGATCGATGGCAGAAGCGTACTTTTGTGCATCGTCATTCTGGCCTCTTTGAACAGCAACGTGAAAGCACGCGGCAGGCTGCCTGTGACCCGTCCGCGGGAACCCGCTCCCATCATGATCACTGGGCGAAGCGATCCACCAGACAATGCGCCTTCGCTCCTCGCCATCACAACGGTTGCAGCCGACACGCTTGAAAACAGATTATCCGCCCATACTCCATTCCGTATGTCACTTCGGTTGCAGCACCACCTCCGTGGCAAGCGTACACTCGACAGGCTACTTCTTCAGCGGAAATGCCGCTGAATTCGACCCAGCAGACATTTGGCAATGCGACACAGAGGCGATTTCATGCACCAGAACAGCGACAGCCATGCCGATCGGAGCGTCGATGACACTCTGAAGGAACTCAAGGTCGACCCCAACAAGGGGTTGAGCCAGTCCGAGGCCGAGGAACGCTTGAAGACCTGGGGCTACAACGAGATAGAGGAACACGAGGAAGCGCTGTGGCATCGCGTGTTCCGACGCTTCTGGGGACCGATCCCCTGGATGATCGAAATCGCGGCACTACTGTCCGCGCTGGTGCGGAAGTGGGAAGACTTCACCATCATCATGGTGATGCTACTGGTCAACGCCGGCCTGGACTTCATGCAGGAACATCGGGCCTTGAACGCGTTGAAGGCGCTCAAGGCGGGCATGCAACGCCAAGTTAATGTGCTACGCGATGGTGCCTTCCGATTGCTGCCCGCGCGCGAGCTGGCGCCGGGCGATATCCTCAAGCTGCGCATCGGCGACGTGGTGCCAGCGGACGTACAACTGCTATCGGGCGACTATCTGCTGATCGACCAATCCGCGCTAACCGGCGAATCCCTGCCGGTGAGCCGCAAAATCAACGAAATCGCCTACGCCAACACCATCGTCAAACAG
>JALSSX010000044.1 GCA_026984055.1 Sedimenticola sp. | reverse complement strand
TGTCAACCGCATGCCGCGCCGGCGTTCGATATTGCCGTTGTAAAACACCGCGTCGACCGATTCAAGCCGCTGTTTCGGCTCACGCAGCGGCCCGGCAGGCAGGCAGAAGCCGTTGTCCAGACCGTGGACCGCATCGACGATCGCCAGTTCGAGATCACGGCCCATACGATAGTGTTGCAGGCCATCGTCGCTGATCACGACATCCACCTCGGGGCGCCCGGCCAGCAACTGCTCGACCGCCGCCGGCCGGTCGGGGCCGACGCATACCGGCACCTTGCCACGCCGCGCGATCAGTAGCGGTTCATCACCGATCCGCCGGGCATCGGCTTGCGCATCGACGAGTAACGGCCACTCATCGGACTCGCCACGATAGCCACGCGCCACCACGCCTGGTCGCCAGCCCATCTGTTGCAATTGCTCGATCAGAAAGATCACGAATGGCGTCTTGCCGACCCCGCCGACCGAGATATTCCCGACAACGATCAGCGGCCGCGGGAAACGTCGCGTATGCAGCATACCGACCCGATACAAGCTCCGGCGCAGGCCGACCAGCGCGCAGAACAGTTTCGACAAGGGCCACAGTAGCCAGGCAAATGGCCCACGCCGGCGAAAATAGCGCGGATATCGCATGCACCAACCCGATGGCTTCATGAATTCGCGTGTCTCGTCACGGCTCACGGCCGTCGAACATCGAATTGTGGCATTCGCGCCATCTCGGTCCTGGCAAAACGCGAAGGGAGCATGAACGCCACTCACCAACAACGAACGACATCGCCAAAAGCGAAAGAGAGCGTGCGGTCATTCCGACGCGCGAGCGAGCGATCTTGGCCATGGAACGCACGGTCCGCCGAGTTCCCGTGGAATTGACAGACGAGTAAACTACTCGCCTCCGGAGTCATCGTCCTTGACGCTGATCGGAAAACTCATATTGTTCAGCCCCATCTGCGAAGCCGCGTCCATCACAGTGATCACCGCCTGATAGGGCGTATGCGCATCCGCACTGATGACCACTGGGATGTCGGTCTTCCCCTTGGCGACCTTGTCGATTGCTCGCTTCAGCGTTTCGATATCGGTGTTGATCACCTCGCGATCGTTGACATAGAACTTGCCGGTGGCGCTGACGGTGATATCCAGTCTAGTGACATCCTTACGGTTCAACTGCTTCTGCGGACTCGCCTCCGGCAACTGGACCTTGATTCGCGACTGCTTGTCGAAGGTGGTAGACACCATGAAGAAAATCAACAGCAAAAATACCACATCGATCAGCGGCGTGAGGTTGACATCCGCGGTTTCACGGCGACGACGGCGAAAGTTCATTCTCAGCCCTCCCCGACATCACGCTGGCCCTGAATCATCTCGACCAGCTTCATCGCCTCGGCCTCCATGCCGAGCACCAGGTAGTCCACCTTGCCCTGAAAATAACGCAGGAACATCAGCGCCGGGATCGCCACGGCAAGACCGGCGGCGGTAGTGATCAACGCCTCGGAGATGCCACCCGCGAGTACGGCCGGATTGCCGACCCCGGCGTGGGTGATCTCGGAGAACACCTTGATCATGCCGATAACGGTACCCAGCAGACCCAGTAGCGGTGAGATTACCGCGATGGTGCCGAGGGTATTCAGATAGCGTTCCAGGCGATGCACGACATGCCGCCCGGCATCCTCGACCGCCTCCTTCATCGCCGCGCGCGAGGCATGCCGGTTTTGCAGGCCCGCCGCGAGCACTTGTCCAAGCAATGATTCCTTGCGCACCGCTTCGATGTGTTCCTTGCGCAAGCGGCCGTTACGATGCATCTTCCAAATCTGCGCCACCAGGTTTTCCGGCAGCACCGAGCGGGTGCGCAGGCTCCACAGACGCTCCGCGATGATGGCCGCCGCAATGACGGAACAAGCAATGATGGGCAGCATCAACCAGCCGCCGGCTTTGACGAGTTCAAACACTGTTATTAACACCTTGTGTCATGAGTAATGAAAGGCATGATCGCCATGCACCGCCCCTCGCGGCCACGGAACGGATTACGAATTGCATTATTCTACACTGGAAACCCGGCCGAGTTGAGTACCACAGACATCGGGCACCATGGCATGATGCCAAAAACGGCGCCGTTCCGCGCGGAAACAATTCACCACCGCCGGTTCACGCGGGACGAAATCGATACGCACCCGGCCACTGTCACTGACATCGAGCAACCGCGCGCCGATATCTTTCCAGCGATCCAGTCGGTCTGCCTTCGGAAAACCCCAACGGTTCAGGAAGCCGGTGGTGAAAACCGCCAGCGCCGGACGCGTCGCGGCAACGAAATCACGGCTCGACGATGTCCTGCTGCCATGATGTGGCACGACGACCACGCTGGACGCCAAGCTATCACGGTAACGCCGCACCAGTTGGCGTTCCACCGGCGCCTCGATATCGCCACTCAGCAGCAAAGCGTGATCGCCAGCAGACACCCGGATCACGCAGGAGGCGTTATTACCGCTCCAGAAGCCCGCGGCGTAAGGCCACAGCACCGCGAACTCCACCCCGTCCCAGCGCCAGATCTGTCCAGCGACACAGGCCTCGCCCCGGCCGGAAAAAGCCGGGATCGGCTCTCCGTGCAGCATCTCGCCGACCGAAAACCGCCGATACAACAACCGCGCGCCACCGGTATGATCGATGTCGTCATGGCTCAGCACCAAGCGGTCGATATGCGCGACACCCGCGACACGCAGCAGCGGCAACAGGCTGTGCCAAGCGGCACCGCGCCCCCCGTGAAAAGCCGGACCGGTATCATAGACCAGTACATGCCGGGCGGTTTGAATCACCACCGACGTGCCCTGCCCGATATCGACGACATGCAGCGCGAACGCCCCGTCACGCGGCGCGTCGCGACCCGTCAGCGGCAGTGAAAGCCCGAGCAGTAACGGCACCGCCGCCAAACTACGTCCCGGCAAGCCACGCGGCAGCAGAACCAAGGCCACGCCCAACGCGATCGCCACGATACCCCAGCCACCGAGCAACGGTGGCGACCAGACTGCCCAGTCGAGTCCGGCGAGCATGCCGGCAAAACCCAATAGGATGTCCAGCAGTTTGCCGATCAGCCAAGCGACGCCGGCAAAAACCGCGCCACCGATGAAAGCGCCCGGCAGCAACAGCATCAGCAACGGGATCACCAGTAGCGAGAAGGCCGGAATCAGCACCAGGTTGACCAGCGGCGCAACCAGCGAGACCTGCTTGAAGAACAACAGCAGCAACGGCGCCAGCCCCAGGCTGATCGCCAATTGCACGCGCGCGAAACCCATCAGCCGACCATGGCGCCGCCCACGCAACGCGAGCAGAATCATCACTACCGCGCCGAAGGACAGCCAGAAGCCGGCCGACAATAACGCCAGCGGATCGAACAGCACAACCAGCAGAGCGGCCAACGCCAGACCGCGTAGCGGCCGGACGAAACGCCGGCCAAGCACCGCGCCGGCCAGCGCCGCGAGCATCAGCAAGGCGCGCCGCGCCGGGATCGCCAATCCGGACAACAGCGCGTAGCCCAGCCCGGCGATCAGCGCCGCGACACTCGCCGCCAGGCTCGCCGGACACCACAACGCGAGCCGTTCAGAGCGCCGCCACAGGCGCTCGGTCAGCCAGTAGAACAGCCCGGCGACAATGCCGATATGCAGGCCGGATATCGCGATCAGATGGCTGATGCCGGCGCGCGCCAGCAATTCACGCTGGTCACCGCTCAACAGACTACGATCACCTGTGAGCAAGGCGTTCGCCATGGCCGCCTGTTTTGGATCATGGAACACGCATCGCAGATAGTCGCGGATATGCAGGCGCAGTCGATCGATCCAGTCATGCCAACCGGCTTCGGCAAGACGCTGGTTGTCCGATGATGGGCGTACATAGCCTTTCGCGCCAATGCGCTGCTCGAACAACCAGCGCTCGTAGTCCCGCCCGCCCGGATTCATCAGGCCATGTGGCGGCTTCAGGCGCGTTCGAAGGCGCCAGGACTCACCGGGCGCGACCGCCTCGTCGGATCGATACCAGGAAAGCAACGCCCGTTTCGGTGTTGCAACCATCACACCATCCAGGCTTGCCGAAGCCACATGGAACACAAAGCGCTGTCGACGCTCGTCCTGTAGTGGAAGGCTCTCGATACGGCCTTCCAACAACAACTCTCGTCCGGCCAGCGCGGCATCCAGCGGCATAGGCTGCCAGAGAATTGCGTACGTACCGGCCCAGAAGCCCCCCAACACAAACAACGCTGGATAATCGAGCAAGCGCCAACGGCCGCCGCGTCGCGCAAGCCACGCAGCAATACCGGCGACAGCCAATAGCGATAACAGCGCCCACGCCGTCGGCAGGCGCGGCCAGAACAGCAGCCAGCCGACTCCCGCGATAAACGCCGATACACGGGCTTCAAACCCATCCAATGCGTACATGATAGCCACGCTCGATCAAAGATCGGATACATACGGGCATCTCGAAAGATCGAGATGCTCGAGTGGGACAGGTATGCCCCACCCTTTTCGATCACGATAAGTGATGGAAAATGTGAGCAAAGAGGCAATCGCATTTTACCCTTTGCGACGAGGAAAATGCCATGGAAGGCATTTTTCGAGATCCCATAAGCAGGATGCTGAAAAAGTCCTTCCATGGACTTTTTCAGCAACGGTACCGGAAAATGCGATTTCCCGGTTCCTTCATTTTCAATGACTTGCAGTCATCGAAAATGGCGGTACCTCCCTGTACCGCATGCAGGCCAGCCGAACATCGGAGCTTAGCAGGCATGCCATTTCGTT
>JALSSX010000043.1 GCA_026984055.1 Sedimenticola sp. | reverse complement strand
CTCATCGTAATCTGCTCCTCTGCCACGGGCCCCTCCTGAAACCAAAAGGGGACATTTTAGAATTGGACAAAGAGGACATTACTGCTTTGGGCTAACATGGGTGCTTCCGGGATTTCATGGCGCCGGCCTTCCTGCTAGACTCGATGGCTCATATAGCCATCGGTCCGGCGAACGTTGGATTTCAGTGTGCGTGCAATCATTCCGGCGTTTGGCTTGCCGTGGCTATGACAACACACCAATATCAGGGGGAAGACCAATGAAAAAACTGAGCATATTCGCCATGCTGACACTGTGCGCCGGCAGCCTACAGGCTGCCACCTTCATGTCAGCCGAGTGGGCCGCCGAGGCGTGCGAGGCATGGAACAAGAACAAGAACCTGGTCGAGGGGTTGGGCGGCGACTGGATGAAGAACAACGCCGGTCGTGGCTACAAGGTAATCCAGATCTACCGTAGCGACTGCAAGGACAGCCCGAAGGTCGAGCTGACTATCTCCGACGAGGACGGCAAGGCAAAATGTACCTACGGCGGCGCGGTGAAACACGCCGAGTTGAATTCCGATGTCGATTATCTGATGTATGCCAGCGACGATGATTGGGTATGCATGGGCAAGGGTAGTTGGGGTTGTGGCCCGATGGGCGCGATGGCGACTGGCAAGCTGAAATTCAAGGGGCCAAAGATGGAAGCGATGGGTGTGATGGGACCGTTCGCCGGTTTTCTGGAACTCACCGGCAAGGTGCCTTCCGATCGCAACGCTTGCCCTTGATCCTGTTGTCATGCGACAAGCCCTGCTGGCCGGGGCTTTTTTGCGCTTGCGGATATGGATACACTGAACTGCCCGCAATGTGGCGCTGAACTGCCACTCAGCTTTCGCTTCGCGAAGCTGGTGGTGTGTCCACATTGTGGTTCTACGATCTTTCTCGAAGACGATGCCGCGCGCCTGGCGGGCGAACGATCGGCATTGGTCGAATTGCCGAGTCTGGTGCAACTGAAAGTCCCGTTTCGCTACCGGCATGCCAGCTATCTGCCGGTTGGGCATATCCGGTATCGCCATGCTTTTGGTTATTGGGACGAATGGTGGCTGCTGGACGATGGCGGGCAGGGCGTCTGGCTCAGTGTCGACGAAGGAGACTATGCTTTCGAGCATCTGTTGCCATTGGAAACATCACCCGATTTCAGACGCTTGAAGCTCGATGACGAACTGAAGCTCAATGACCGGGAGTGGCACATTACCGAGCTAGACAAGGCGTGTTGTGAAGGTTTCGAGGGCGAATTGCCCGAGGTCGTTCGGGTCGGCGAAACCTTTCTGTATGCCCACCTATCGGGCCGGGATGGTGAATTGATGACCTTGGAGTATCTCGGTAACAGCGTGCGGGCCTATGCGGGCAAATGGGTGGATCCGTTCGACGTGCGGCGGGAAGCATGACGTTCGAGAAGAAATCCGCCGCTAAGGTGCGTGGCATCCAATGCACGGGTTGCGGCGCGCCGTTGCAGTTGCATGGCGGCGGCCACCGTATCCGCGTGCTGACCTGTGAATACTGTGGCGCCGAGATGGATGTGCGCGAGGATTATGCGGTGCTGGCGCGCTTCAGTGAGCAGGTCTCGCCATTCACGCCGTTGAAGCTCGGCATGCGGGGCGAGATCGATACGGTGTGTTTCACCGTTATCGGCATGGTCGGCTGGACATCGGATGGTGATGCCTGGGTGGATTCGCTGCTGTATTCCGAAACCCATGGCTACGCCTGGATGAGCTATCAGCAGGGGCATTTCGTCTTCGAGCGGCGGGTGCGTGATTTGCCCAATGCGGCCTTGTGGACGCTGAAGGCGAAGGATAACTTTCGCGCACGGGGAGAAGTCTTTCGTTTCTACGAACGTTACCGGGCGAGTATCGTCTATGTCGCCGGCGAACTGACCTGGGTAGCCAAGCTTGGCGATGTGACCTGGTTGGCTGAAGGCATCGCGCCGCCGTTGCTGTATGGTGCTGAGAGAACGGAACGCGAAAGCGGCTATTTTCTTGGTGAATACTTCCAGCCGAAGGATGTCTATCAGGCTTTCGGCATCCCCGGCAAGCCGTGCAAGCGTATCGGCGTGCATCCCGCGCAGCCGTTGCGCGCGGGCCTCTGGCGCGAATTGTCGCGCGTTGCCTGGCCATTCGCCGGCTTTGCATCGGCGATGGTGCTGGTCCTGGTGTTCTTCTTTGGTGGCCGTGAGTTGCTCGCCGAATCGGTGCGTTCCTCCGCCCGGGGCGTGGAGACACTGTCTCGGCCCTTTGTCATCAGTGACCCGAACAAATTGATGAAGCTGGAGCTGGAGACCGATTTGAGCAATAGCTGGATGGACGTGGATGTGGCGCTGGCGCAAGCGAAAACCGGCAAGGAGGTCTTTTCGTTCAGCCGTGAGATTTCCTACTACAGCGGCGTCGACGGTGGAGAATCCTGGTCCGAGGGCAGTCGTCGCGCGGTGGCGCTGTTCAAGGTGCCAGCGGCGGGTGACTATGTCCTGCGGGTCAGTGTGCCCGAAGGTAATTTTCGATCGCGGCTGTATGCACGGTTGTATGAAGGTTATGTCGGGCGGCGCTACTTCGTCATCCTGATGGTGATCGCCCTGCTCGCCGCGCTGAGTTGGCCGCTGCGCCGTTTGTTCTTTGAAGCACGGCGCTGGCAGCCGGTCGTCGGGGAGGGGGACTGATGGCCAGGTGGATAGCCGCTGTGTTCGGCGCGATGACCCTGGGCGCCTCGGCGCTGACCTACTACGATACCGGCATGCAAAGCGTGCGTCTGGACAAGCAGCCACGATCCGTTCGTCAGGGCAGTCGCGGCGGAATTCTCGGTGGCGGTTATCGCCACGGCAAATAACGATTCAGCGAATCGTTCACGTCAAATGATGTTGATCCATCTTGGAATAATCCCATGAGTGAATTGAGTCTCTCCACCATCCTCAGCACCGTCGTCTATGGCGTCATCGGTTTGGCGCTGTTTCTCGCTACCCTGTGGATCATGGAGCGGCTGACGCCATTCTCGATCCAGAAGAAGATCACCGAGGACAATAATATTGCCCTGGGCATCGTCGTCGGCGCGGTGATCCTGGCGCTCGGCATGATCTACTCGGCGGTCATCGACTGAGCCATTCCGTGTCCGCCAGCGACAAGCGGTTGCAGCAGCTTGCGCTGCTCGGCGGTACCTTCTTCATCGCCATCTGCGGGCTGATCTACGAGCTGCTCGCGGGCACGCTGTCCAGCTATCTGCTCGGTGATTCGGTTTACCAGTTCTCGCTGGTCATCGGTCTGTTCATGAGTTCGATGGGCGTCGGCGCCTGGGCGTCGCGCTTCATCGAAAAGGATCTGCCGGCGGCCTTCGCGCGCCTGCAACTGTTGATCGGCCTGCTCGGCGGGCTGGTCGCGCCAGTGCTGTTCTTTGCCTTCGCTGTGCTCGACAGCTATACCTCTCTGCTGTTCACCTTCGTGGTGCTGCTCGGCGCTATGCTGGGTATCGAGATTCCGTTGATCATCCGCATTCTGAAGACCCATTTCACATTGAGGATGAACCTCTCCAACGTGTTCACCCTGGACTACATTGGCGCGTTATTCGCCGCGTTGTTGTTCCCGCTGGTGCTGGTGCCACAACTGGGGCTTATGCAGACCGGCTTTGTTACTGCGATGCTGAATGTGTTGGTCGGCGGGCTGGCGCTATACGTGTTCCGCCACGAGATCCGCGCGGCTTGGCGTCTTGGCCTGGTGGCCGCCGGTGTCTTTCTGTTGTTGGCGGTTGGCTTCTGGCAGGCGAGTGCCTACACCCGATTGATGGAGAACCGCCTGTATCAGGACGAGATCATCCATGCGCAAGACACGCCTTACCAGCGACTCATCGTTACCCGGCGGGCGGAACGCGTCCGTTTCTACATCAATGGTGCGTTGCAGTTCGACAGCTTCGATGAATACCGCTATCACGAGAGCCTGATACATCCGGCAGTTGGCGCGACGCCCCATCCGGAGCATGTGCTGATACTCGGCGGTGGCGATGGCCTGGCGGCGCGCGAGCTGCTGAAGTATCCCGATATCCGCCGGATCACCCTGGTGGATCTGGATCCGGCGGTCACCCGCCTGTTCAGCGGCAACCCGTTGCTGCGCCGCCTGAACCACGATGCACTGAACGATTCCCGGGTCGACATTCACAACCAAGACGCTTGGCGCTTTCTCGAACGATCCGGCCGACTCTATGACCTGGTGGTCATCGATCTGCCCGATCCGAACAACCCGAGCCTGTCACGTCTGTACAGCGAGGCCTTCTATCGTTTATTGAAACGGCATGTCTCCCAGGCCGGCGTCATCGTCACCCAGGCGACCTCGCCACTGTATTCACGCAAGGCCTTCTGGTGTATCGAAAGAACCCTTGGTGAAAGTGTCGATGGCGAGCGCTGGCATACCCTGCCATCGCATGTCTATGTGCCTAGCTTTGGCGAATGGGGTTTCGTCATGGCCTCGCGTATGAAGCTCAAGCCGGTACTGAAGGCAGCGGCAATGCCATTGCATTACCTCGGTGCAAGCACACTACAGACCCTCTACCGCTTTCCAGCGGATATGAACACTGTCGACGTCGAACCCAACCGCTTGTCCAGTCATCGCCTGCTGAAGTATTACCAAGAGGGCTGGGATGCTTGGTACGAGTAAAAGGGGAGCGTGTTATGGTTTGAGTTGCAGCGTTATCGACCTACCTCTTTATGACTCATCGTAATCTGCTCCTCTGCCACGGGATCCTCCTGAAACCAAAAGGGGACATTTTAGAATTGGACAAAGAGGACATTACTGCTTTGGGCTAACACAGGCGTATAATGGCTTGACAATAAGAGGTGTGGCGAATAGAATGTGCGACTCTTTTAAAGCGGGGGCCTGAAGCTCGGGTCTTCAAAAAGCGGTGAAGCTCTGCCGCGATAGAATTTATCTGTTCGGGTAATCAGGCGTCTTTGGTGTGTATTCGGGGCGTGGGCTGATTACCCCTATTTTTTGGCGTTTCAATATAAAGCGTCCCGTGGAGACGGATTTAGATGGCGACAATCAATCAGTTGGTGCGCAAGCCGCGTAAACGCAAGATAGAGAAGAGTAATGTGCCGGCGCTCGAGGCTTCCCCTCAGAAGCGTGGGGTCTGTACTCGGGTCTATACGACGACGCCAAAGAAGCCGAACTCTGCGCTGCGTAAGGTTGCGCGAGTGCGCCTGACCAACGGCTATGAAGTCACCAGTTATATTGGCGGTGAGGGGCATAACCTTCAGGAGCACTCAGTGGTGCTGATTCGCGGTGGTCGTGTGAAGGATTTGCCAGGCGTTCGCTACCATGTCGTGCGCGGCACTCTGGATACCTCGGGTGTCGAGGCGCGCCGTCAGGGGCGTTCCAAGTATGGCGCGAAGCGTCCAAAAAGTTAATCGATAGTTTTACTGGTAATTGAGCAATGGCGAGAAGACGAGTTGCGGCCAAGCGTGAGATCCTTCCGGACCCTAAGTACGGAGATCAGTTGCTGGCGAAGTTTATCAATATGGTCATGGTCGATGGCAAGAAGTCTGCGGCGGAGAAGATTCTCTATGGCGCGCTGGATGTGCTTATCGAACGTCGCAGTGGCGATAGCCCCCTGGATGTCATGGGTGAGGCGCTGGACAATGTGCGTCCCTCCGTCGAGGTGAAGTCGCGTCGCGTCGGCGGTGCTACCTATCAGGTGCCCGTCGAGGTTCGTCCGAATCGTCGTAATACACTTGCGATGCGCTGGTTGATCGAGGCGGCTCGCAAGCGCAGTGAAAAGTCGATGGTGCAGCGTTTGGCGGGTGAGTTGCTGGATGCCGCCGAATCCAAGGGTAGCGCCTTCAAGAAGAAGGAAGACACGCATCGCATGGCTGAGGCAAACAAGGCATTCGCACATTATCGCTGGTAAGCCTTTAGGCTTGCTTTTATCGCTCTTTTACATTTCTGGAATCGGGTAGGGAAAGTCGTGGCACGCACCACTCCTATTGAACGCTATCGCAATATTGGGATTATGGCGCACATTGATGCGGGTAAGACCACGACGACCGAGCGCGTTCTCTATTATACAGGAGTCTCGCACAAGATTGGCGAGGTGCATGACGGTGCGGCAACCATGGATTGGATGGAGCAGGAGCAGGAGCGAGGCATCACGATCACCTCCGCTGCGACCACCTGCTTTTGGAGTGGGATGTCCAAGCAGTTCGAGCAACATCGTATCAATATTATCGATACGCCAGGGCATGTCGATTTTACCATTGAGGTCGAACGCTCGCTGCGTGTGCTGGATGGTGCCGTGTTCGTGCTCTGCGCGGTTGGCGGGGTGGAGCCTCAGTCCGAAACCGTTTGGCGGCAGGCGAATAAGTACAGTGTTCCTCGCATGGCCTTCGTCAACAAGATGGATCGCATGGGCGCCGATTTCTTTCGCGTTGTCGAGCAGCTTCATGATCGGCTGGGCGCGACCCCTGTGCCGATTCAGGTGCCGATTGGCGCCGAGGAGGGCTTCTCCGGAGTTGTCGATCTGGTCAAGATGAAGGCGATCGTCTGGGAAGATGGGAACATGGGCGTGGATTTCGAATACCAGGAGATTCCGAGCGATATCCAGGGGGTCTGTGAGAAATGGCGAGAGCGCATGGTGGAAGCGGCTGCGGAAGCTAATGACGATTTGATGGCTAAATACCTTGATGGTGAAGCGCTCGGAGAAGAAGAGATCCTGCACGGACTCAGGGCGCGTACCCTGAGTCTGGAGATTACCCCGGTGACCGTGGGTTCCGCCTTTAAGAATAAGGGCGTTCAGGCGATGCTCGATAAGATTGTCGAGCTGATGCCGTCGCCGATCGATGTCCCGCCTATCACGGGTATCCTGGAAGGCGGTGAAGAGGGTGTGCGACATTCGTCGGACGATGAGCCTTTTGCCGCGCTTGCCTTCAAGATCGCCACGGATCCATTTGTTGGAACGCTGACGTTCTTTCGCGTTTATTCCGGCGTGCTGAAATCTGGTGATACGGTGCTTAACCCAGTCAAGGGCAAGCGTGATCGCGTTGGGCGTATCTTGCAGATGCACGCGAATTCCCGCGAAGAGATCAAGGAAGTGCGCGCTGGGGATATTGCCGCAGCGGTCGGTCTGAAAGATGTTACGACCGGTGAAACACTTTGTGATCTGAAAGATGTGATTACTCTGGAGCGGATGGAATTTCCAGATCCCGTCATCTCCGTCGCGGTCGAGCCGAAAACCAAGGTCGATCAGGAGAAAATGGGCGTGGCCCTGTCGAAGCTCGCCCAGGAAGATCCGTCTTTTCGCGTGCATACCGACGATGAATCTGGTCAGACGATCATCTCGGGCATGGGTGAGTTACATCTCGACATCATCGTCGATCGCATGCGTCGCGAGTTTGGTGTGGAAGCCAACGTCGGCGCGCCGCAGGTGGCCTATCGTGAAACCATTCGCGCAACGGTCGAAGCCGAAGGCAAGTTCGTGCGTCAGTCGGGCGGGCGTGGTCAGTTCGGGCATGTTTGGTTGAAGCTGGAGCCGCTAGAAGCCGGAGCCGGTTACGAGTTCGTCAACAATATTGTGGGTGGTGTCGTCCCCCGTGAGTACATTCCAGCGGTCGACAAGGGCGTCCGCGAGCAGATGGAAAACGGTGTGATCGCGGGCTATCCGGTTGTCGATGTGAGGGTTACCCTTTTCGATGGTTCCTATCATGATGTGGATTCATCGGAGACGGCCTTCAAGATTGCCGGTTCCATTGGCTTCAAGGAAGGGGCGATAAAGGCCAAGCCGGTTGTCCTTGAGCCTTTGATGAAGGTCGAGGTGAGCACGCCGGAGGAATACATGGGCGATGTTATCGGCGACCTGAGTAGTCGTCGTGGCATGGTTCAGGGCATGGAGGATGCCCCATCGGGCAAGCTGATTCGTGCGGAGGTTCCGCTGGCCGAGATGTTCGGTTATGCGACTGATCTACGTGGCGCCACGCAGGGGCGTGCAAGCTACAGCATGGAGTTTGGCAAGTACAACGAGGTTCCCGCGGTGATCGCGGAAAGCATCATTAAGAAACAGTAAGGGGCGCTACAGTGTCTAAGGAAAAATTCGAACGCACAAAGCCGCACGTCAACGTCGGCACGATCGGCCACGTCGATCATGGAAAAACCACCCTGACCGCGGCGCTGACCAAGGTATCGGCGGAAGCCCAGGGCGGCGAATTCAAAGACTACGCGGATATTGACAACGCGCCCGAGGAACGTGAGCGCGGCATCACCATCGCCACCGCGCACGTCGAATACGAGACCGACAACCGCCATTACGCGCACGTCGACTGCCCGGGACATGCCGACTACGTCAAAAACATGATCACCGGCGCGGCGCAGATGGATGGCGCCATCCTCGTCGTCTCCGCCGCCGATGGACCCATGCCTCAGACCCGCGAGCACATCCTGCTGTCGCGTCAGGTCGGCGTGCCCTACATCGTTGTCTACATGAACAAGGCCGATCAAGTCGACGACGAAGAACTGCTCGAACTCGTCGAGATGGAAATCCGCGAACTGCTCGACCAGTACGAATTCCCGGGTGACGACACCCCCATCGTCACTGGCTCCGCGCTGAAAGCACTGGAGGGCGACAGCTCCGATATCGGGGTACCGTCCATCCTCAAGCTGCTGGCCGAGATGGATGCCTACATCCCCGAGCCAGAGCGTGACATCGACCAGCCGTTCCTGATGCCCATCGAAGACGTATTCTCGATCTCCGGGCGCGGCACCGTCGTCACCGGACGCATCGAGCGCGGCGTCATCAAGGTTGGAGAAGAAATCGAGATCGTCGGCATCAAGGACACCCAGACCACCACCTGCACCGGCGTCGAAATGTTCCGTAAACTGCTCGACGAAGGCGTCGCGGGCGACAACGTTGGCGTGCTGCTGCGAGGCACTAAGCGAGAAGAGGTCGAGCGCGGCCAGGTACTGGCCAAGCCAGGCACCATCACCCCGCACACCCACTTCGAAGCCGAAGTCTACGTGCTGAGCAAGGAAGAGGGCGGGCGTCACACCCCCTTCTTCAACAACTACCGGCCACAGTTCTACTTTCGCACCACCGACGTCACCGGAGCCTGCGAACTGCCGGAAGGCACCGAAATGGTCATGCCGGGCGACAACGTCAAGATGACCGTCAAACTCATTGCGCCGATCGCGATGGAAGAAGGGTTGCGCTTCGCCATCCGCGAAGGTGGTCGTACTGTCGGCGCCGGCGTCGTAGCGAAGATTATTGAGTGATCGTAAGTCAGTTCGATTGTCCGGGATACCCTCCGTGTGGCGGGTGTCCCGTTCATCTTTTTAGGCCAGTAGCTCAACTGGTAGAGCAGCGGTCTCCAAAACCGCAGGTTGGGGGTTCGAGTCCCTCCTGGCCTGCCAATTTTAGGGTGGATTACCTGTAGCATGAATGCAAAAGCTGAACCTTCGTCATCGGCTTTCGATACCTTGAAGCTCCTCGTCGCGGTGGCATTGCTCGTCGCTGGCATCGTCGGGTTTTACTGGTTCGAGGGACATTCAGCATTGCTTCGGGTACTCGGCCTGTTGGCAGCGGTCGTCGCGGCAGGGTTTGTTGCGGTGCAGACCGACAAGGGTAGGGCTGTTTGGGCGTTCTTTGGCGACGCGCGCACAGAGGTTCGTAAGGTTGTTTGGCCTACTCGGCAGGATGCCATTCAGACGACGCTGATCGTCTTGTTGGTGGTCATCCTGATGTCTCTGTTCATGTGGGCCATAGACGGCATCTTGTTTTCCATCGTCAAGTCACTGACTGGGCACGGGGCTTAGTCATGGCCAAGCGGTGGTACGTGGTTCAGGCTTTCTCCGGCTACGAGGGGCAAGTGAAACGGTCTCTCGTCGAGCGCATCAAGCGCTATGGTATGGAAGACAGCTTT
Source organism: Sedimenticola sp. (assembly GCA_026984055.1). Lineage (GTDB taxonomy): Bacteria > Pseudomonadota > Gammaproteobacteria > Chromatiales > Chromatiaceae > JALSSX01. Next base: position 11,593 of record JALSSX010000043.1, on the reverse strand, counting down.
GGCGAGGTGCTGGTACCGACCGAGGAGGTCGTCGAGATGCGCGGTGGGCAGCAGCGCAAGAGCGAACGCAAGTTCTTTCCCGGCTACGTGCTCGTCGAGATGGAGATGAACGACGACACGTGGCATCTGGTCAAGGATGTGCCTCGGGTGCTGGGCTTCATCGGTGGCACCAACGAGAAGCCGGCCCCGATCACCCAGAAGGAAGCCGATTCGATCATGCAACGCATGCAAGATGGTGCCGACAAGCCCAGGCCGAAGATTCTGTTCGAGCCGGGCGAGGTGGTGCGTGTCGTCGATGGTCCGTTCAACGATTTCAATGGTGTGGTCGAGGATGTCGATTACGACAAGAGTCGCTTGAAGGTGTCTGTGCTGATCTTCGGGCGTTCCACACCGGTTGATCTGGAGTTCGGTCAGGTCGAAAAAAGCTGATATCCGGAGCGGGCGGTCTGTCTGCTCCCATGTCATTCGGCGTATTGGCGGATGGCGTTTTGACTGCTGGGGAGCCGCGAGGCGTTTGCACCCATTTAGGAGTAACTCATGGCGAAAAAAATCGAAGCCTACATCAAGTTGCAGGTTCCGGCTCAGGAAGCCAATCCGAGTCCGCCGGTCGGTCCGGCGCTTGGTCAGCATGGTGTAAACATCATGGAGTTCTGCAAGGCGTTCAATGCCAAGACGCAGAATCTCGAAAAAGGCATGGCGGTTCCCGTTGTTATCAGTGTCTACAGCGACCGCAGCTTCACTTTCATCACCAAAACCCCTCCGGCATCCGTGCTGTTGAAGAAGATCGTGGGTGTCTCGAAGGGTAGCGGCGAGCCAAACCTGAAGAAGGTTGGCACAGTGACCCGCGAGCAGTTGGAAGAGATTGCCAAGACCAAGATGGAAGACCTGACGGCGGCCGACATGGATGCCGCGGTTCGCACCATCGCGGGTAGCGCGCGTTCGATGGGTTTGGTGGTTGAAGGCGTCGAGGGAGTGGAGTAATGGCCAAGCTGAGTAAACGTATCAAGGCGATTCAGGAAAAGGTGGATCCGACCAAGGCCTATGACGCGGTCGAGGCGTTCTCTCTGCTGAAGGATGTGTCGACGGTCAAGTTCGTCGAATCCGTGGATGTTGCGATAAACCTGGGTGTGGATCCGCGCAAGTCCGATCAGGTCGTGCGTGGCGCTACCGTGTTGCCGAAGGGTACCGGGAAAACCGTGCGTGTCGCGGTCTTCACCCAGGGTCCGAATGCCGATGCGGCGAAGGAAGCTGGCGCGGATGTCGTCGGTATGGAAGATTTGGCTGAACAGGTCAAGGCCGGCAACATGGATTTCGATGTGGTGATTGCGTCTCCGGATGCGATGCGCGTTGTGGGTCAGCTCGGCCAGATCCTTGGTCCGCGCGGTCTGATGCCTAACCCGAAGGTTGGCACGGTATCGCCGAACGTCGCCGAGGCCGTGCGTAACGCCAAGGCCGGACAGGTTCGCTACCGTACCGACAAGAGCGGCATCGTGCATGCCGGCATCGGCACCATCGATTTCGATCCGGCGCATCTGAAGGAAAATCTTGAAGCCCTGATCGCGGATCTGAAAAAGCGCAAGCCCAGTTCGGCAAAGGGTGTCTATTTGGAAAAGATCACAGTCTCTTCGACGATGGGTCCTGGCTTGTCGTTGGATCAGGCAACATTGGATATCTGATCTTACTTGGCGGATATCGGCGCGGTGTTTTATCCGCGTCAACCCGACTTTGAGGCGCCGATGCTTGCATCGAGAGCCGTCAAAGACCGCAGGCGTCGATCATCGACTTAATATGTAGCACTTGTGCCTGCGTAGGCGGTGCGCCCGACTCAGACTCTCTGGTGACGGTGCACTTTATTCCGGCTTTGCCGGTTTGTTTGAAGGAAGGCTGGTGGCCTGTGGGGTCCGAGGTTCTTCCGTAACAGGAGAAGTGACGATATGGCACTCAGTCTTGAGCAGAAGAAAGCCATTGTCGCTGAAGTTGCAGATATTGCCGCGTCGGCCCATTCGGCCGTCGCGGCGGAATATCGCGGTCTGACTGTCGGCGAGATGACGGCTTTGCGCGCCAAGGCGCGCGAAGACAATGTCTATCTCCGCGTGGTCAAAAATACGCTTGCCCAGCGTGCGGTGCGGGGCTCGGATTTCGAATGCATGGCGGACGGCATGGTCGGCCCGTTGGTATTCGCTTTCTCGCAAGAGGATCCGGGCGCGGCGGCACGTGTTGTCGAGTCTTTCTCGAAGGAGCACAAGCAGTTGGTTGTGAAGATGGTTTCCATCGGCGGCAAACTGCTTGATACCTCGGAGATCAGTACCCTGGCTAAGATGCCGACCTACGATCAGGCTGTCAGCATGCTGATGGCGGTGATGAAGGCGCCGGTGGAGAAGCTGGCGCGCACGGTCAACGAAGTTCCGGGCAAATTGGTGCGTACCGTGGCGGCAATTCGCGACGCAAAAGATGCGGCCTGACGTTTGTTGGGCTATTCGTATACGTTATTTGGGAGTCTAAACAATGGCGGTTTCAAAAGAAGACATTCTTGAAGCTATTTCAAACATGAGCGTTATGGAAGTGGTTGAGCTGATCTCCGACATGGAAGAGAAGTTTGGCGTTTCCGCCGCGGCGGCGGCTGTCGCGGTTGCGCCAGCTGGCGGTGGCGATGCCGTTGGCGCGGCCGAGGAACAGACCGAGTTCGACGTGGTTCTGACCAGTTTCGGCGGCAATAAGGTGCCTGTGATCAAGGCGGTTCGTGGTGTTACCGGTCTTGGTCTGAAGGAAGCGAAGGAAGCCGTGGAAGGTGCTCCGACGACCTTGAAGGAAGGTGTTTCCAAGGATGAAGCGGAAGACCTCAAGAAGCAGTTGGAAGAAGCTGGCGCGTCAGTCGAAATCAAGTAATTCGACTTGCTTGTCAGAACCCATTATGGGTTTAGGCTGGTGGCGTAATGCCGCCGGCCTTTTGCCGCTTCTAACAGGATGTTGAAAAAGTCCTTTCATGGACTTTTTCAACGAAGGAACCGGAAAATGTGATTTCCCGGTTCCTTCATTTTCAATGGCTAGCAGTCATCGAAAATGGCGGTACATCTCTGTACCGCACACAGGCCATTGAAAAATGCCATTTTTCAATGGCCTGCTGAAAGCAGCGGAAGTTGCTCGATGCAACGATACAGATTTTTTTCGCGGGCAGGCGCCCGTCATGTCTTTGACCCCGAGGGACGCTGAATTATGGCCTATTCCTTTACCGAGAAAAAGCGCATCCGCAAGGATTTCAGTAAACGTCAGAGCGTTCTGGACGTGCCTTACCTTCTGGCTACCCAGATCGATTCGTATCGCAGTTTTCTCCAGGAGGATGTTCCGGCGGACAAGCGTGACAGTATCGGTCTGCACGCGGCGTTCAGCTCGGTGTTTCCGATTGCCAGTTATTCCGGGAACGCGGTACTCGAATACGTGAAATACCGCCTTGGCGAGCCGGTTTTCGATGTGCGTGAATGCCAGCTTCGCGGGGCAATCTATTCGGCGCCGTTGCGTGTGCTGGTGCGCCTGGTGATCTATGACAAGGACGCGCCTGCCGGCGCGAAGGTGGTTAAGGATATTCGCGAGCAGGAAATCTACATGGGCGAATTGCCGTTGATGACCGAGAATGGCACTTTCGTGATCAATGGCACAGAGCGTGTCATCGTGTCGCAGCTGCATCGCTCGCCCGGCGTGTTCTTCGACCACGATAAGGGCAAGACACATTCGTCCGGAAAGCTGTTGTTTTCCGCGCGGGTCATCCCTTACCGGGGTTCGTGGCTGGATTTCGAGTTCGATCCGAAGGATCTGGTGTATGTGCGCATCGATCGTCGTCGTAAACTGCCGGCGACGATTCTGTTGCGCGCGTTGGGCTACGACACAGAGCAGATGCTGGATATCTTCTTCGATACCGATACGCTGTCGATCGCCAAGAAAGGCTTCAAGCTCGATCTGGTTCCGGATCGCCTACGGGGGGAAACGCTGTCTTTCGACATCAAGAATGGCGGTGAAGTGCTGGTGGAGGCCGGACGGCGCATCACCGCGCGGCACATCCGTCAGATCGACAAGGCTAGCATCAAGAAGCTCGATATCCCGGCGGAGGCATTGATCGGTAAGGTGCTGGCCCACAATGTCGTCGACGAGGGCACCGGTGAGCTGATCGCAAAGGCGAATGACGAGTTGACGGAAGAGTTGCTGAGCGCATTGCAGGAAGCGGGTATCAAGAAGATCAAGCTGCTGTACACCAATGATTTGGACTGCGGTTCGTATATCTCGGATACGCTGCGTATCGATCCGACGACGAACGAGCTGGAGGCGATGATCGAGATCTACCGGATGATGCGTCCCGGCGAACCACCAACCAAGGAAGCGGCACAAAATCTGTTTCAGAACCTGTTCTTCTCGCCGGACCGTTATGACCTGTCGGCGGTCGGTCGAATGAAGTTCAATCGGCGCCTGGGTCGTGAGGAGTCCGAAGGTTCCGGTGTGTTGTCGAAAGAGGATATCGTCGATGTGCTCAAGGCGCTGACCGAGATTCGCAACGGTCATGGCGTGGTCGACGATATCGATCACCTGGGCAACCGGCGTATCCGTAGCGTCGGCGAGATGGCCGAGAATCAGTTTCGCATCGGTTTAGTGCGTGTCGAGCGCGCGGTGAAGGAACGTTTGTCGCTGGCCGAGTCGGAAGGTCTGATGCCGCAGGAGTTGATCAACTCCAAGCCAGTATCGGCCGCAGTGAAGGAGTTCTTCGGTTCCAGTCAGTTGTCGCAGTTCATGGATCAGAACAACCCACTCTCCGAGATCACCCATAAGCGCCGCGTCTCGGCGCTCGGCCCGGGTGGCCTGGCGCGCGAGCGCGCTGGCTTCGAGGTGCGCGACGTGCATCCGACGCATTACGGCCGGGTGTGCCCGATCGAGACGCCGGAAGGTCCAAACATCGGACTGATCAACTCGCTGGCGGTCTATGCCCGCACGAACAAGTACGGTTTCCTCGAAACCCCTTATCGGGTGGTCAAGGATGCCAAGGTGACCGACGAGATTCATTATCTGTCGGCCATCGAAGAGGGACGCTACTACATTGCCCAGGCGAATACCACGATCGGCAAGGATGGCGTGCTCAGCGATGAGTTGGTGTCATGTCGCTTCGAGAACGAATTCACCATGTCGACGCCGGACAAGATTCAGTACATGGATGTGTCGCCGAAGCAGATCGTGTCGGTGGCCGCGTCGCTGATTCCTTTCTTGGAGCACGATGACGCCAACCGCGCCCTGATGGGTTCGAACATGCAGCGCCAGGCGGTGCCGACCCTCTGTGCCGAGAAGCCTCTCGTCGGCACAGGCATGGAGCGCGCGGTGGCGGTCGATTCGGGCGTGACGGTCACCGCCAGGCGGGGAGGCCGGGTCGAGAGCGTGGACGCCGGACGTATCGTCATCATCGTCAACGATGATGAGACCGAGGCGGGCGAGGCCGGGGTGGATATCTACAATCTGACCAAATACACGCGTTCTAACCAGAACACCTGCATCAACCAGCGTCCGCTGGTGGAGCCGGGTGACCGGGTGGCGCGTGGCGATGTCATGGCGGACGGTCCTTCCACCGACATGGGCGAGCTGGCTCTCGGTCAGAATCTGCGTATCGCCTTCATGCCGTGGAATGGATACAACTTCGAGGATTCCATTCTGGTTTCGGAGAATGTGGTCAAGGAGGATAGATTCACGACCATCCACATCGAAGAGCTGACCTGTATGGCGCGTGATACCAAGCTGGGTACCGAGGAGATCACCGGCGACATTCCGAACGTCGGCGAAACCGCGTTGGCGAAGCTCGATGAATCCGGCATCGTCTACATCGGCGCCGAGGTGCGCGAGGGTGATATTCTCGTCGGCAAGGTGACCCCCAAGGGCGAGACCCAGATGACGCCGGAAGAGAAGCTGCTGCGGGCGATCTTCGGCGAGAAAGCCGCTGACGTGAAAGACACCTCGTTGCGCGTGCCCTCCGGGCGCGTGGGCACGGTGATCGACGTGCAGGTGTTCACCCGCGACGGCGTCGAGAAGGATGCCCGTGCGTTACAGATCGAGGAGGCCGAGCTGGATCGCGTGCGCAAGGACTTGAACGACGAGTTGAGCATCCTCGAAAAGGATACCTTCGAGCGTGTGCGGAAGATGCTCTCCGGAAAGCTGGCCGAGGGTGGCCCCAAGGGCCTGAAGGCCGGCGAGAAAGTCACCAAGGCCTATTTGAATGGTTTGAGCCGTGACGAGTGGCTGGAGATTCGCCTACAGGACGAAGAGGCGGCGAAGCAGCTGGAGGCCATTGTTTCACAGATCTCGGCGCAGCGTGACGCCTATCGCGAGAAGTTCGAGGAGAAGAAGCGCAAGCTGACCACCGGTGACGAATTGGCGCCCGGCGTGCAGAAGATGGTCAAGGTATACGTCGCGGTCAAGCGACGCATCCAGCCTGGCGACAAGATGGCCGGCCGCCACGGTAATAAGGGCGTCATCTCGAATATCGTGCCGGTGGAAGACATGCCGTTCGACGAGCATGGCGTGCCGGTCGATATCGTGTTGAACCCGTTGGGCGTGCCGTCGCGCATGAATATCGGTCAGGTGTTGGAAACCCATCTGGGTTGGGCGGCAAAGGGCATTGGCGAGCGTATCGGTGAACTGCTGGAAGCCAAGGCGAAGGTTGCCGAGATTCGCAAGTTTCTTGATCAGGTATACAACTTCAGTGGCAAGCAGGAAGACCTCGATGCCTTCAGCGATGCAGAGATTCTGGAACTGGCGGCCAATCTGGAAGGCGGCGTGCCGATGGGTTCTAACGTCTTCGATGGCGCGAACGAAAGCGAGATCAAGCATTTGCTGAAGCTCGGTGGCCTGCCCGATAGCGGTCAGTGCCAGCTCTATGACGGCCGCACCGGCGACGCGTTCGAGCGTGAGGTGACGGTAGGCTATATGTACATGCTGAAGTTGAACCACTTGGTCGATGACAAGATGCACGCGCGTTCCACTGGCCCGTATAGTTTGGTCACGCAGCAGCCGCTGGGCGGCAAGGCGCAGTTCGGCGGTCAGCGTTTTGGCGAGATGGAGGTCTGGGCGCTGGAGGCCTACGGGGCCGCCTACACCTTGCAGGAGATGCTCACTGTCAAGTCGGACGATGTGAATGGTCGTACCCGTATGTACAAGAATATTGTCGATGGCGATCACACCATGGATGCGGGTATGCCCGAGTCCTTCAACGTGTTGGTCAAGGAGATTCGCTCACTCGGTATCAATATCGAGCTTGAGCAGGACTGAGTATGACCAGCCAGAAGGCCGTCCCGGGTAATACGCAAGCAACGCAGGAGAGAATTCGTTGAAAGATCTACTCAAGATTCTGAAACAGCAGGGCCAGTCTACCGAGTTCGACGCCATCCGCATCGAGCTGGCGTCGCCGGATCGCATCCGGTCCTGGTCGTTTGGCGAGGTGAAGAAGCCGGAGACCATCAATTACCGCACCTTCAAGCCGGAGCGTGACGGTCTGTTCTGCGCAAAGATCTTCGGCCCGGTCAGCGATTACGAATGCCTGTGCGGCAAGTACAAGCGTCTGAAGCATCGCGGCGTGGTATGCGAGAAATGCGGTGTCGAGGTGACCTTGGCCAAGGTGCGTCGCGAACGTATGGGACATATCGAACTGGCCAGCCCGGTTGCGCACATTTGGTTCCTGAAGTCGCTGCCGTCGCGTATTGGCCTGCTGCTGGATATGACACTGCGCAATATCGAACGGGTGTTGTACTTCGAGTCCTATGTGGTCACCGACCCTGGCATGACCACCCTGGAGCGGGGTCAATTGCTGAATGACGAACAATACATAGACGCCATCGAAGAGAACGGCGACGAGTTCAGCGCCTACATGGGTGCGGAAGGCGTCTATGAACTGATGCGTTCCATCGATATTCCGCGCGAGATCAAAACCCTGCGCGAGGAGATTGAGGCGACCAACTCAGAAACCAAGATCAAGAAATTCTCCAAGCGCTTGAAACTTCTGGAGTCGCTCGAAGGTTCGGGTAACAAGCCAGAATGGATGGTGATGACGGTACTGCCGGTGTTACCGCCCGAGCTGCGTCCGCTGGTACCGCTGGATGGTGGCCGCTTCGCGACCTCGGACCTTAACGACCTCTATCGCCGTGTGATCAACCGTAACAACCGCCTGAAGCGTCTGTTGGATCTGAATGCGCCGGACATCATCGTGCGTAACGAAAAACGCATGTTGCAAGAATCCGTCGACGCACTGATGGACAATGGTCGTCGTGGACGCGCGATCACCGGCAGCAACAAGCGTCCGCTGAAGTCGCTGGCTGACATGATCAAGGGTAAGCAGGGACGTTTCCGTCAGAACCTGCTCGGCAAGCGTGTCGACTACTCCGGCCGTTCGGTTATCGTCGTTGGTCCCTACCTGCGTCTGCACCAATGCGGCCTGCCGAAGAAGATGGCGCTGGAGCTATTCAAGCCATTCATCTTCTCGAAGCTCCAGATGCGCGGTCTGGCGACCACCATCAAGGCGGCGAAGAAGCTGGTCGAGCGTGGGACCGGCGAGGTCTGGGACATCCTCGAAGAGGTGATTCGCGAACACCCGATCATGTTGAACCGCGCGCCGACCCTGCACCGTCTTGGCATCCAGGCGTTCGAGCCGGTATTGATCGAAGGCAAGGCGATCCAGCTGCATCCGCTGGTGTGTACCGCGTTCAACGCCGACTTTGATGGCGACCAGATGGCGGTGCATGTGCCGCTATCGCTCGAAGCGCAGTTGGAAGCGCGCACGTTGATGATGTCGACGAACAACATTCTGTCACCGGCGAACGGCGAGCCGATCATCGTACCCTCGCAGGACGTGGTGCTTGGCCTTTACTATATGACACGCTCACGCATCAACGCGCGCGGCGAGGGGATGGTGTTTTCTGGACTCGATGAGGTGCATCGAGCCTATGAATCGGGTGGCGTCGACGCTCAGGCGCTGGTTAAGGTGCGCATCGTGGAGACTCTTGCCGACGGAGACAGCGGCGAAATGGTCTCGACGACGAAGCTGGTCGATACCACCGTGGGCCGAGCATTGCTGTCCAGAATACTTCCTGATGGCCTGCCGTTTGAGCTGGTCAACCAAGCGATGGGCAAGCGTCAGATCTCGGCGCTGATCAATGCCTGCTATCGGCGTGTCGGCCTGAAGGAGACGGTGATCTTCGCGGATCAGCTGATGTACATGGGCTTCCGTCTGGCGACCCATTCGGGTGTATCGATCGGTGTCAACGACATGGTCGTTCCGGACGAGAAGGCGCCGATTCTGGCGGCGGCCGAGGAAGAGGTGCGTGAGATCGAGAATCAGTATGCCTCGGGCTTGGTCACCAGCGGCGAGCGTTACAACAAGGTCATCGATATCTGGTCACATACCAACGATCAGGTCGCGAAGGCGATGATGTCCAAGCTCGGCAAGGATGTCGTGCGCGACAAGGACGGCAACGAGGTCGAGCAGGATTCGTTCAACTCGATCTTCATGATGGCCGATTCCGGGGCGCGTGGATCGCAGGCGCAGATTCGTCAGTTGGCCGGGATGCGTGGTTTGATGGCGAAGCCGGATGGCTCGATCATTGAAACACCGATCACCGCGAACTTTCGCGAAGGTCTCGATGTATTGCAGTACTTTATTTCAACGCACGGCGCGCGAAAGGGACTGGCGGATACCGCGTTGAAGACCGCGAACGCGGGTTATCTCACCCGCCGCTTGGTCGATGTCGCGCAGGATCTGGTGGTTCTGGAAGACGATTGCGGCGCGGAGAGCGGTGTCGAAATGATGCCGATTATCGAAGGTGGCGATGTCGTGGAGCCGTTGGGTGAACGCATCCTCGGGCGCGTACTCGCAAAGGATGTCGATCAACCTGGCGCCGAGAATGTGCTGGCGCCGCGCGGTACTCTGATCAACGAGCAATGGGTGGACATCCTGGAGCAGGCCGGGGTGGACAGGGTTGAGGTGCGTTCAGGTATCACTTGCGAGGCGCGTGTCGGCATCTGTGCCGCTTGCTATGGGCGTGATCTGGCGCGTGGGCACATGGTCAACAGAGGCGAGTCCGTCGGGGTCATTGCCGCGCAGTCCATCGGTGAGCCGGGTACCCAGCTGACCATGCGCACCTTTCATATTGGTGGCGCCGCGTCGCGTTCTGCAGCCGTGAACAGTATCGAGATCAAGAATACCGGTGCCGCCAAGTTACTCAATATCAAGACGGTGACTCAGAGCAACGGTAATCTGGTTGCGGTATCGCGTTCCGGTGAGCTGACGGTGGTCGATGAGCTTGGGCGCGAGCGCGAGCGCTACAAGGTGCCCTATGGCGCGATCCTGGAAGTCGACGATGGATCCCAGGTTGAGGGCGGCAAGGTGGTGGCCACCTGGGATCCGCACACTCACCCGATCATCACCGAGGTGAAGGGTACGCTACAGTTCGTGGATATCACCGAGGGTCTCACCGCGCAGAGTGAAACCGACGAGATCACGGGTCTGAGCGCGTTGATCATCATCGATCCGAAACAGCGTCCCGCCGGAGGCAAGGATCTGCGTCCGATGTTGAAGTTGGTGGATGAGAACGGCAATGACCTGAATATCGCCGGGACCGAGATACCCGCGCACTATTATCTGCCGGGTGGCGCCATCGTCACGGTTAAAGACAATGCGAAGGTGGGTATCGGCGACGTGCTAGCGCGTATCCCGCAGGCGTCGAGCAAGACGCGCGATATCACTGGTGGCTTGCCGCGAGTCGCCGACTTGTTCGAGGCGCGCAAGCCCAAGGAACCGGCGATTCTCGCCGAAGCCACCGGTACGGTCAGTTTTGGCAAGGATACCAAGGGAAAACAGCGCTTGGTCATCACCGATACCGACGGCAATGCCCATGAGGATCTGATCCCGAAATGGCGGCATCTCAACGTATTCGAGGGCGAGCATGTGGTCAAGGGTGAGGTCATCGCCGACGGCGAGCTGAATCCGCACGACATCCTGCGCTTGAAGGGCGTCAGCGAGCTTGCCGAATATCTGGTGAAGGAAATTCAGGATGTTTACCGCCTGCAAGGGGTGAAAATCAACGACAAGCATATCGAGGTGGTTATCCGCCAGATGCTGCGCAAGGTGGAGATCACGCATCCGGGAGATACCATTTTCCTGCGCGGTGAGCAGGTCGACAAGGGACGCTTGATGGAGATCAACGAGCAGATGACGGCGGAAGGCAAACAGCCCGCGCTGTTCGAGCCGATGCTATTGGGTATCACGAAGGCATCCCTGGCGACCGAATCCTTCATTTCCGCAGCGTCTTTCCAGGAAACCACGCGCGTATTGACCGATGCCGCAACACGCGGGGTAAAGGACGATCTCGTGGGCCTGAAGGAAAATGTCATCGTAGGCCGCCTGATTCCCGCCGGCACCGGTCTGTCATACCATATCCAGAGGCGCGCGCAGAGGCTCGCGGGGCCGGTCGAGCAGGCGGATGTTCAGGCGATGGCGGTGGAGAAGGCCGAGGAGGCGTTCAAGAGCGCAGACAGCAACGACACGGATGTTGGCGTATAATGGCTGTCAACCCAATTCAGA
>JALSSX010000042.1 GCA_026984055.1 Sedimenticola sp. | reverse complement strand
GAAACCCCCGTCGAACAGAAGACCTGCTGTTCCGCCTGATGCGTGATCTGGCGGCCGCGCTGCGTCGGCGTCGCGCGGATGGCCTGTACCGCCAGCGGCGTGTCGCCGACTCCCGGCAAGGCGCCGAGATGTGCGTCGATGGCCGGCGTGTGCTGAGTTTCACGAGTAATGACTATCTCGGGCTGGCGGCGCATCCGGCCGTCATCGAAGCCTTCCAGCGGGCGGCCGGACAGTGGGGGGTCGGCGCTGGCGCGGCGCATCTGGTGAATGGCCATATGCGCATCCACCACGAATTGGAGGAGGCGTTGGCCGATTTCACCGGCCGGCCGCGCGCCTTGCTGTTCTCCACCGGCTATATGGCGAATCTTGGCGTCATCGGCGCGTTGTGCGGGCGTGGCGACACTCTGTTGCAGGACCGTTTGAACCATGCTTCATTGATCGACGCGGCGCGCCTGAGCGGCGCGCGCCTGAAACGTTACCCGCATTGTGACATGATGGCCATGCAACGCCAGCTCGAAGATGCGAAAGGTGAATGCCTGATCGCCAGTGATGGTGTGTTCAGCATGGACGGCGATATCGCGCCGCTGGTCGAGATGGCGGCCTTGGCGAGATCGGCCTCGGCTTGGCTGCTGATAGACGACGCCCATGGCTTCGGTGTGCTCGGCCCGGAAGGGCGCGGCAGCGTCGCGGCCGCCGGACTCGGTGTGGATGCGGCGCCTATCCTGATGGCGACGCTCGGCAAGGCGCTGGGCGTCGCTGGCGCTTTCGTCGCCGGTGACGAGGCATTGATCGAAACCCTGATCCAGCGCGCGCGTACCTATATCTATACGACCGCCCAGCCGCCGGCGCTGGCGGCGGCGACGCTGGTGGCGCTGAAGCTGGCGCGGGAAGAAGGCTGGCGTCGCGAACGTCTGCGCGCGCTGGTCAAGCGCTTCCGCGCCGGGGCCGGTCAGCTTGGTCTGCCTTTGATGGATTCGACGACGCCGATTCAGCCGCTGATCGCTGGTAGCGCCGAATGCGCCACGCGCTGGAGCGGCGCGTTGTATCGGCAAGGTATATGGGTTGGCGCGATGCGACCGCCGACCGTCGCCGAAGGTTCCGCTCGGCTGCGCGTGACCTTCTCGGCGGCGCATGACGAGACGCAGGTGGATCGTTTGCTGGAGGCATTGGCAGGGGCGGTGCAATGCGCCTGAACCTGGAAATCCTTGGCGACGGCCCGGATCTGGTGCTGCTGCACGGCTGGGGTATGAATAACGCGGTGTGGGCCGGCTTTGCTGACATGTTGGCGAAACGCTGGCGGGTGCATATGCTCGAATTGCCCGGGCACGGTTGTAGTCCGTCGCTGCGAGCTGGGTCACGCGACGAGGGCGGCGGTACGCATGGCCATGCTTGGGCGGCCGCTTGTCTTGCCGTCACGCCGCCGGGCGCGGTGTGGGTCGGTTGGTCGTTGGGTGCGTTGATCGGGATACTTGCGGCCGAGGCTGCGCCCGAGCGGGTCACAGCGCTGTTCGGTATCGCCGGCACGCCACGTTTTGTCTGTGGCGACGACTGGCCGCATGCGCTGCGCGCCGAGGTGCTGGCTGGTTTCGCCAAACAGTTGGAAACGGATTCACGCCTGACCTTGCAACAGTTTCTTGCCTTGCAGGTGCGTGGCGGGAATGACACTCGGCCGGTATTGCGTCGCCTGAGACAGCATTTCGCCGAACGCCCCGATCCCGCTCCGTGCGCGCTGGGGATAGGCCTGGATATCCTGCGTGATGCCGATGCCCGCGCGGCGTTCGGCGCGCTGCGCTGTGCGCTGCATTGGTCGCTGGGCGAGCGCGATACCCTGGTGCCGGTGGCCGTCGGCGAAGATTTGCACCGACTGAACCCAGCCTGCAAGCTATCCATCGTGCCTGGCGCGGCGCATGCGCCCTTTCTGTCCCATGCCGCAAGCCTCATCCGGTGGATCAATGCCTTTCCATCCTGAACCTCCCGTTATCGACAAGGCCCTGGCGCGGCTCTCCTTCAACCGCGCCGCCGATGGCTATGACGATGTCGCCCTATTGCAGCGCGAGGTCGGCGCGCGCCTACTGGAACGTCTCGACTATATCCGCTTGCGGCCGGAAGCCGCGTTGGATCTCGGGTGCGGCACTGGGCAGATCACCAAGGGTCTGCTGGGGCGCTATCCGAAGGCGAGGGTGTATGCGCTGGATTTCGCCGAGCGCATGCTGCGTCACGCCCGCAAGCAGGGGCGTTGGCGGCGTCGTCTGCATTGTCTGTGTGGTGATATGGAGTCTCTGCCGTTGGCGGATGCGTCCATCGATATGCTGTGCTCCAATCTGGCCTTCCAATGGGCCACTGACCGTGAGCGCCTGTTCGCCGAATGTCGTCGGGTGTTGCGGCCGGGTGGCGTGCTGATGTTCACCACTTTTGGCCCGGATACCCTGCACGAGCTGCGCGATGCTTGGCGGCAAGTCGATGGCATGGCGCATGTCAATCCGTTTGTCGACATGCATGATATCGGCGACGAACTGATGCGCGCTGGTTTCGGTGACCCGGTAATGGATGTCGAGCGCATGACCTTGACCTATGCCGAGGTGCTGGAGCTGATGCGCGATCTGAAACAGCTCGGCGCGCATAATGTGCTATCTGCGCGGCGGCGTGGCCTGACCGGCAAGGCTGGATTGCAGGCGATGGCGGAGGCTTACGAGGGCTTCCGCCAGGACGGGCGGCTGCCGGCGAGCTATGAGGTCGTTCATGGCCAGGGCTGGATCATCGACCCCACGCAACGGCAGGTGCCGTTGGACAGTCTGTTGCAACGATGAAGGGCTGGTTTGTTACCGCTACCGATACCGATGCCGGCAAGACCTTGGTCGCGGCGGCTCTGGTGCATGCGTTGCGCCGCGCCGGACACCGCGTGAGTGTGATGAAGCCGGTCGCGGCCGGCGCGGAAGAGACGCCGGCCGGGCCGCGCAATGACGATGCCTTGCAACTGATCGCGGCCAGCGGTCGGACATTGGACTACGCTCAGGTCAATCCGTGGCTGTTCGAGCAGCCCGTGGCGCCCCACCTTGCCGCAGCGCGGGCTGGAGTCAGCATGGAGATCACGCCGTTGGTGGCTGGCGCGCGGACTCTGATGGCCGAAGCCGACCACTTGGTCGTTGAGGGCGCGGGTGGCTGGCTGACGCCGCTGAACGAGCGGCAGACTCTGGGTGATCTGGCGCGCGTGCTGGGCCTGCCGGTCGTGTTGGTGGTGCCGATACGCCTGGGCTGCATTAATCATGCCTTGCTGACGGCACGCGCGATTCGCGCCGACGGCTGTGTCTTGGCCGCCTGGGTGGCGAATTTCGTTGACTCGAATATGGCATTTGTCGACGAGAATATCGCCACCATTCAGCGGCATCTGGATATCCCCAATCTTGGCTGTATCCCTTATCGGGCCGGTTTGACGCCGGCGTCGTTGTCTTTGCGGCTTCCAAAATAACCGCTTTAATGATGTGTTATTAGGCAAGAAAACCATATTTATGAAAAGGTTAATGCCGCTTTTGGCCGCTAACGACCGGTTTTCCCGGTTTTATCCTAGTTGAGGGTGGCGCTTTCAATTGCTAGTGTAAACAGTGGGTTATCTTGATCTTTGTTGGGTTTTTCCGCGTTGATATAATCCCTGAGTGCATTTATGGAATACCCTGTGTTCTAATAAGCGAATAGGCTTGCATCGAATTGGGATTTTATTCGATTGGAAGGTGGTTCTATAACGATATTTAAATATAAGAATAGTATATTTTGATAATAAAAATTGAATCTATAAAATAATAATTCAATTTATTTGCTGGTTCTGCCGGGCGTGGGGTAATCTCCCTCACTGCTTTAGGTTGAGATAACAGATGGTTTCGGTAAGTTGCGATAGTCACAGGAATGAATGCCAGGTCATCGCGGAGCCTGACCGATCCCTGAATCACCGTCAGACCTTGTTGTTTTTTGCGTCTGTCTCCTTTGTCGTTGTTGCGGTTGCCATCGGGTTTACCTTTCTGGGTGCATGGTTAGTACTGCCATTTGCCGGGTTGGAGCTGCTGGCGCTCGGCGCGGCCCTGTATTTTTCCCGGGCAAATGCGCGGATGCGCGAGACCATATGTGTCGACCCGGTGCGCGTCCATATCTACCGGCAGCGCGCCAATCAGCCGTCCGCCTGCTTCGGTGGCGGGGAAGGCGCGGGAAGTTTTCCCACGGCTTGGTTGCGCGTGCGCCGTTCGGCGAGACGAGGCTGGTATCCGAAACGACTGTTTGTCGGCGCTTCCGGCAAGTGGGTCGAGTTGGGCAACTTTCTGACGGAGGAGCAGCGTGACCGCTTGGGTTCAGGGATCGAAGCCACGGTGGCCTGGGTCATACAGCAGGACAACCCGGGCACGGCGAAGAGTTGAGCCAGGATCTTGATCACAAAATTACAGTTTCGGCCCGAGAGGCCGGACGGAAAGAGATAACCAAAGGGGGTTTGATGTGTTGAAACGCAGTATGGCAGTAAGGGGGGCGGCGGCGTTTTCGTCACTGCTGATACCGATGGGAGCCTCGGCCGAATATGGGCTGAACATGACCGAGGGCGCCACGTCATTGAGTCACGAAGTGTATGGTCTGCATATGACCATTCTATGGGTCTGTGTGGTGATCGGCGCTGTGGTGTTCGGCGCGATGTTCTACTCCGTGTTCAAGCATCGTAAGTCCAAGGGCGCGGTCGCGGCGAATTTCCATGAGAGCACCTTTGCCGAGTTTGCCTGGACGATCGTCCCGATCCTGATCCTGGTTTCGATGGCGATTCCCGCGACCAAGACGTTGCTGGCGATGGATGACTTGAGTGATTCGGATATGACCATTAAGGTCACCGGCATCCAGTGGAAATGGAAATACGATTATCTCGACGAGGATATCTCACTGGTCAGCAATCTCGCGCCCGAACATGCCAAGGCGAGTCAGCGCAACTCTGGCATCGATGTCACCAAGATCGAGAACTATCTGCTCGAAGTCGATAATCCGGTGGTTGTGCCAGTCGGCAAGAAGATTCGTTTCCTGATGACCGCGAACGATGTGATCCACTCCTGGTGGGTGCCGGCGCTGGGCTGGAAGAAGGACGCGATTCCGGGCTTTGTCAACGAGATGTGGGCTCGAATCGACAAGCCGGGTACCTATCGTGGCCAGTGCGCCGAATTGTGTGGCAAGGGTCATGGCTTCATGCCGATCGTCGTCGTCGCGAAGAGCGAGGCCGACTACAAGGACTGGGTGGCGATGAAGCGAGAGGAAAAAGCCGCGACATTGGCCTCCGCGGATCGCGCCTGGACGAAAGATGAGCTGATGAAGAAGGGGCAGCAGGTCTACACGACCACATGCATGGCCTGTCACCAGGCCAATGGTCAGGGCCTGCCGGGAGCCTTTCCGGCATTGGCTGGCAGTCCGGTTGTGAAGGGTCCGGTCGAGGGGCATATCGGCGTTGTCATGAATGGTAGGCAGGGTACCGCGATGGCTGCCTTTGCCGGCTTGATGAGCGATGTCGATATCGCCGCAGTGATCACCTATGAGCGTAACGCATTCGGCAACGACACCGGTGATGTCGTCCAGCCTTCCACGATTAAAGCTGCAAGAAAGTAAGGAGGATTCAAATGAGTAGTGCAACCGCGATACATGACGCGCATGATGATCATGGCCCGTCCAAGGGCATTATGCGCTGGATTACCACGACCAATCACAAAGATATCGGTACGCTGTATCTGATTTTCGCGCTGATCATGTTCATGATCGGCGGCGCAATGGCGATGATCATCCGCGCCGAGCTGTTCCAGCCGGGCATGCAGCTGGTGGATCCGGCATTCTTCAATCAGATGACTACCGTGCATGCGCTGGTGATGATCTTTGGCGGCGTCATGCCGGCCTTTACCGGGCTGGCGAACTGGCTGATCCCGATGATGATCGGTGCGCCGGACATGGCGCTGCCGCGTATGAACAACTGGAGTTTCTGGATTCTTCCGTTCGCCTTTACGATGTTGTTGTCCACGCTGTTCATGAATGGCGGTGGGCCGGCGGCGGGCTGGACCATGTATCCCCCCTTGGTATTACAGACCGGTGATGCCTTCCCATTCATGATTCTGTCTATCCATATGATGGGTATCTCGTCGATCATGGGGTCGATCAACGTCATCGTGACGATCATGAATATGCGCGCGCCGGGTATGACGCTGATGAAGATGCCGTTGTTCGTCTGGACTTGGCTGATCACCGCCTATCTGCTGATTGCGACCATGCCAGTGCTCGCCGGGGCCGTCACGATGCTGTTGACCGACAAGTTCTTCGGCACCAGTTTCTTTAGCGCGGCTGGTGGTGGCGATCCGGTGCTTTACCAGCACGTATTCTGGTTCTTTGGGCATCCCGAGGTCTATATCCTGATCCTGCCCGCCTTCGGCATCATCTCGCAGATCATCCCGACCTTTGCGCGCAAGCCCTTGTTCGGTTATAGCTCGATGGTCTATGCGACCGCGTCGATCGCCTTTCTGTCATTTATCGTCTGGGCGCATCACATGTTCACCGTTGGGATGCCGACGGCTGGCGAGCTGTTCTTCATGTATGCCACCATGATGATCGCCGTGCCCACCGGGGTGAAGGTATTCAACTGGGTATCGACGATGTGGAGGGGGTCGATGACCTTCGAGACGCCGATGTTGTTCGCGATCGCCTTTGTGTTCCTGTTCACCATCGGCGGGTTCTCCGGGCTGATGCTGGCCATCGCGCCGGCGGACTTCCAGTATCATGACACCTACTTCGTGGTCGCGCACTTCCACTATGTGCTGGTCTCTGGCGCGGTGTTCTCGATCATGGCGGCAGCCTACTACTGGATGCCGAAGTGGACCGGACACATGTATGACGAGAAGCTCGGCAAGATCCATTTCTG
The DNA here is from genome assembly GCA_026984055.1 of Sedimenticola sp. Classification (GTDB taxonomy): domain Bacteria; phylum Pseudomonadota; class Gammaproteobacteria; order Chromatiales; family Chromatiaceae; genus JALSSX01. Next base: position 14,807 of record JALSSX010000042.1, on the reverse strand, counting down.
GCTGTCGGCGATCTCGATGAACGTGTTGTTTTTCCCGCAGCATTTTCTCGGCCTGGCCGGCATGCCGCGCCGCATTCCGGACTATTCGGTGCAGTTCACTGGATTCAATCAGATCTCGTCGATCGGTGGGTTTGTGTTCGGTCTGTCGCAGGTGCTGTTCTGCTATATCGTCTACAAGACGATCAAGGGTGGACAGCCTGCGACGGACAATGTCTGGGAAGGCGCGCATGGTCTGGAATGGACCTTGCCATCGCCGCCGCCCTACCACAGCTTCATCGAAGCGCCGGCAGTCAAATAAACGGAGAAGGCCCGTTCGCGCATGCCGCGCGGACGGGGCAATGGAATATGAATGATAAAGATATCGCTCCGGAAGTGCGGAGATCAAATATTCGCCTGGCCATTGTCCTCGGCTTGGTGGCGTTCGGATTTTTCGCTGCATTCATCTATGTGACGGTCGCCAGTCGATGAGTTCCAATACCGCGCCCAGCCATGCAAGGTCCGCGATGAAGATCGGGGTGGTCGTCATCGCAATGTTTGGTTTTGGTTACCTGTTGGTGCCCCTGTATAACGTTTTTTGCGACATCACTGGTTTGAATGGAAAAACCGGGCGGGTCTCTGTTGGCGAGGCGAATGCCGCCATTCAGGCCGATCGTGTGGTCACGGTCGAGTTCGTCGGTAATATCAATTCTGATATGCCCTGGGAATTTCGTCCGCTGGTCAAGTCACTGAAGGTACATCCGGGTAAACTCTATGATGCAAGCTTCATGGCGCATAACCTTACCGACAAGCGCATTGTTGGACAGGCGATTCCCAGTATCTCGCCAGGCGTTGGCGGTAAATATTTCAACAAGACCGAATGCTTCTGCTTCACTAACCAGACCTTGAAGGGGGGGGAGGAGAAGAAGATGCCATTACGCTTTATCGTCGATCCCAATCTGCCGAGACATATCAAGCGACTGACCTTGGCGTACACATTTTTCAATATAACCAAGTGATCCCGAAGGCTGTTGGTGGCCGATCGGGACGACTTACATACGAATCCAAAGGGGGAAAGTATGGCGCACGCACAAACTGACTATTACGTGCCGCATGGCAGCCACTGGCCAATCGTGGGCAGTATCGGCTTGTTTACCACTGCGGTGGGCGCGGCGATGTTCCTGAACGATAAGTTCGGTCCGTGGATGCTGTATGCCGGTCTGGCGATCATCATCTTCATGATGTTCGGCTGGTTCGGTACAGTCATCAACGAAAGCTTGTCGGGGATGTACAACCAGCAGGTGGATCATTCCTTTCGTCAGGGGATGATGTGGTTCATTTTCTCCGAGGTGATGTTCTTCGCTGCGTTCTTTGGCGTATTGTTCTATGCGCGCAATCTGTCGGTGCCCTGGCTGCTGGGTATGGGCAGTGGACTGACGACCCACGAGGTATTGTGGTCAGGTTACAATCAGGCATGGCCGACCAACGGGCCGGCTGATGTCGGTGGCGATTTTCATCCAATGGGCGCTTGGGGCATTCCTGCGTTGAATACCCTGCTGCTGCTGTCCAGTGGGGTGACGATTACCTTGGCCCACTGGGCGTTGAAGAGCGGAGAACGCAAGAAGCTGGTGATGTGGCTGGCCGCCACGGTATTGCTCGGCGCAACTTTCCTTGGCTTTCAGGCATACGAATATATCCATGCCTATCATGAAATGAACCTGACGTTGCATACCGGCATCTATGGTTCGACCTTCTTCATGTTGACCGGATTTCACGGCCTGCATGTCACCATCGGCACCATCATGCTGCTGGTGATCCTATTGCGCTGCATGAAAGGACATTTTTCAGCCGACGAACATTTTGGTTTTGAGGCGGTTGCCTGGTACTGGCACTTCGTGGACGTCGTCTGGCTCGGCTTGTTCATCTTCGTGTACGTGTTGTAGCGAGGTTTTTCGGGTTCCATTGCCGGCGGAAGTTATTTCGCCGGCTGTTTCACGGTTTTTTGCGGGTACAGGCCATGCGGCTGGATGATGCCGGTGGCGAAGCCGATGAGAATAAGAAGAAACAGCGCGACAGACAATCCGACGCGGAAGCTCAGAGCCTTCACCGTCCGGGTGCCGTCACCCTTGTCTTTCATCATGAAATACAGACCGGAAAACAGGCTTGCCAAGATCAAGATGAAAACCGCGCCGATAATGAGTGTTTGCCACATGGCGTTTGCTCCTGGAGATTTTCAGCGGAGTATAGCACTGTCGCGAACATGCCACTGAGCAGGCTGGGATTGTGCGCGTAGGTTCCTATCGCTTCCGGCCCGGCCTTTATCCACTCATCGCATTTACCTTGATGTTGCCATTGCTGTTGTCATTGGCGTTATGGCAGAAGCATCGAGCGGACGAGAAGGAAAGCCGTTACCGTCGCATGGAGCAAGGGCGGCTGATGTCCGGCGATGAGAGCCTGAATCGCATCCCGGTGGCTAAGCTCGTGCCTTACAGTCATGTCGTCGCAAAAGGTCATTTCGATAGCCAGCGCTCCTGGTTGCAGGACAATCAGTTGTTCCATGGCGTGCCTGGCTATCATGTCTACAGCTTGTTTCTACTCGATGGCGACACGCATCGCGGGGTGTTGGTCAATCGCGGCTGGATACCCGTTGGCGACGACAGGCGGCTGCTGCCCGACGTGAGTATCGCCACGCCGGTCGATGAGATCAGTGGTTACCTCGGCAGACCCGCGTCGGTTGGCATGACCCTGGGAGACAGTCGCGCGGAATACCAGCGGTTGACGGCTGTGGTGCTCGATCTGAATCTCGATCGAATCCGGGAGGTTACTGGCATGGATCTGTTGCCCTGGGTGATCTACCTGGACGCGAGCAATCCGGTGGCATATCGGTCCGCTTGGCGCCCGCCCAGACAGATGGGACCAGAGAGGCATCGCGGCTACGCCATTCAGTGGTTGGCGATGGCGATTGCCCTGACGATCATTTTTATAGCAGTCAATACCAAGAGAATCGATGAATAGCACGCAGGTGATAGAAATGCATGTCAGTGGAGGCGGGGATCACAAGAGAAAATTGCTGTTGATCGCGGCGATCTTCCTTGCTCCGCCGGTTCTGGCGTGGATTGCATTCCACTTCTTTGCCAAGGATCTGGCTTCGAAGACGATCAATGCCGGGCAACTGGTTACACCGGCTCGGCCGGTGACCGCGTTTACGGCGAGCGGCGCCGATGGCTCGCGCCACGACGAAGCCCTGCTGCGCGGTCGTTGGAGCTATGTCATGTACGCCCAACAATGCGGTGAAGATTGCCGGCGGCAACTCTATCTGACTCGTCAGATCCGCGCCAGCGTGAACAAGGATGTCGGTCGCGTGAGGCGCGTCTTGCTGCTTGGTGGTGAGATACCTCCGGCTTTACTTCGCTTTCAAGCCAAGGAACATCCCGATCTGCTCATCGTGCATCTGGACGAGCACAACCATGAGCGTCTGGCGCCCTTGCTGGAACTGGAAGGGCATCGACTGGATGGGCAAAGCCTGTATCTTTTCGATCCGCTAGGGAACTATATGATGCGCTACGATCTTGGCATGGCGCCCGGTGGCATGCTCAAGGATTTACGCAAGTTGTTGAAACTGTCGCGGATAGGCTAGACGTATGGGCGCTCGCGGTTATTTTCTGTTGGTGGCGTTTACCGCCTTGCTCGCCTTTTGCGTGGTGATGCTCGGTGCTTATACGCGTTTGTCGGATGCCGGCCTGGGATGTCCCGATTGGCCGGGATGCTATGGTCATTTGACGGTGCCGGAGCAACGTCACGAGGTCGATGCGGCCAACGTCGCCTTTCCCGAGCGTGCAGTGGAGGCTCCCAAAGCCTGGAAGGAGATGGTGCATCGCTACTTCGCTGGCACGCTGGGCTTGTCGATTCTGGCCATCGCGGTGATTTCGATCAAACGGCGGCGTGCACATCCCTCACAACCGGTGGCGCTACCGATATTTTTGTTGCTCCTGGTGCTCTTTCAGGCGGCGCTAGGCATGTGGACCGTGACCTTGTTGCTGAAGCCGGCGATTGTTGCGGCGCATCTGCTGGGTGGCTTGGCGACCTTTGCACTACTTGTGTTGCTCGCGCTCCGCTCCTGGCCGGGAAGGTTGCGCCATTGGGAAACCGGGTCGCGATGGCTGCTGGCCGGGCTGGCGTTGCTGACCGTGGTGGCTCAGGTAACCCTGGGCGGTTGGACGAGCACCAACTACGCCGCGCTGGCATGCCCGGATTTCCCGACCTGTCATGGCGTTTGGTGGCCAAAGATGGATTTTGGCGATGCTTTCCGTGTCTGGCGTGGCACCGGGGTCAATTATGAATACGGTGTACTGGATACGCCAGCGCGTACCGCCGTGCATGTCAGTCATCGTATCGGTGCGCTGCTCACTCTGTTGGTCGTCGGTTGGCTGAGCATCTCCTTGCTGCGGCGTCGGGGCAGGGACGGTGTTGGCGCTGGCGCGTTCGTCGGCGCGCTCTTGTTGACGCAGATCGGTCTGGGTATCAGCAATGTGCTGTTCCATTTGCCGCTGCTGGTCGCGGTACTGCATAACGCAGTTGCCGCTCTATTGCTTGTTACTGTTCTCTATGTGAATTATCGCTTATGGCCACGACACTCATAAAAGTTCCACCATCCGCCTACTGGACGCAGTATTACCAGTTATGCAAGCCCAACGTCGTTGCGTTGATTCTGTTTACCGCATTGGTCGGTATGTTGCTGGCGGTGCCTGGCGTTCCGGATCTGGCGCGGGTGTTCTGGGCCTTGGCCGGCATCGGCTTGGCCTCGGCCTCGGCGGCGGCAATCAACCATGTCGTCGATCGTAAGATCGATGCGCTGATGGGTCGCACGCATAAGCGCCCGCTGCCCAGCCATGCATTGACGCTCCGCGAGGCTTTGACCTTTGCGTTGAGCATCGGCGTGGTATCAATGCTGATCCTGTATCACCTGGTCAACCCGCTGACCGCTTTCCTGACCTTTCTGTCGCTGATCGGCTATGCGGTGATCTATACGATGTATCTGAAGCACGCGACGCCGCAGAACATCGTCATCGGCGGCGCGGCTGGCGCGGCGCCGCCAATGCTTGGCTGGTGCGCGATGACGGGTAGTTGCGATGCCGAGTCGTTGCTGCTGTTCCTGATCATCTTCACCTGGACGCCGCCGCATTTCTGGGCCCTGGCGATCCATCGCGAGAAGGAATACGCAAAGGCTGGCGTGCCGATGCTGCCGACCACGCATGGCTTGGCGCATACTCGCATACAGGTACTGTTGTATACGATTCTGTTGTTTCTGGTTACGCTGCTGCCTTATGCTGTCGGTCTCAGTGGTGGTTTCTATCTGGGTGGCGCGGTGGTGTTGGGTCTGGGCTTCCTGATGTATGCATGGCAGCTCTATCACAATCGTCTGCCCGGTATCGCGATGAAGACCTTTGGTTATTCCATCGTCTATCTGATGGCCTTGTTCGCGTTTCTGTTGGCAGACCATTATCTCCCGCTATTCTCATCCTTCTTATAGCCACGGTCAGTCAAGCGTCGGATTGTTGCGTGCGCCATCTTGTTCCTGACAAGGCGCGAGGCCACTGCCGTGGCGCCATTCCCCCACAACGACCAGTCACACCGCCAGGGACGACAACGGGCGATAATACTGATGTTTATGTTTGGCTGGCCGCGAGCGTAATCCATGTGTGGAGTGTGTTAATGCCCATATCAAATATTAGGGTATAGTAATACGGTTAACTATTAGGCACGCTTCATATATAATCCCCCGCCTGAATTTTCCGGAAGTTTTGGCTTTCCTTTTTCATGGTTTCTGTCTACAGCAGGGGAATATCCATGGCTCATGCTTCGCGTATTGCCGCCGAGCAATACAACTACGATATAGTCAAGAAATTCGCCATCATGGCGTTAGTCTGGGGGGTGTTCGGCATGAGTGTCGGCACCTGGATAGCATCGGAACTCGCGTTCCCGATTCTGAATTTCGACATTCCCCAGATCACCTTCGGGCGTTTCCGCCCGGTCCACACCACCTCGGTGATCTTTGGCTTCGGCGGTAACGCGTTGTTCGCGACCTCCTACTATGTCGTGCAGCGTACCTGTCAGGCTCGTCTGTATGGTGATCTGTTGCCGAAATTCACCTTCTGGGGTTGGCAGCTCGCGCTGCTGATCGGTGTCGTCGGTTATATGAATGGCATCACCCAGGCGCGTGAGTACGCAGAATTCGAATGGCCGGTGGACCTGTTGATCGCGGTCGTGTGGGTAGCATACGCGTTCATCTTCGTACAGACCCTGCGGCGGCGTTCACAGCCGCACATCTATGTCGCGAACTGGTTCTACATGGCCTTTATCCTGGCCACCGCGTTGCTGCACATCTTCAACAATCTGGCGGTGCCGGTGAATCTGTTCAGCATGAAGTCCTACAGTCTGTTCTCCGGCGTGCAGGACGCGATGACGCAGTGGTGGTATGGACACAATGCGGTAGGCTTCTTCCTCACGGCGGCTTTCCTCGGCATGATGTACTACTTTGTGCCGAAGCAGGCCGGGCGACCAATCTATTCCTACCGTCTGTCGATCGTACATTTCTGGGCGCTGAGTTTCATGTACATGTGGGTCGGCGCGCACCATCTGCACTGGACCGCGCTGCCGGACTGGACCTCCTCGCTGGCGGCAACCTTCTCCATCATGCTGTTGATGCCCTCCTGGGGTGGCATGATTAACGGCATCATGACGCTGTCCGGCGCCTGGGACAAATTGCGTTCCGATCCGATCATGCTGTTTCTGATTGCGTCACTGTCGTTCTATGGCATGTCTACCTTCGAGGGGCCGCTGATGTCGTTGAAGAGTGTGAATGCGTTGTCGCATTACACCGACTGGACTGTCGGCCATGTGCATTCCGGCGCCTTGGGTTGGGTGGCAATGGTGTCGTTCGGCTCCCTATATCATATGATCCCGCGTCTGTATGACACCCGCTTGTGGAGTCAGCGTCTGGTGTATGTCCATTTCTGGCTGGCGACCATAGGTATTGTGCTGTACATCACTTCAATGTGGGTGTCGGGTATTGGTCAGGGTTTGATGTTGCGCGCCTTCGACGACTTCGGCAACCTGGCCTATACCTTCATCGAAACCGTGACCTTCATGCATTGGCCGCTGGCCGCGCGCGCGCTTGGCGGGGTGTTCTTCGTCAGCGGCATACTCGTGATGGTGTTCAATATCGCTATGACGATCCGTACCGCGCACCAGGAACAGGCGGCCATCGATGCCAAAATCGCGGCCAAGCTGGCCCGCGCGAATGCTTGATATAGAGGTACGGAAATGAAATTTTCTCACGAAAGTATCGAAATCAACGCGGGTTTGCTGATCGTGTTGACACTGGTCGCTATCAGTATTGGCGGTCTGGTTGAGATCGTCCCGCTTTTCTACATACCGGGTACCGTCGAGAAGGTTGATGGTGTGCGCTCCTATACCCCATTGGAGCAGGCGGGGCGCGACATCTACACGCGTGAGGGCTGTTATCTGTGCCATTCGCAGATGATTCGTCCGTTCCGGGACGAGAAATTGCGCTTTGGTCATTACTCATTGGCGGCGGAATCGCAGTACGACCATCCGTTTCAGTGGGGTTCGAAACGCACCGGGCCGGATCTGGCGCGGGTCGGAGGCAAGTACTCTAATGCCTGGCATGTGCAGCACTTGAAAGCGCCGCGCTCGGTGGTGCCGGAATCGATCATGCCGAATTACCCGTGGTTGCTGGAGAATTCGCTGAACTATTCCGATATCGCGGACCGCATGCGCGCGCTGAAGAAGGTTGGCGTGCCATATTCGGAGACTGCGGAGGAATACCAGGCGAATGTGAAGAAATTCGGCCAGGAGTTGGCTGATCGCTTCAATATCAATCTGGCTGATGAGAGTTTATTGGCGCAGGCGGAGTCGGGTAACTTCGACGGCGACCGCTCGCGACTGACCGAGATGGACGCCCTGATCGCCTATCTGCAGGTGCTCGGCACCATGGTCGATTTCAGCCAGTACGATGAAGGCTATTTCGCGGAGTTCCGTTGAGCTTGGCCGCGGTGACCGACGCTGGTGGATCCGCCGATGAATGAGATCCTCGCCTGGTTGGGGCGGCCGGAACACAGTAAGCCGCTGGCGCTGGTGCTCTTCTTTGTGATCTTTGTTGGCATCCTGGTGTATGTGTTCACCGGGAAGAGCCGGGCGCGGCGCCTGGAGTCCTACAAGTACATCCCGTTCGCTGATGATGAACAGGACGAGAAGGAAACAGACAATGACAGATAAACAAACTGACAATGCGGTGCAGACGACTGGGCATGCCTGGGATGGTGACCTGCAAGAGTTCAACAATCCGCTGCCACGTTGGTGGATATGGGCGTTCTATGCGAGCGTCGCCTTTGCATTGATCTACTGGATACTCTATCCGGTGTGGCCAGTCGGCCATGACTACACCAAGGGCGTGCTCAAGGTCAGCTACGAGTCGAATGGCAAGACGGTTACGCGGCATTGGAACACGCGCGCGAAATATATCGAGGATATGCAGACTGGCGAGGAGTCGTTGAAGCAGAAAGCCTACCTGGACAAGGTCGTCAATGCCAGCTACGCGGCGATTCTTTCTGATCCAGATATGATGGCTTTCACTCGCTCAATCGGCAAGGGTCTGTTTGGCGATAACTGCGCGGCCTGCCATGGCAGCGGTGGTAACGGCGTGATCGGCAAGTTCCCGAATCTGGTCGATGACAGCTGGCTGTGGGGCGGCACGGTCGAGGATATTCATGCGACCATAAGTAACGGTCATCGTGGCTTCATGCCGGCGTTTCGCGAGACCCTGAACGAAGAGGAATTGGATGAGGTGGCGAACTACGTGCTGAGTCTGTCCGGCCAGGCCGTCGATGCGACAAAGGTCGCGGCGGGTGACAAGATCTTCAACGGCCAGAAGGGTGGTTGTCATTTTTGCCATACCCATCAGGCGACAGGCCTGAAGAGTGTCGGTTCGGCCAATTTGACCGATGCGGTCTGGACCATCGCCGATGTGCCGCACGCGGCGGATCCGCGGCATAAGTTGGAGGCGGTCAAGGCAGTGATTCGAAATGGCGTCCAGCGCGAGATGCCAACCTGGAAGACCCGCTTGTCGCCGGAACAGATCAAGCTGTTGACTGTCTATGTACATGAGCTGGGCGGTGGCAAGTAGTTGGCCGACCGCAGCTGAAGCAAGCAGTCGCCCTGATGGGTTTGCCAGGGCGCCATCGCAGCCGGTGGCCGATGAGGCTGCGTTCGACCGACTTCCATGGTCGACGCCACTCTTATCGCCATGACTGGAGAAACGTTGGAAGGATCACGCGCGTACCGAAGTCCCAAGCGATATTGTTTATCATTTTGGGGTGCTCTATTCGTCGTGACGGCGGGCGAGCGTTCTGGCGTTCGGTAGTTGACGAACAACCTATCGCCACGCCGGACTGAAACCCGCCCCCCAGGCGAGATACCGGTTCCCGGCGTATCGATTTCCCGATTTGGCCCGAACGTTTCACTCGGCGCCAGTATTTCCCGGAGCGCGTCACTGGATACGGATCGTATCCCGTTCCTGATTCATTCAACGGATTGTGTGGAAAAGGAAAATATCTGGCCTTGGCACGGCCGCAGCATGGGCGACTTTCATGGCAACGGGGTGTTGTATCCATCATGACCGGTAGAATTATTTGCTTGAAGCAGGCAGGGGCGTAGCATGGCGTCGGACCAGGAAATCCAGTCACTCTACGAAGCACGAAAATCGATTTTTCCGCGCTCGGTCAAAGGGCGTTTCCGCAACATCAAATGGACGATTCTGATCGTCGCCTATGGCGTCTATTTCCTGCTGCCCTGGCTGCGCTGGGAGCGTCTGAGCGGTCCGGATCAAGCCGTTTTGTTCGATCTGGAAGGGCGGCGCTTCTATCTGTTCAATCTGGTCGTGCATCCGCAGGACATCTTCTGGTTGGCCGGTCTGCTGATGATCGCGGCTTTGCTGCTGTTTTTCGTGACCGGCATTGCCGGGCGCGTGTTCTGCGGCTACTTCTGTTTCCAAACCCTGTGGACCGATGTCTTCGTCCAGGTCGAACGCCTGATCCAGGGCGAGCGCCCGGCGCGTATCCGCCTGTCGAAGGCGCCGTGGAATGGCGAGAAGATCCTGAAGCTGGGCGCCACCCATCTGGCATGGCTGCTGATCGCTTTCGCCACCGGCCTGACCTTCGTGCTGTACTGGGGTGACGCGCCGCGACTTATTGGTGAATTCTTCACTGGTCAGGCGCCTTTCGCGGCCTATGCCACGGCCTTGTTCCTGACCGCGACGACCTATGTCATGGCGGGTGTCGCGCGTGAGCAGGTTTGCACCTATATGTGCCCGTACTCGCGCTTCCAGGCGGTGATGTTCGATCGCGAAACCCTGATCGTCTCCTATGACGAAAAGCGCGGCGAGGGCAGTGCGGGCCGTAGCCGCATGGGCCGTGAGCTGAAGACCCGCGAGCAGCGCGCTGAGGCCGGAGTCGGCGACTGCATCGACTGCGGCTACTGTGTGCAGGTGTGCCCTACCGGCATCGACATCCGCAACGGCCTACAGGTGCAGTGTATCTCCTGCGCATTGTGCATCGACGCTTGCGACGCCATCATGGATTCGCTTGGCTGGGAGCGCGGCCTGGTCGCCTATACCTCCGAGGTGTCGCAAAAGAGCGGCAAGAAACCTCGCTTGTTGCGTCCCAAGGTAGTTGCTTATCTTGCTGTTCTGCTGGTTGCCGTTGGCTTGCTGGCGTGGAGCGTATCCAATCAGGCTCCCTACGACATCGCGGTGTCGCAGGTGCGTCAGCCCTTGTATGCAAGGCTTTCCGACGGACGCATCCAGAACCGCTACGAGCTGAAGATCAACAATAAGATGAACCGGCCGTTGGATCTGGGTTTCGAAGTCAGCGGGCTGGAAAACGCCGAGCTGGACATGGGGCGCTTCAGTCATGTGCATCTGAAGCCGGAGCAGCACCAGCGCATCATGATGCGTATCCGGGCGCCGGCGTCGGGGCATTTGGGAGATTCGTATCCGATCACGATTCGCGCGTTGCCGGAAGGTCCGACGGCGAAGGCGGTGCCGATCGTCGAGCATCCCGCCGTGTTCTACCTGCCGGGGAGGGAAAGGTGATGAATACCCTCGGGATGCTGGAAAGCCTCGCCATCGGCATCCTCGCCGAGCTGTCTATTTATGTCTTGCTGCGACATTTCGCCCGCCTGGGAGCGAAGCAGATTGCGGTGATTCTGGCTTTCGCGGTATTGCTCGTCTATGTCCCGTGGGCGATCCTGACTTGGCCCGGCGCCGATGTGTTCGCGATTCATCTGGCGCTGTATCTGATCACCGCGTATATCCTCGGCATCGTCGGGAGTGTTCGGCGCGCGGATGGCAAATGGGGTTGGCATTGGGCGCCAGTGACCATCGTCGGCTTCTTCGCTTTTATCATTACCGTCAACATCGTGTTCGTCGGCCTGGCGCAGACTGGCATCAGTGGTATCTTCGAGGTGCTGCTGCCGAAACCGCGTGCCGGCGCCACGGTCGTCGATTCGCGTTTCCCTGGTACCGTATCGCATGCCTTCCAAGAAAAGGAGGCGCTTTACAATGCCTACCTGGAGCAGGTGAAAAAGCAACGGGCGCGTGGCTGGAAGGTGGAAAAGGGCTGGTTGGGAAAGCCGCGCGCCGGGATGGACTCGGTGTTTCAGGTTAAGGTCACGGACAAGCACGGCGAGGCATTGGACGGGGCGATTGTCAGCGGGCGGTTTCTGCGCCCATCGAACAGCGAGCTTGATCGTGATGTCGTGTTGAACGAGATCGGTTCAGGCGTGTATCGCATCGATCTCAAACTGCCGGCGCCGGGCGCCTGGGACTTGGTTCTGCATATCCGCAAGGGGGACGATCTCCACGAGGTTCGCGCGACCACCTCGATCGGGTCGCCTGGGGATGACTGACGACAAAACAGACGAGGCTGTAGGGGGCGCCTGTTTCCACTGCGGTCTGCCAGTGCCGGACGGCAGCCGTTTCGAAGTTGACATCGATGGCCGGTCCCGAGCGATGTGCTGTCCTGGTTGCCAGGCTGTCGCCCAGGCGATCATTGCTGGCGGATTGGAAAGCTTCTACCGGCATCGCGACGCGCCATCGGCGACGCCTCAGACGTTGATTCCCGATGCCTTGCGCGAGATGGATCTGTACGACCAGGAAGCCTTGCAGCGGAGCTTCGTCAAGGTCGACGAAGGTGATCTGAAGGCGGCTTCGCTGATCCTTGAGGGGATCACCTGCGCGGCCTGTGTGTGGTTGAATGAGAAGCATATCGGTTCGCTGGAAGGCGTGCTGGATTTCAGCGTCAACTACAGCACCCACCGCGCGCGCGCGCGGTGGGACGACAGCCGCATTCATCTCAGCGATATCCTGAAGGCGATCGCGGCGATCGGCTACATCGCCCATCCCTATGATCCGGGGCGTCAGGACCGCTTGTTCAAGAAGGAGCGCGCGGTCGCCTTGCGTCGTCTGGCGATCGCCGCGTTGATGGCCATGCAGGTGATGATGCTCGCGGTGGCGCTGTACGCTGGCGACTATAGCGGTATGGACGCGGGCATGCGTCGCTTCCTGCGTTGGATCAGCCTGTTGATGACGCTGCCGGTGGTGTTCTATTCGGCGCAGACCTTCTTTCGGGGCGCGTGGCGTGACCTGAAGCATCGCCGCGTCGGCATGGACGTGCCGGTGGCGCTGGCTGTTGGCGGCGCGTTCGCGACCAGTGTCTGGTCGACCGTCAGTGGCCATGGCGAGGTGTATTTCGATTCGGTCAGCATGTTCGTGTTCTTCATGTTGAGCAGTCGTTTTCTGGAAATGAATGCGCGCCACAAGGCTGGCATGGCCGCCGAGGAACTGGTGAAGCTGTTGCCGGTGACCGCGATGCGCCTAGTCGACGGAGAACACCTGGCGACGCCGGTCGCCGAGCTGCGTCCTGGCGACCGGGTGTTGGTCAAGCCCGGCGAGACCGTCCCCGTCGACGGCGTCATCGAGGAAGGTCTCAGCTCGGTCGACGAATCGCTGCTCAGTGGTGAAAGCTTGCCGCTGCCACGCCGACCCGGCGACAAAGTGGTCGGTGGCAGTGTGAATGTCGAGGGGCCGTTGGTGATGGTGATCGAGAAGGTCGGCGAGGAGACGATGATCTCTTCCATCGTGCGTCTGCTGGACCGCGCGCAGGCCGAGAAGCCGAGTCTGGCGACGATGGCTGATCGGGTCGCTGGCTGGTTCGTCAGCGGCTTGTTGCTGGTTGCCGCGCTGACCGCGATCTGGTGGGCATTGCATGAACCGGCGCGGGCGTTCGTCGTTACGCTGTCGGTATTGGTTGTCAGTTGCCCCTGCGCGCTGTCGCTGGCGACGCCGGCGGCACTGACCGCCGCCACTGGCCGGTTACTGAAGCAAGGTGTGCTGGTGACCCGTGGCCATGCGCTGGAAACCCTGTCGAAGGCCGATCGCGTGCTGTTCGACAAGACCGGCACGCTGACCCACGGGCGTCTGGCCGTGGCGCGTGTCCAGCCGCTGCGGGACCTCGACGAGGCTGGCGTGCTGGACCGGGCCGCTGCGCTGGAGGCTCGATCCGAACATCCGTTGGCGGCTGCCTTGATCGCCGCCGCCGAAGACCCGGGGCGCTTCAGTGTGAAGGAAAGCCGCAATGCGCCAGGGCAGGGCGTCGAGGCACTCCTGGACGGTCGGCGCATGCGCGTCGGCCGGCCCGATTACGTTGCCGCGCTGGCTGCCGAGCCGCCGCCGGGTCTGGACGATGAAGCGAGTACAGCGATCGCCCTCGGTGATGAGCACGAGCTACTGGCGATCATCTACTTGCGCGATAGCCTGCGCGAGGATGCCAGCGAGATGGTTGCCGCGCTGCAAGCGCTGGGGGTCGGCGTCGAGATCCTCAGCGGCGACCGCGCCGCGCCGGTCGCCGTCACCGCACGGGCATTGGGCGATGTGCCCTGGCGAGCCGACCAGTCACCGCAGCAGAAGTTGGCCTATGTGCGTGAACTGCAACAGCGGGGCCAACGCATCGCGATGGTCGGCGATGGCATCAATGACGCCCCGGTGCTGGCCGGAGCGGATGTCTCGCTGGCGGTCGGTTCGGCTACCCATGTCGCTCAGGCCAGCGCCGATATGGTGCTGATGTCTGCGCGCCTGATGCCGTTGGCCGAGACAGTGCAACTCGCGCGTCAGACCACAACGGTAATCAAGCAGAACCTGATATGGGCGCTGGTGTATAATGCCATCGCCATACCGATTGCCGCCGCTGGCGTGGTTGCGCCCTGGATGGCGGCCTTGGGCATGTCGTTCAGCTCGATCATCGTCGTGATGAATGCATTGCGCCTACGTTGAAGCGGGTTGTGGCTATTGGCAATGCGGGAGCAATCGCTGGTTTACAAGGGTAAACGGCAATTGTCGAAGCTCCCGTATCCTGCCCGCGCCTCTAAATATAGTAGATAGCCATGTCGATACTTTATCTGTTGATCCCACTCGGTGTCGTACTGATGGCGATCGCGATCGGCGTATTTGTCTGGACCGTGCGCAGTGGCCAATATGAAGACCTGGAAGGTCCGGCTTACCGAATTCTGATGGACGATGACGATCCGATGATCCCACGTCGTCCGCATGATGAAGACAACGCTTCGGGAAACAATAACGATGTTCAATCTTGATAATCTGCCCATAATAATCGTCGTCAGCCTGATCACGCTGGCGTATCTGAGTTTCTTTTCCGTCATCCTTGGTGGCTGAGACATGGCATGGGCTCATCCAGGCC
>JALSSX010000041.1 GCA_026984055.1 Sedimenticola sp. | reverse complement strand
GGATGAATTGCTGGAGAGTGAATTGTTTGGCCACAAACGCGGTGCCTTTACCGGCGCGGTGGAGGATCACGTCGGCCTGTTCGAAAGCGCCAACGGCGGCACCGTTTTCCTCGATGAAATCGGTGACATCTCTCCGGCATTTCAGCTCAAGTTACTGCGTGTCTTGCAGGAGCGCGAGCTACGCCCGCTGGGCAGCAGCCGGCGGCGACCAATCGATGTCCGCGTCATTGCCGCAACCAACCGCGATCTGGAAGAAGAAGTCCGGGCCGGGCGTTTCCGCCAGGATCTCTACTACCGTCTCGCCACCTTTACCATCAAACTACCGCCCCTGCGCGACCGGCTCGAAGATGTGCCGTATCTGGCCACCTTTCTGCTCGGTGAAGCGATTGCCGAACTCGGTAAATCGGTAGATGGTTTCACCAATGAAGCGCTGGATTGTTTGCAGAATTATCACTGGCCGGGCAATGTGCGCGAGCTGCAAAACGAAATCAAACGAATGCTCGTGCTGGCCCAGGAAAACAGGCTCAGTGCCGATCTGATCTCGCCCCATGTGCTGCGCGCCATTCCCGACGACTTGCGCCACGACATGAAGCTGGTAACCAGTCCGGCGCGTGGCACGCTGAAAAACCGCATCGAACAACTCGAAGCCAGAATTCTCAAAGAAACCCTCGTCCGCCACCGCTGGAACAAAACCCGCGCCGCCCAGGAACTCGGCCTGTCTCGGGTCGGCCTGCGCAGCAAACTCGAACGCTACGGACTTGAGCGGGAGGCGGTGGATACCCCCTGAGGTGAATATGGGAAGCGGGAACCCTCTTATTGACATGTTAAAATTACGTCAATAAGAGGCCGATTAAATATTGGAGGCGAGGCTCTATGGCAATAGTCAAGGAAAAGATGAAAAAAGTAATCGAGTCGCAGCCAGATGATGCGACATATGAGGAAATCTTGCGTGAACTGACGTTCGAACGGATGGTGGAACGTGGTCTTGAGGATTCTCGGAAAGGCCGTGTGGTGTCGAATGAGGAAATAGCGCATCGAATCCGCTCATGGCAGAAATAAGATGGACGGCCGAGGCGGAAACATGGCTGAAAGACATCTACGAATATATTTCCCAAGACGATCCCATCGCAGCAGCCAGGGTTGTGGAAGGAATATATGCAAAGGCGCAATTGCTCAAGGATCACCCGGAGATAGGGTATAAGTACCGTTCTGAGCCAGATGGCGAAGTTCGTATATTGCTCTATGGGCATTACAGAATCGCATATTTATCAGTGAGTAACAGGGTGATTGATATTCTTGGAGTGTTTCATGGTGCGCTGGAAATAGATCGGTATCTTCCATGAGGCCAGGCATCGCAAGCCATTCGAGGCACTATTAGGCGTTATGGGGGCGTTGCCAGTTTTGACGGCTCAATTGGGGGGCAGGCAACGATATTCCGCAGTTTGATAAGATTCCAGTCGTACACGATGTTCCTTCCGGCCATGAGCCGTTACCAAGCCACTGAAATGCCATGAATACGCATCCATCCCCGTCCATTTCCGCCCGCGCTTCCGCTGGGAATTTTGACGAGAAGATGACGGATGATGCCTGGATCGAGGTGATCCAGCAGATGGATGCGATTTACGCTGACCTGGTGACTTATCAGGTCGAGCTGGAAAAGAAGAATGAAGAGCTGGAGCAGGCACATCAGTTTATCGAAAGCGTGCTGTCGTCGATGCACGATGTACTCGTCGTGGCGGATATCGATGGGAAAATTCAGCGCGTCAATCAGACGCTGGAGCGATTGATCGGGCAGCGTAGCGAGGCGTTGAAGGGCAAGCCGTTGTCGGCGCTGTTTCCTCCATCGGCGGCGCCGCTGGTCAATGCATTCCCCGAAAAGATTCGTTCCGGCGACCTGATCGACTGCGAGGTCAGCATGCTGGATAGCCTGGGCGCGCCGGTACTGATGGCCGTTACCTGCAAGGCGCATTATGCGCATGATGGCCGCCTGCTCGGGTCGGTGCTGACGGGCCGTCCACTGGATGAGATTCGCCGCGCTTATCGCGAGCTGCAAGCGGCTCATGAACAGCTCAAGGCCACGCAGAATCAGCTGATCCAGTCCGAGAAGATGGCGTCCCTCGGCCGCCTGGTTGCAGGGGTGGCGCACGAGTTGAACAATCCCATCAGTTTCGTCTTTGGCAACATGCACGCGCTGCGCAGCTACGAATCGCGGTTTCGCCAGTATCTCGATGAGGTGCATCGTAATATCTCGGTCGAGGCGCGGGAAAAACTGCGTGCCGAGCTGAAGATCGACCGCATACTCGACGATATTGGTCCGTTACTGGAAGGGTCGCTGGAAGGTGCCGAGCGGGTGCGGGATATCGTGCAGGAGTTGCGGCGTTTTTCTGCACCCAAAAACAATTCGGTCGATGAGTTCGACCTTGTCAGCCTGGTGAAGAGCGCGGTGCACTGGGTGGTGAAATCGGCGCGCACGCCGCCACAGGTTTTGTTCGATGTGCCGGAATGTCTGGTCGTCCAGGCCAGCGAAGGCTATATCCAGCAGATTCTGATCAACTTGCTGCAGAACGCGCTCGATGCTGTCGAAGAGCTGGATAAACCGTGCATCGACGTGACGTTGGCGGCACGCCAGGGCCAGGCCGTGGTGACGATTCACGACAATGGTCCGGGTATTGCCGAAGATGATCTGCTGCGCGTATTCGATCCTTTCTTCACCACCAAGCCCGTTGGCAAGGGCACCGGGCTGGGGCTGTATATCAGCTATGGTCTGGCGACGGAGCAGTGCAATGGCAGTCTCACCGTGAAGAATGATCCGGCTGGTGGGGCGGTGTTCACGCTCAGTTTCCCCCTTGGAGGACTACCATCATGAGTTTTACCGTGTTGTGGCTGCAATCCGGTGGCTGTGGTGGTTGCAGCATGTCATTGCTGAATGCCGAAGCGCCCGACCTCTACACCCGCTTGGGCAGTGCCGGCATCGAGCTGCTGTGGCATCCATCGCTCAGCGAGGCCTCGCTGGATGAATTCGTTGCGCTGCTGGATGCCATCGTGGCGGGGGAGCAGGTGCTCGATGCGCTCTGTCTCGAAGGCTCCGTCATGCGCGGGCCCAATGGCACGGGTCGCTTTCATATGCTGGCGGGCACGGGCAAGCCGATGATGTGGTGGCTGGCAAAGCTCGCCGAAAAAGCGCGTCATACCATTGCCATCGGCTCCTGCGCTGCGTTTGGCGGCATTACCGCAGCGGGCGACAACCCGGGCGATGCCATTGGTTTGCAGTATGACGGCCAGCACCCCGGTGGACTGCTGGGAGATGTTTGGCGGTCCCCGGCGGGCTATCCCGTGATCAATGTTGCGGGCTGTCCCACGCATCCGGACTGGATTACGGATTTGCTGGCGCAGCTGGCGATGGGCGATGTTGGCGTTGATGCATTGGACGAGCTTTCCCGGCCCACGGCCTACACCGACTATCTGGTGCATCATGGCTGTGCGCGCAACGAATTCTATGAATACAAGGCCAGCGCGGAGCAATTGGGCGACAAGGGCTGCATGATGGAGCACAAGGGCTGTCTCGGCACCCAGGCCCGGGCTGACTGCAATATTCGACCCTGGAACGGCGGTGGTTCTTGCCTCGATGGCGGCTACCCCTGCATCAACTGCACCGCGCCCGAGTTCGAGTCACCGCGTCACCGTTTTACTGATACGCCGAAAATTGCCGGTATCCCGGTGGGCTTGCCAACCGATATGCCCAAGGCATGGTTCGTTGCGCTGGCCTCGTTGTCGAAAGCGGCCACGCCGCAGCGTTTGAAAGACAATGCGACGGCAGGCACCATCGTGACCGCGCCGGGGCAGAGGAAGAAGGCCGGTGACACGTAAGCTGTATGGGCCGTTTAACCGCGTCGAGGGGGACCTCGAAGTCGAGGTCGAGCTGACCGACGGGCAGGTCAGCGCGGCTTGGGTCAACTCGCCGCTGTATCGCGGCTTTGAACAGATTTTGCAGGGCAAGCCTGCCGAGGATGCGCTGGTCTATACGCCGCGTATCTGCGGTATTTGCTCGGTATCACAGTCGATTGCAGCAGCGAATGCTCTGGCGGTTGCGCAAGGCGTCGAGCGGCCGCCCAATGCCGATCTGGTGACCAACCTGATTCTTGCCTGTGAAAACCTCGCGGATCATCTGACGCATTTCTATCTGTTCATCATGCCAGATTTTTGTCGACAAGCCTATGCCAGCGCGCCGTGGCAGGGAGCGATTGCCGCACGATTCAAAGCCCAGCAGGGCTCGGCGGCGGTGTCGATGCTGAGGGCGCGCGCAGAATTCATGCACATCACGGGCATCCTCGCTGGAAAATGGCCGCATACTCTCAGCGTCCAGCCCGCAGGCGTGACCACGGCGCCGACTGCTGCACAGAAAGTCGAGTTACTGGCGATTCTCGGCGGCTTTCGGCACTTCCTCGAAACGCAGTTGTTCGATGATGCGCTGGAGTCCGTTGCAGAGCTGGCTTCGATGGAGGCGCTGGCGTGCTGGCAGGTGGCGCATGCCAGCAGCGATTTTGCCGCTTTTCTGCAGCTGGCCGATGTACTGGAACTCCATCGGCTTGGGCGAATCCCGCCCCGCTTTCTGAGCTACGGCGCTTATGGTGTCGGTGATGATCACTTGTTTGCCTGCGGCTTGTTTGATCCTGTGCAGGGGGCCGGGTCGTTCGATAGCAGCTTGATTGCCGAAGACATCACTCATAGCTGGATGCTGTCGCAAAATGGCCCGAAACATCCCTTGCGGGGCACGACTTCTCCCGACCCGGAGCAGCAGGACGGTTACAGCTGGTGCAAGGCACCCCGCTATGATCGCCAGGTCA
>JALSSX010000040.1 GCA_026984055.1 Sedimenticola sp. | reverse complement strand
CGAACCGATATTCAGGAACGCCATAGCGTGGCATGCCACCGGGCTGGGCAAGCGCCTCGAACACCACGACCTGGTGCCCCTGGCGCGCCAGATCCCAGGCGGCAGTCAGTCCGGCCGGGCCGGAGCCGATGATGGCGACACGCCGTCCGCTGGGTTGCCCGGCCTTGCCCTCGGCGGCGATCTGGCGCACGCGTTCATCGGGCACACTGTCCATTGCGTGACGCTTGAGCCAGCGAATCGCGACTGGCTCGCCCCGTCGACCGATCGAGCAGGCGGTCTCGCAGCGATGCGTGCAGACGCGTCCACAGACATGCGCGAACGGGTTGCTCCGGTAGATCTGGCGCACCGCTTCTTCGAGATCGTTCAGCCAGATCGCACGGATGTACTCGGGCGCATGCATGTGCGTCGGACAGGATTCGTGGCACATGCCGCATTGCACGCAGCGCGAGGCCTCGATGACGGCCTGCTCGTGGTTGTAGCCAGCGATGATCTCGGCGAAGCCGTCGGCGCGTTCCTCAGCTGGCAGTTCCGGCATCGGTTGACGCTGAAGATCGAGCAGATCGGCATCGGCCGATTTGCTCCAGCCGGTGGGATAATACTCGCCATGCATGCCGTTCGGATCGGGCAGGATGAAGTAACTGTCGAGCTCGTGCTCGCGACAAACATGCACATATTCGCGCGTCAGGGCGATCGAGCCGGTCGGGCAGATGTCCACACACAGGCCACACCAGCAACAGCGGCCGTAGTCGATCGCCGGACGTTGGTTGCGGATGCCCTTCACCGGATCTTCTGGCAATGACGGAATCCTCACCATCGTGATCGCGGCGTTGTCACAAACCTTCTGACAGGTGGCGCAACCGATGCATTGCGTCCAGTCGTTGACATGGAAGCCGCGATAGTTGACGGCCGCCTCGCGCGGCGTCAGCTTCTCGGTGACCGGCGCGCGGGCCAGGAAGCCCAGCGCCTTCAGTGGCGCGAGGATACTGCCCTTGTCCTTATACGGTATATCGGTCATCAGCGATCGACCTCCGGCGGGCAAGCGTCCAGCGAGAACATGATCTGCGCAACATCCTCCAGCCGCGCGCCGACCGACAGCTTCTCCAATACCCGCACCGCGTGCATCGCCGACGGGCCGCGCACCTGCACGCGGTAAGGCTTGTCACCACCGGTCGAGACCACATAGTAGGCCAGCTCTCCCTTGGAGGATTCGACCCGGGTATAGGTCTCGCCGGCAGGCGCGTTCCACGCCAGCGGATTGGGTATCGGCACGCGCACCGGGCCGGGAACGGCGGGTAACCGCTCGATGATCTGGCGCAGGATGCGAATGCTCTGCTTCAACTCACCACGCCTTACCAGGTTGCGCGCCAGCGCGTCGCCGGCCTGTTGGGTTATCACGTCGAATTCGAGCTGGTCATAGATCAGGTAGGGGTCATCGCGGCGCACGTCAAAAGCCAGCCCAGTGGCGCGTAGATTCGGCCCGGTGACGCCCCATTCCAATGCCTGCTCCCGAGTCATCGCGCCGACATCGCGCGCGCGACGGATGAAAACCTGGTTGCGGAAGAACAGGTTGTCGTAATCCTCCAGGCGTGCTTCGAGATAGTCAAGCAAGGCTGCGAGACGCTCAAGAAAGCCATCCGGCACGTCACGCCGCACGCCGCCTGGGAGGTTGTAGATGCTATAGACACGCCCGCCGGTGAGTTCCTCGAAGCGATCCAGGATCAGATCGCGATCGGCAACGCCCCAGAACATATTGGTGTACAACCCAGTGGTCGCGGCATGCCCGCCAAAGGCGAACAGGTGCGCGGCCAGGCGCGACATCTCCAGTTGCATCACGCGTATCCATTGCGCCCGCTCGGGTGCCTCCAGGACGCACAGGGTCTCGACCGACAGCGAATAACAGACCTCCATCGGCGTCGGGTCCGGCACGCAGATGCGCGGCACCAGCGCGATGTTCTGTATCCACAGCCGGCCTTCCATCAATTTCTCGAAGCCGCGATGCAGATAGCCGGCATCGGCCCGCGCCTCGATCACACGGTCGCCGCGTAGCTTGACGCGCAATGCATAGTTGCCCTCGATGCCGGGATGGTTCGGGCCGAAGTTCAACTCGTATTCGTTGCTCGGCGGATGGCTCTTGGCCTGGTAGTTCTCCGGCCTCATCGGATGTCCTCCGGACGCTTGTCGATGCCACCGCCCTGTTCCTCCAGGTCCTTCAGCCAGTCGGGATGGTATGTCTCCCATTGGAAGGTCTGATTGACGAAGGCCTCGCTGTCAAAGTCCTTGCGCATCGGTGGTGGCCCGTTCCATTCGGTGAGGATGAACGGCCGCATGTCCGGACTGCCCTCGAAGTACAAGCCGAACATCTCGTGGATATCGCGCTCGAAGAAAGCCGCGGGCTGATAGAGGTCGTACACCGACAGATAGACGCCAGGATCGCGTGGGATGCGGATATGCGCCGAGACCAGGGTGTTCAATTCGTATGACCACAAATGATAGACCAATTCAAACTCACCACTGTCTATCCAATCGACACAACTGATCGCGGACAAATGTACGAAACCGGCGCGCCCCTTCAGCAGCTCCAGCAAGGCCGGCAGCGCCTCGGAGGCCAAGTCGATGCGCACGCGGCGCTCGCTGTCATGGCGTATCGCGATATGCTCCAGATCGCGCAGAATGTGTTCGATCGCGCGGCTCATTCCGGCTCCTCCGGCACGCGCAGGCGCATCTCCAATGCCTCCAGCGGTCGCTGGTGGCGTTCCAGCAGCGCAGTATGCTTGCCGCGGGTGTGCTCGCCAAGCAGGCCGTAGTGTTCCGCTTCGGCAAGGATGTCGGTCGGTGTCTGCCAGTCGTCGCCAAACAGCGACTGCTGATTACCCAGGTAGTGGTCGTAGTGTTGGTAGTAGCGTTTCCAGGACTCGGCGCGATCGGCCTCGATATCGTCGATCAAGGCACGCAGCCCGGCGATCACAGCCTCCGGGCGCGGCATGCAGCCGGCAATGTACATATCCACCGGCAGATAGGCCTTCAGCACCTTCGCCGTGGCGTAGCTCTGCCAATACATGCCACCATTGACGGTACACGAGCAGATGCCGATGACATACTTTGGCGCACTCATCTGTTCATAGGTCAGAATGATGCGCTTCAGCGTCTTCACCGAGACATAGCCGGTCACCAGCAGGATATCCGCCTGGCGCGGCGTGACCATCGGCTGAATGCCGAGACGCTCCATGTCGAAGCGTGAGGTCATCGCCGGCGGCAGCTCGATCGCGCCGCAGCCAGTGCAATAGTGCAGCATGAACAACGAGCGCGCGCGGCAGAAGCGCGTCAGTTCGTCGAACACATGCGCCAGCGGGTTGCCGCGTTTTGCTTCGGCGTGGATGCCGATCACTTCCCGTTCGTTGCTCATTTCATCACCATCGCCAATCCCAGTAATGCCGCCAATACCGGCCATTTCCACATCACGCGCAGCATGTCCTCGGCGCGGTAACGTGGGAACAGATAGGCAATCATCATCGGGATCGCCACCACCAGAAAGATCTTCGGCAGAAAGCTCAGCCAGTGTTCACCACCGCCGAGAAACAGCGTGGTGTACAGCGCCCCGGCGGTATACAGCTGAAACGCCTGCATCACGAACAGCCCGCCGAGGAACTTGCCACCCATCTCGACCATCGGCCCGGTGGCGATCTCGGCCGGCGCGACATAGATCTCGAACGGCTGCTTACCCATCAGCGCCGGCAACGTCAGCAGCCCGGCCAGCGCCAGCAGTGGCATGCGCGCGACGCCCCATTCACCTTGCTGCTGTTGCGCGATCATTTCACTCAGATCGGTGGAGCCATACACCCAGGCCGCGCCGAAGATCACCAGCATGAACGGCACATCGTAGGCAAGCATCGCGGTCAGCGCGCGCGAGATACCGATCGAGCCGTTGGGGTTGGCGCACTGACCGACACCCAGCGCCAATCCCAGCGACGGGATCATCATCATGTAGGCCAAAGCGATCACCCCACCCTTGTCGGCCAGGCCGTCCATGCCCGGCACCGGCAACAGTGTCTCGGCGGCGATATAGCCGCCGACCGCCATCACGATGCCCATGTCATGGATCGGGCCATGCGAAACCTGGGTGCGCTTGGCATACAGCTTGACGACATCGTACAGCGGCTGGAAGAACGGCGGACCAACGCGGCGTTGCAATTTTGCACCGATGCGCCGCAACATCAACACCATCAACAAGCCGACGAGGAACGCCACCAGAGGCATCAACAACAGTTCCAGGAACAGATTCATGCCGCCTCCAGCGCCCAGGCCAGCGACAACACCACTGCCGCCAACACATAGAAGGCCGGCTGCGCCTGTCGGTAGAATCCGCGCATCGCCAGCGACAGCAGATCGACGCTCGCCATCAGGCCGCGTTCCAGCCAACGGAAGCTTTTGCGATACCACGGGGCGATCCGATGCATTAGGCCTGCATAGAAATCATCGCTGTATTGATAGCGCGCATCGGCGTCGAGAAAATGACCGCCAGCGTAGTTGTCCAATTGATGCACCCGCCTGCCGCGCCCACCGAGCAGGAACACCAGCGTACCGACGCCGAAGCCGGCGAGCAACACCGACACCAGCCAGATCATGTCCAGCCCACCGCGCTTCAGCGGCACGCCACCCAGCACGTGCGCCAACTCCGGCAAGCCGACCGCGCGTTGCACCGCGCGGGTCCAGTCCAACACGATGCCAGGGAACCAGCCCGTGATGAACACCACCGCACCGAGTATCAGCATCGGCGCGAGCAGGCTCCAGGGAACCTCCTCAACCTGTTGATGCTCGATGCGTAATTGGCCAAGAAACATATTATGGATCAGCTTGTAGACACTGAGTATTGTCCCC
>JALSSX010000039.1 GCA_026984055.1 Sedimenticola sp. | reverse complement strand
GTTGAATGTGGCGCGGCGGCATGTCGAATACCACCAGCGGCGCTACGGCTATGCCGAGCCGAATGTGACTTTCCATCAGGGCGAGATAGAAAGGCTCGATGCATTGGATCTGGAGGATGCCAGCTTCGACGTGGTGATCTCCAATTGCGTGATCAACCTGTCGCCGGACAAGGCAGCGGTGCTGAAACAGGTTTTCCGCTTGCTGAAGCCCGGCGGCGAGTTGTATTTCTCCGATGTCTATGCCGATCGGCGCGTGCCAGCAAGCTTACGGGAAGATCCGGTGTTGTATGGGGAATGTCTGAGCGGAGCACTCTACTGGAACGATTTCCAGAACTTGGCGAAGGCCTGTGGTTTTGCCGATCCACGCTTGGTTGGTGATCGGCCATTGGCGATCGATAACCCCGAACTGGCTGCGAAGGTCGGCAATATCGCTTTCTTCTCGGCGACCTACCGACTGTTCAAGCTCGATGGCCTGGAGCCAGCCTGCGAGGACTATGGACAGGCGGTGATCTATACCGGCGGCATTCCCCATCACCCGGACCGCTTCGTGCTGGATAAACACCATGTGATCGAGACCGGAAGGGTGTTTCCGGTTTGCGGCAACACCTGGCGAATGCTGCGCGAGAGCCGTTTTCGTGGCCATTTCCAGTTTATCGGCGATGGGCGAACACACCATGGTATCTTCGCCGCTTGCGGAACTGGGTTCCCGTTCGATACACGCCAACCGGATGCAAGGTCCGGCGCCTGTTGCTGATTGATTGCGCGGCCCCGCTGCTCAATCGAATATCCCGTGCAGATACCAGCCCGAGTCGCGCAGATCGTGGTAGATCCACAGGCGGCGGCAGTCGCGATCGCGAGCGATATAATAGTCGCGGCGCATCGGATGGTTGTCCCACCAACCGCTTTCCAGGCGCTCGCGGTCTGCTTCCAGCGTCAGGGGGCCGTTCAACCAGGGCTGTCCGTCCTTGATTCGAAGTGATTGCGCGCGCGGTAGCAGCCACACGGGCCGGCGAGCGAGGTGATGTGATGGTGGTGACCGGACGCTGCCCGGCGGTACCGCCCGGCTGGCGTATTCCGGGCGGTGTTCCGCAACCAGTTCCAGGCCCTGCACGGCATCGTCGCCGAGCCGGGCGCGCAGCCGAGTCGGTAGGTCGTGGAGCGTGTCCTGCTTGCCGTCGAACAGGTCGCCCGGCATCCCGGCCAGCACCTCCAGGCGGTCGACCTCCAACGCCAGTTTACGCACCGGCGCGGGCAGGCGCAGGCGCTCCAGACGCTCCTGCATCAGCGCAAACAGCGTGTCCGCGTCGCGTTTCGGGGTGGCCAGATGCAGTTCGAAGCAGTCTTCCCTCCCATCGTTGAAGTACAGCCGCCAACGCAGTTCCATCGCGCCCCCCTGCATACTGGTGAGATAGCTGGCGAGGTGTTGCAGCAAGCGCCTCGCGGCGAAGCGCAGTTGCCGGGTCGAGCTGGCATCGGCGGGTAACAGCAGACGCTGCTGGAAATGCGCCGGCGGGGTGAAAGGCGGTTGCGGATCGGCGACCTGGCCGGTGAGTCGGTCCAGCCAGAGAAGAAAATCCTTACCGAGCCGCTGGGTCAAGCCGTCGCGCGGCAGATGCAATAATTCGGCGACATGACGCAGACCGCTGTCATGCAGGATCCGCAAGTGCTTGGCATCGATGGGTAGTTGTCGCAGCGGCACATGCGCAAGCGCGCGATGCACGGCTTGCTGGTCCCGGAAATTACACTGATAGCCCGCGCCGACAAGCAAGGCGGCGGCGTTGGGTGTGGGCGCGGCGCAATGCCGGGCTCGATGTGGAAGACTGTCCAGACTGTCGCGCAGTCTCTCGACCAGTGCGCGCAGACCCCCGAACAGTTTCTGGCTGCGGGCAATCTCCAGTAGCAGAAGATCGGGCGTCCTCAAGCTGATCTGGCTGCTGTATTGCCAGGCCCAGATGGCGAGCTGCTCCAGCGTTCGTTGTTCGCGAGCGGTATCGCGCTCGCTGACCGACAGTCGGGCGCAGATGGCGCGGGCCGCCGCGGTTGGCTGCCCGGGCTGGACGCCGCTGGCCGCAGCGGCGGCATTGCAGCAGTGGATATGGCGTCGATCGTCAATCGCGTGCGGTTGCTCGTCGATTGCCGTCGTTGATACTTCCAACGCCAGTTGTGGGAAATGGATGGCCAGCCAGTGCATGCTCAGTGGATTGCTGTCTGGATTTCGGAGAATGCGGCCTCGAAAGCCGCCATCGGCCAGCCACCCTGGCGCTTGACGATCTCGATATGCACTCCCCTGGGCGACGCCCGCAGGGCGATGCGCACCGCCGCCGGCGAGGATTGCCTCATGCAGGATCGCGGCCGGATCAGAAAGCCACAGCTCTTGCCCTGGCGAGCGGCGAGTTGCAGGCGACGCAGGCGCGTGTTGTCCAGCCCGTCTTCCGGCCAGGCCAACACCGTGCTGCATGCGCCGGTGCGCAATGCCTGTTCCAGCGCCCATGCATATTGTTCCCGGTCGCGCGGATGCACGATCAGCAGCCGATTCAGATTGATGCCCCACTCGACGAAAGCGGCAGCGCAGGGTTGAAAGGGTGGCGCGATCAGCGCGACCCAGCGGCGTTGGTGTTGGCTGAGTGTTGCCAGCGCCGGGGCCAGCAGACGCATCGCGCCACTACCCGTGGAAGTGGTCAGTAACTCACTCAAGGCGCCGATCGGCCAGCCGCCGCCGGCGAGCAGTTCGTCCAATCGGGGGATACCCGTGGCGACTGCCGGGCGCGCTGGCCGATGTTCCTGTTTGCCCCACCAGATATCGTTTTGGGGGCGTGCTTGCAGCAAACCTTCAAGTTTGTTCATCATGTTCTCCTCGGTGAAAGGGTCTGGTTGCCGAGTATGCCGCCGGGGGTGGCTCGAAAGCTGAGTCAGGCCGATCGCGATATACTGTTATTTTTTACAGTATATCGCGATCGGCCTGGGAATGTGATGTCGGTGGCGGGATGCGGCGGGGGAGGCTGGATCCAAAAAACGCGCGCGGGAGGGATATCCGTGAACGAGGAGCCCGCGCGATATAGCCACGCTCAGCGAAACGTCGGATTAGCGTGAAGGAAGCAGCTCAGGGGCGTGAGCAGGAACAGAAGCTTTATCTTCCTTGGCAATGGAACAAGCATTCCCGACAGAGATGCCTTTATCTAGCAGGATGTTGAAACAGTCCTTCCATGGACTTTTTCAACTAAGGAACCGGAAAATACGATTTTCCAGTTCCTTAGTTTTCAATGATTTGAAGTCATCGAAAATGGCGGTACATCCCTGTAGCGCACACAGGCCATTGAAAAATGCCATTTTTCAATGGCCTGCTAGCCCGGATTTCTCACCCGTTCACGACTGCGACCGTTCACTCGGTCGGGCTGCTCAACGTAGTGTCGACTACGCCCGCGCGGCCCTCGGTCGCGACCGCCAGCCATCACATCACTTTGAGCGGCTTCGCTACGCGACCCGGTGAGAAATCCGGGCTAGGCCCGTCCCGGCATCCTGAACGCGACATCTTGGGTGCCGGGTTATGGCATGACGGCGATTATGTCTCGGAAGCGGGTAGCAGTCCGGGTTCCAGTAGTGCCGATTGCCAGTCGGGACGCTCGATGCCGAAGGTTTCCTTGATCCGCGAGCAATCGAGCCGGGTATTCGCCGCGCGCGCGGCCGGGGTAGGGTAGGTGGCGGTGTCGATCGGATGCAGTTTGACGGCGCTACCCTCCAGTCGTTCGACGATCCGCCTGGCAAACTCATGCCAGCTACAGTCCGGAGCGCCAGCATAATGGTAGGTGCCCCAGGCGAGGTCGCCATCGCCGGCAAGGCGTGACGCCAGTTCCAGCAGTGTGGTGGCTATCGCGCTGGCCGGTGTCGGGCTGCCGAGTTGGTCGGCGACGATGTTCAGTTCGTCATGTTCCCGCGCGAGCCTGGCGATGGTCTTGACGAAGTTGTTGCCATGCGGACCGAACACCCAGGCGATGCGCAGGATCAGATGTTGCTCCAGTCTCTCCCTGACGCGCTGTTCACCTTCCCATTTACTGCGGCCATAGGTGTTGATCGGGTCGGGCGGGTCGGTTTCCCGGTAGGCTCGGTCGAGAGCGCCGCCGAAGACATAGTCGGTGGAGAGATGGAACAGCGGGATACCGGCCCGCGCGCAGGCGTCGGCCAGCAGGCCACTGGCGTCGCGATTGACGCGAAAACAGCGCTCCCGGTCCTGTTCCGCCTTGTCGACTGCCGTGTAGGCGGCAGCGTTGATCAATAGGTCTGGCCGCTGCTCGTCGACATGGCGCTGGATGGCTTCTGCGTCGCTGATATCCAGCTCGCGCTGGCTGGTGGCAACGAGTTCAATCGGAAAATCGCGCGCATGCCCAAGCAGTTCGCTGCCTACCTGGCCATTCGCGCCACACACGAGGATCTTCATACGGAACCCAACCCGAGGAATCGCGCTATCATAGCGTTTTCTTACTCCCTGGTGGAACCCGATCGATGCAGGAACAACTGGATTTCAGTGGTGCCCGGGTGCTGGTGGTCGGCGACCTGATGCTGGATCGCTACTGGCATGGCGGCGCCGAGCGTATCTCGCCCGAGGCGCCGGTGCCGGTGGTGAAGGTGGAGGACGAAGAGGCGCGAGTCGGGGGTTCCGGCAATGTCGCGCTGAATATCGCCGCGCTCGGTGGAAAAGTCAGTCTGTTGGCGCTGAGTGGCGAGGATGAGGCCGCCGAGCATCTCGATGCCTTGCTACGCGAGCACGGGGTGGCGGCTCACTTGCTACGTGACAAGCAGCATCGCACCATCAGCAAATTGCGCATCCTCAGTCGCCATCAACAATTGATCCGGTTGGATTTCGAGGATCCCTTTCCCGTCTCGGCGTCTGCACG
This sequence comes from Sedimenticola sp., assembly GCA_026984055.1. GTDB lineage: Bacteria > Pseudomonadota > Gammaproteobacteria > Chromatiales > Chromatiaceae > JALSSX01. The sequence goes on along the minus strand of JALSSX010000039.1, from coordinate 17,045 downwards.
GCTGACGGAACGCTTCGCCGCGTTGTTGGATGAGATCGACGTGGTGGTGTTATCGGACTATGCGAAGGGGACCTTGTCCGATTGTGGCTCGCTGATTCGTCAGGCGCGCGCGGCGGGCAAGCCGGTGCTTGTCGATCCAAAGGGTGACGATTTCTCCCGCTACCGTGGCGCTTCGCTGATCACGCCGAATCAGGGCGAATTCGGACGCGTCAAGGGCGCGCGTGGCGATGACGAAAGCTGTGACCGGGCGGCGCGCGAGCTGAAACAGGAGCTGGACCTGGATGCCTTGCTGGTGACGCGTGGCGAGCACGGCATGCTGCTGCTGGACGCCGAGGACGACATCCTGCGCCTGCCGACCGAAGCGCGGGAGGTTTTCGATGTCACCGGCGCCGGCGATACCGTGATCGCGACCCTGGCTACCGCGTTGGCGGCCGGCTGGTCGCTCGACCAGGCGACCCGGCTGGCCAATCTGGCCGCCGGCATCGTCGTCGCCAAGCTTGGCACCGCCACCGCCAGCGTCGCCGAGCTGAGGCGCGCCATCCACCAGCGGAGCGCGCCATTGCGGGGTATCGTCGACGAGCGGCAACTGCTGCGCGCGGTCGATGCTGCGCGCGCGAACGGCGAGACCATCGTGATGACCAACGGTTGTTTCGATATCCTGCATGCCGGCCATGTGACCTATCTGCAACAAGCCGCGGCGTTGGGCGATCGCTTCATCGTCGCGGTGAACGTCGATGAGACCGTGCGCCGGCTGAAGGGCGCCGATCGGCCGGTGAATGATCTACACCGTCGCATGACCGTGCTCGCCGCGCTCGGTTGCGTCGACTGGGTGGTGCCGTTCAGCGAGGAGACTCCCGAGCGCTTGATCTGCCGCGTGCAACCGGATTACCTGACCAAGGGTGGCGACAACGAGCCAGACAGCATCCCCGGCGCGCGCTGCGTGCGCGAGACCGGCGGGCAGGTCAGGGTGATGAGCTACCTGGAAAACTGCTCGACCACCGGAACCATTCGATCGATACGTGAAAAGGGCGCCGGCCATGCCGATTGAACCTCTCGCCTTACGTGGCGACGTGCTGATCCTCGGCGGCGGCATTGCCGGGCTGTGGGCACTGGCGGTATTGCGCGACCAGGGTTTCGATGCCTGGCTGTTGGATACCGCGCTGCCGGGCGGCGTGCAGACGCTGGCCTCGCAGGGGATCATCCATGGCGGTGCGAAATATGCGCTGACTGGCCACCTGACCCGCTCGGCGCGCGAGATTGCCGCGATGCCGGCGATCTGGCGCGCACGCCTGGCCGGAAAGGGCGCGCCGGATCTCTCCAGCCTGGGCCTGCTTGCGGATCACCAGTATTTGTGGTCCACCCGCCAGTTCGGTTCCCGCCTGACGGGCTTTTTCGCCGACAAGATCATGCAGGACCGCATGCATCGCATCGATCGGCCGCCCGAGGCGCTGGATACCCCGGCGTTCGACGGTCAGGTCTATCGCCTCGACGAACCGGTACTGGACGTGCCGCGCCTGCAACAACTGCTGTTGCGACAGACGGTTGGCCGAGTGATCGCGCCACTGCGTCTCGATGCACTCGACAATACCGCGCGTCAATTGCATGGCGAATGGCGAGGAAGGATGCTGCGCTTCGACTTCGAACAAGTGGTGCTGGCCGCGGGCAAGGGCAATGGCGCGTTGCGCGAGATGCTCGGAATGGCCGCGAAGATGCAACTGCGACCACTGAAAATGGTGATGGCGCGGGGTCCGTTGCCGGCACTGCACGCGCACTGTCTTGGCGTCAGCGCTAATCCGCGCCTGACGATCACCAGCTACCCGCTGGCGGATAGCGAGACCTTGTGGTACCTCGGCGGTCAGTTGGCCGAGGAGGGCATCTGCCTGAGCGATGCCGCGCAGATCGAGAACGCGCGCGAGGCGCTCGCCGAGCTGTTGCCGTGGATCGACCAGAAGGCATTGCGCTGGGCTTGCTGGCCGGTGGATCGCGCCGAGGTCGCGAATCAGGGTTGCCGGCCGGATCATCCGACATTGCTGCACGATGGCGATGTGCATACCCTGTGGCCGACCAAGCTTGCGTTTGCACCATTGCTCGCCGATCACCTGCTGGATGCCATCCGCGATGCCGGCATCCGGCCCCGGGCTGAAACAGCGGGGGATTTCAACGCGCCGCTGCCAGCGCGCGCGGCCACGCCGTGGGAAAGCGCCACATGGAACTGAGAGCACTGGGCGACACTGGCATCGAGGTCAGCCCGCTCGGTTTCGGCACGGTCAAGCTGGGACGCGACCGGCAGGTCAAGTATCCGACTAGTTTCCGCATCCCGGATGATGCGGAAACGCGCGAGCTACTCGCGTTGGCGGCCGATCTGGGCATCAACCTGCTGGATACTGCACCCGCCTATGGGGTTGCCGAGACGCGTCTTGGCCGGCTGTTGCCCGGACCGCGCGAGCGTTGGGTGATCGTCTCCAAGGCGGGCGAACAATTCCGTGATGGCCGCTCGTTCTTCGATTTCAGCTTCGACGGCATCGTGCGATCGGTCGAACGCAGCCTGCGGGATCTGCGCAGTGACTATCTGGACGCGGTGTTGATCCATTCCGATGGCGACGATCTGACAATTCTCAATGAAAGCGGTGCAGTCGATGCGCTGGAATCACTGAAGCACCGTGGTCTGATCCGCGCCCACGGCATGTCGTCGAAAACCGTCGCCGGCGGCTTGGCGGTGGTCGAGCGTCTGGATATCGTCATGGCGACCTGCAATACCAATCATGCCGAGGAAATCCCAGTGCTGGCCAAAGCCGAACGGCGGCGCAAGGGCGTGTTGATCAAAAAGGCGCTGCAAAGCGGCCATGACAGTGATGTCGCCAGCGCGATGCGTTTTATCTTCTCGCAACCCGGTGTCGGCGCCATCATCGTCGGCACGATAAACCCCACGCATCTGCGCGCCAACGCATGCATCGTCGCCGACCTGTTGGGCGCATGAGATTGTTCTATACCATTCTGCTGTGGATGGCGCTGCCGCTGGTCGTCACGCGACTCTATTGGCGCAGCCTGAAGGCGCCCGACTATCGCCAGCGCATCGCCGAACGCTTCGGCGCGGCGCCTTTTCGACTCCAGCGTCCATCGATCTTGCTGCATGCCGTGTCAGTTGGCGAGACCCAAGCGGCGCAACGCCTGATCCGGGAGCTGCTGAAGCGCTGGCCGGACTGCGAGATCGTCGCCACGACAACCACGCCGACCGGCTCGCGGCGCGTGCGCGAGCTGTTTGGCAACAGCGTGCGCCATAGCTATCTGCCGCTCGATCTACCGCCGTTTCTACGCCGATTCTTGCGGCGCGCGCGTCCCGTCGCGGTTATTTTGATGGAAACCGAGATCTGGCCGAACCTGATCTACGTCTGCGCGCGGGAGAAGATCCCTGTGGTGCTCGCCAACGCCCGTCTGTCCGAACGCTCGGCGCGGGGCTATGCGCGCGCGCGCGGTTTCACTCGCCGGGTGTTCGCCGACCTGAGTCTGATCGCCGCGCAGCATGAGCGCGACGCGCGGCGCTTCATCGAACTCGGCGCGAGACCAGAAGCCGTGAAGGTCACGGGTAGCATCAAGTTCGATTTCCGCCTGCCCGCCAGTCTGTTGGAACAGGCCGAGGCGATGCGGCGAAGCTGGAACGATGCCGATGGCGATGGACGCATGGTGTGGGTCGCCGCCAGCACGCATGCTGGCGAGGATGAGATCGTGCTCGCCGTGCATCGAAGCCTGCTCGAATCGGTGCCGAATGCCTTGCTGATACTTGCGCCGCGTCATCCCGAGCGCTTCGATCCGGTCTGTTTGCTTGCCGAGACGGAAGGCTTCCGCATTCAAAGGCGTTCGACCGATGCCTGGGTGGACGCCGCGACCCAGGTCTACATCGGCGATACCATGGGCGAGTTACCGTTGTTGATCGCCGCTTCGGATGCCGCCTTCGTCGGCGGCAGCCTCATCGAACGCGGCGGCCACAACGTGTTGGAGCCCGCCGCGCTGGGCGTGCCGGTATGCTTCGGCCCGCATATGTTCAACTTCGCCGCCATCGCCCAGACGCTGCTGGAGCACAATGCGGCGATCGAGGTCCATGATGTCGACAGCTTGGCCGACGCGATGCGGGGATGGCTGAGCGATGCCAGCACGAGGACGCGTCAGGGCGAGAACGGGCGCCAGGCGGTTGCGGCGAATCGCGGCGCGCTGGATCAGCTTTTAACCTTGCTCAATGCGGTGGTCGACTGCAAACCGGATAATCCGCCGCGCTGATATTTTTCGTGAGACACACCCAAATGACAAACAACATCAAGGCCGAAAAGATTCAACGCCTGCTGGTATGGCGGGGCTGGCTGCGCCTGGCGCATTGGCTGATGGCCGGTGGCACACTGGCATTGATCCTGACCGGTTGGTTAATCGAATCCGCGCCGAGTCTGGCGAGCAATGCCGCGCGGGATCACTACCTGGCCGCCTACGCTTTGGTCGCCGGTCTCAGCCTGCGCCTGTGGCTGCTGTTTCGCGGCGTGGAGGTCGAGCGAGCCAGCACGCTATTGCCGGACATGACGCGCATCCACGTGATGAAGGACATGCTCAGGTTCTATGTCAGCTTCGGTCGCATGCCGTTGCCGAAATGGTACGCCCACAATCCACTGTGGGGTCCTGTCTATCTGCTATTGTTGCTTGCATTGCTGCTGGTTGTCGCGACCGGCTTCGCCGCGCCGAAGTGGCCGATCGTGTATGGCTTCTATCTCCCCAGCATGCACGTCTGGTGGGCTACCGCGATCACGATCTTTACCGTTGCGCATATCATCGCGGTGGTGCTACACGATATGAAGGGCACGGGTTCCGACGTGTCGGCGATGATCAATGGGCATCGTATCTTCGTCATCAAGCGTATCGATCCGGACGAGATCGTTCGGACACATCGGATCTCGCTGGACAATATCGTGCGCATGCCGGAGCGTCGAAACGACGAATGAGGCACAGCCAGGGCCGGGATGGGAATGGGTGCGTCGTCCGGCGGGACAGGATAGCGGTGTGCATGGCGTGCACCGTCGATGATTCGGGCGCCAGGGGATGAAAGTCATTTATTTTCTGTCGAGGTTTTCCCTGATCGATGAGGCGCTTGGTTTTTTTGTACTGGTTTATCGTGATCGTCGGTATCTACTTGGGACAGGGATGTCCCACCCTTTTCGATCACGATAAGTGATCGAAAATGTGAGCAAAGAGGAAATTGCATTTCCCCTTTGCGACGAGAAAAATTCCATGGAAGGCATTTTTCGAGATCCCCTTGGGGGTGGTAGCCGCCATTTCAGCGAATAGCCCAGTATGCCCGGCGAGTCGAACGTCATGTGCCATCGCCATGGATGGTGCGCTTGAATTCAACGTTCGACTGGCCGTGGCGATACATCAATTCAGGGCTATTACCGGATCGGCTCCCTTCCAACGTAATCTTTGAACCCATTTTCGCGGGTCGTCATCGCCAAGATGCATCAGCAGCAACGTCTTGCCATCCATGACACTCCGGTGCAGTGTTTCGAGCTTGTCTTCTGGGATGCCGGCGCGACGCAGCGCTGTGGTCAGCTGGGTGACGGCCGCCGCGCCAGCCATCAGGCCGGCGCCGGTCGCGGCGCCGACGAGTATCTCGATCAACGGCCCGGCGGCGAGTATCGGGCCAACGCCAGGAATCACCAACAGCCCGCTGGCGCCGGCCAGCAAGCCACCGAGAGCACCCCAGAACGCGCCTTGTTCGCCCCATACCTTCAAGCGCTCTTTCTCGCCGCTGTAGACCACGCCGAGAAAGTCATCGCCATTGCCGCCGGCGCGATGCAATACCGACAATTTGTCCATCGGAAAGTCTTGCTTGATGAGTTCCTCGACGACATGGGTCGCATCATCGTTGTCGGCGAATACCGCCGCGATCAGCTTTTCGCTCATGCGCCAGGCTCCCGGTGGAAGCTGGTGCCCTTGCATTCCGGACAGGGCGGGATGTGGCTGACCTTGTGGAAGTGCAGCTTCTCGCCACAGTTGTCGCAAACCAGCGTGCCGGGACCGACCAGTTCGCCGGTATGGTAGGGAGCCTGCGCGGCCTGTTCCTTGAGTTCCAGCAGTTCCAGGGTGGTGGGGTCGGCGGCCTTGGCGAATTGTTCCTTCAGGCGATCACCGAGCAGCTCGATGTCGAAACCCAGCCAGGTGGCGAAATCCTGTCCGCCTTCGCGCAACGATATGGCTGCGTCGTGAATATCACGTTTCAGCGCGGCGGCGACCTTGTCGGCCTCCTCCTCGGTCAGCTCTTCCAACTCGACGGCGGTGTCGCGTGCCTTGTCGATGAAGGTATGCATGGCCTTGTGGCCGCTTTCCTTGGCATTCTCCAGGTGTTCCAGCGCGCGTTCCAGCATTAGCTCATAGGCTTCGCCGAGGACTTCGATCGGGTCTTTGGGCACTTTGGGCTTCATGTCGTTCTCCTGTGATTCCCGTATGTTGTTGAACGGTAATGAGTGATAAGGGCATCTCGAAAAATCGAGATGCCTATAAGGCTTGGCGGCGGCGTTCCCGCCGCCAAGGGTCGCGTTGGACGGCGCTCAAGCTCCATTCGACAGGACCTTGCCGGGCGTCGTCAATCATCTGTCGAAATGGAGGCGGCGGTGGGCGTGGCAAGAGGGCGTCAGTCGTAGAATTCGATGCCATGTCGTCGCAACCAGGGCTTGTCCAGTTCCCATTTTATGTGTTCGATGCCGGGTTCGGCGAGGACTGTTTTCTTTGCGTGCTTCTGCGCGTGCGCAAGTTCCTTCTGCGCGGCGATCAGTGGCGCGCTGTTGGGGTCGCCTCCCTTCAGTTCTGGATGGACGATATCGAGAAAGCGCAATACCGAGAAATCCGCCGAGCGCGGCGAGGTCATCACCGCTGTGTCACCGTCGATGCGCATCACCCGGAACGGGTAGGGGTAGGCGGCGAGTTCCGGGTCGGCGGCCAGTTTGGCGTTCAGCTCGCCCCGCGGCGAATTCACCTGACCGACCCAGGTGTACAGCCAGTGGCCGGCGAACGCCAACACGACCAACAGCAGGATAGCGGTGTAGATCTTCGTGCCCTTGTCGAACACTTGGGGCGAGCTGTCTTCGGCGTTGCTCATTGTCGGGCCTCCGTGAAAAGGGGAATCAAGGATAAAGATGTCTGCGATCGGGTCGCTATTCTGTGCAATCCCGCAATGGTTGTCATGCACGCATGTTAATCCTCAGGCTGCTGTTCCTCATTCTATTGTCATCGATGCCGTTGGGTGCCGCTTTCGCGGCGGACACGCCAGGCGGTGGCAATGTCTGCGTGGTCGCGAAGAAGGACGGCTCGGCATTGGATATCGTCTGGGTGACCGGCAAGGCGCATCCCTATCTGGCGTTGCAAGAGGCCGAGAAGCGTCTCCATGACAAAGGATACAAGGTCGTGTTTCCACAGGAGTCATCGAATCTGCGATACGGTTTCATGGTGATTCTGCGCGCCGACTATACCAGCAAGCGTGGCCGGCCCCGGGTAAATTATGGCTGCGGCTTCAGCCGGATTTCCCCTGCGCATGCCGAAGCCCTGGCGATGCTGAATCTGACCGGCTTCGCCTGGGATTGGAAGAGCGCCTATGGATACCAGATCATCGAGCGATCTCGCTTCTGAAAACCCTTGTTTTTCTGTGTATCTCCGATGGAGTAGAGTCGATGTTTTCAATTGTAAATTAGTAAGATCTAATATTAAAATAAGCGAAGTTTCTTGCATCCTAGGAGTCTGTCGGGTTTAGGTGATCGTAGCGAGCATGGTGGGGAAACGCAGTAGATTAATCCTAAACCCGACAGACTCCTAGCCCGGATTTCTCACCGGGGCGTAGTAGTGAACGGGTGAGAAATTCGGGCTAGGGAGTGGAGGCTGTTGTTATCGCGTATACTGACTTGTCATGGCCAGCGCCGTGACAGGGCTTTTTTGTTTCCGTTACCAAGGTGTTCAGCCATGCAGGATCCCGCAACCCTTTCCGATCGCGACATCGGGCGCACAGAAGTCAAGAACACGACCTGTTATATGTGTGCCTGTCGCTGCGGCATTCGTGTCACTCTGCGCGATGGCGAGGTGAGGCATATCGAGGGCAATCCCGAGCATCCGCACAACCAGGGCGTGATCTGCGCAAAGGGCGCTTCCGGCATCATGAAGCAGTATTCGCCAGCGCGTCTCACCAGACCTTTGTTGCGCAAGCCGGACGCCGAGCGTGGCGAGGCGCGGTTCGAAGAGATCTCCTGGGATCGGGCCTTCCAGATCATGGAGGAGCGCCTGAGCCATCTGCGCAAGACCGATCCGAAGCGCTTTGCGCTGTTCACTGGCCGCGACCAGATGCAGGCGCTGACCGGTATGTTCGCGAAGCAGTTCGGCACGCCGAACTATGCCGCGCATGGTGGTTTCTGTTCGGTGAACATGGCGGCCGGGCTGATCTACACCATCGGCGGTTCGTTCTGGGAATTCGGCGGGCCGGATCTGGACCGTTCCAAGTTGTTCGTGATGTTCGGTACCGCCGAGGATCACGATTCCAACCCGCTGAAGATCCATATCTCCAAGTTCAAGCGCAACGGCGGCAAGTTCATCTCGGTGAATCCGGTGCGCACCGGCTATTCGGCGATCGCCGACGAATGGGTGCCGATCAAGCCCGGTACCGATGGCGCGCTGTTGCTGGCGATCATCCGCGAGATCATCGAGTTGGGTCTGTATGACCGTGATTTCCTCGTGCAGTATTCGAACTCGGCTGAGCTGGTCATCGACGATCCCGAGCGCGAGGATCACGGTATGTTCAAGCGTGTCGAGATGCATTACGAGGAAGGCTGTTTCGACCCCGAGAACAAGCTGTGGTGGGACCGCGGTCTGGATATTGCAATGGGCACCCACACGCCGGGCTGCGATCCTTATCTGCTCGGTGAGTTTACCCTGGATGATGGCACGCCGGTGAAGCCGGCCTTCCAGTTGTTGAAGGATCGTGTCGAGGAGTACACGGCGGAATGGGCCGAGAACATCACCGGCGTGCCGGCCGACACGATACGCCGCCTGGCGCACGAGATGGGCGTCACCGCGCGCGATCACAAGATCGAGCTGCCGATACAGTGGACCGACTGCTGGGGCAACGAACACAACTCGGTGACGGGAAACCCCGTCTCGTTCCATGCGATGCGCGGCTTGGCGGCACATTCCAACGGCTTCCAGGCGATCCGCGCGCTGGGCATTCTGATGACCCTGCTCGGCACCATCGACCGGCCGGGCGGCTTCCGCCACAAGGCGCCGTTTCCGCGTCCCATCCCGCCGTGTCCCAAGCCGCCGAACAGCGCCGATGCGGTACAGCCCGACAGCGTGCTCGACGGCATGCCGCTGGGCTGGCCATCGGCCCCGGAACACTTGTTCGTCGACGACGACGGCGAGGCACTGCGCATTGACAAGGCCTTCTCGTGGGAGTACCCGTTGTCGGTGCATGGCCTGATGCACAACGCCATCACCAATGCTTGGCGCGGCGACCCATACAGGATCGATACCCTGTTGCTGTTCATGGCCAACATGGCCTGGAACTCGTCGATGAATACCGAGCGCGTGCGCGGGATGCTCGCCGACAAGGACGAGGACGGTGAATACAAGATCCCATTCTTGATCGTCTGCGACGCCTTCCAGTCGGAGACCACCGCGTTTGCCGACCTGGTATTGCCGGACACGACCTATCTGGAACGTCACGATGCGTTGTCGATGCTCGATCGGCCGATCTCGCAATATACCGGCCCGATGGACTCGGTGCGTATTCCGGTGGTTGAGCCAAAAGGCGAATGCAAGCCGTTCCAGGAGGTCTTGGTGGAACTCGGCACGCGTCTGAAACTACCCGCCTTCGTCAAGGAGGACGGTTCGCGCAAGTATCGCGACTATCCGGACTTCATCGTCAACCACGAGACCTCGCCCGGTTCCGGCATCGGCTTTCTGGCCGGCTGGCGCGGGAAAGGTGGCGAGAAGTTCCTGAAGGGTGAGCCGAACCCGCGCCAATGGGAGATGTATGCCCAGAATAACTGCCTCTACCACTATGAACTGCCTCGTTCCTATCAGTACATGCGCAACTGGAACAAGGGTTATCTGCAATGGGCGCGCGCGCACGGCATGACACGCTACGCCGAGCCGATCACGCTGCATCTGTACTCCGAGGTGTTGCAGAAGTTCCGTCTCGCCGCGCGGGGCAAGCGTCCCGGTCGCCAACCGCCGGAACGCCTGCGCGAGCGCGTCGCGACGCATTTCGATCCGCTACCGTTCTATAGTGATACGCTAATGAACAAATTGATCGATACCCACGAATATCCACTGAACGCGTTGACCCAGCGGCCGATGGCGATGTATCACTCCTGGGATTCGCAGAACGCTTGGTTGCGTCAGATCCATACGCACAATTACCTGATGGTCAACCCGAAGACCGGCGCGGCCAACGGCTTCGACGATAGCGACTGGATCTGGGTCGAATCACCGACCGGCAAGGTGCGCTGCATGTGCCGCTTCACCGAGGCGGTCGAGCCGGGCACCGTATGGACCTGGAACGCGATCGGCAAGGCTGCCGGCTTCTGGGGACTGTCGCCGAAGGCCAACGAAGCGAACAAGGGCTTTCTGCTGAACCATGTGATTCCCGAGGAGTTGCCACCATGCGAAGCCGGCGAGCACATATCCAATTCCGACCCGGTTACTGGGCAGGCTGCCTGGTTCGATCAACGGGTCAAGGTATACAAGGCTGGCGCGGAAGAGGAAAAGGCCACCTGGCCGCGCTTCAAGGTGGTCAAGCGCTATCCCGGACAAGAGCCGAAGCGTGGCCGTTGGCTGAGCTATTTCGCCGGCCGTTTCGGCAAGAAGGCAGGATAAGAACATGACGCAGTTAGCCCTGGTGATCGATCTGAACGTGTGTGTCGGCTGTCACGCCTGCGTGACCAGTTGCAAGGAATGGAACACCTCCGGCTGGGCCGGGCCAATGTCGGATTTTCATCCGTATGACGCCGATCCCACCGGCACCTTCTTCAATCGCGTGCAGACCTATGAGGTCGGCGAATTCCCGAACACTGAGACGGTGCATTTCCCGAAGAGCTGCCTGCACTGCGAGGAACCGCCGTGCGTGCCGGTGTGTCCGACCGGTGCTTCTTACAAGCGCGAGGACAACGGCGTGGTGTTGGTCGACTACGACAAATGCATCGGCTGCAAATACTGTTCCTGGGCCTGTCCCTATGGCATGCGCGAGTTGGATGAGAAACAGAAGGTGATGAAGAAATGCACTCTGTGCATCGATCGCATCACCGACCAGAGCCTGCCCGAGACAGAGCGCAAGCCGGCTTGCGTGCTCGCTTGCCCGACCAGCGCGCGGTTGTTCGGTGATGTGCATGATCCCGATTCCGAGGTCTCGGTCGCGATCCGCGAACAGGGCGGTTACCAACTGATGCCGGAATGGGGCACCGCGCCGGCGAACCATTATCTGCCGCGTCGCAAGACCCGTATCCGTATTCACGAAGACGAGCTGGTGCGCGCCGACAACCCGCTCGACAAAGAAGCCATCGAACTGCCGGACGAGCAGGGCGAGACCCTAGACGACGTCGCTTGGTAAGAGGACAAACGCCATGCATCCCGCTTTTTCCGTGATCTTCCTGACCACCCTGATCGGCGCCGGGCAAGGTCTGTTCCTCGCCCTGATCACCGGTCAGGTGTATTCGCTGGCCAATCTGCTGGCGCCGCAGGACAATGTGCGCTTCTACGCCTTCGGTAGCGTGCTCGCGTTAATACTGCTGGTCGCCGGCCTGCTCGCTTCCTTCTTTCATCTCGGCCATCCCGAGCGCGCCTGGCGCTCGGCGGCGAGATGGCGCACCTCGTGGCTGTCGCGCGAGGTCATCGTCTTGCCGTTGTTCATGGCGCTGGTCGCCGCCTATGGCCTGATCCATTACCAGGGTTGGACCCAGCCGCTATTCTCGATCAAGGGCGTTGTCGATATCGACGCCAGTTTGATCGCTGGCGTGCTCGCCGCGCTGCTGGCCTTCGCATTATATGTTTGCACCGCGATGATCTATGCCAGCCTGAAGTTTCTGCAGGAGTGGCACAGTCCGCTGACCGTCGTCAACTTCACTCTGTTCGGCTTGGCTTCTGGCTTCACCCTGGCGGCGGCCTTTTCAGCCTGGATCGGCGTTGATCTGGTTGGTTTCTATGGCGCCTGGGCGGTTGCTTTCACCTTGATGGCGGCCGTTACGCGCCTTGCCTCGCTGTACCGTAATGCCCGCATCAAGCACAAATCGACGCTTCAGACCGCGATCGGCATGCGACATACCACCGTGCGGCAAAAGGCGCAGGGCTTCATGGGGGGGGCATTCAACACTCGCGAGTTCTTCCATGGTCGTGGCGACGGGACTTTGAAGCTGATTCGCTATGTTTTCGTCCTATTGGTGTTCATCGTGCCAGTGATACTGCTCGGCGTCGCTTGGTACATCCATTCCAGCTGGCTGCCGCTGCTGGCCTTCGGCGCACAGTATCTCGGACTGTTATGCGAGCGCTACTTCTTCTTCACTGAAGCGCGGCATCCGCAGAATCTCTATTATCAGTCGATGTATTGAATCGGGTGGCATGCCGGCCTGGAAGCGTTCCATGTCGGCGGAGATGATGAATTGCGCTCGCTGCAACGCTTATCGCGAAGTATTACGTGAAGCAAGGAGACGGAAGAGGCCATGAAGCACTTCGCGCGTTTGTCGATAGGTTGCAACGATCACGCGCGGGTAGGCTGAGAAAAAAGACCCCGCCGTCGAGGTCGACGGCGAGGCAATACGGCTTGGATGACGGTCTATCGTTCTGGTATTTCCCTATTGCTTCCAAACTGATCGACCGCTGCAACACCCAGGGTTGCTCGGACCCTGTCCCGCATTTCTCACCGGATCGACGAGTCCCGCTTGTTCTTGGAATCCTCAACGCGTTTTGCTCAGTCGGAAATACACGGGGGTATTCTGCTCCTTCGCAAATCCCTGGTGAACCCAAAACCCTGCGCGATCATCTCGCCACCCGGTGAGACGTGCGGGCTATCGACCTGTCGACCGGGGGGCATCCTCCATCGGCGAGGTTTCGGGGGTGGATCCGCTGGACGCCTGATAGACCGCGAATTCCTTGGCGTTGAGGTCGCCACTGGCGTCGGTGTCCAGCGTGCTCCACTGTTCGATCAGGCTGGGCAGGGCGGCGGCCTCCTCCTTGCTGATGGCGCCGTTCTGATTGGTATCCAGCGTGGCGAAGATGTCCGCCGCGGAGGCGACGGTGGCTAGTAGGGTTGAGACGATGAGGACAAGCATTTTCTTGAACATGATATTCAGCTCCTTGGCTGTGATTGAGTTCGACAACCCGTTTCGTAAACGTCGGATTGCAAGCCGGATAATGCACAGTCCATGCCATTCTTGTTTTTTCTATTGATAGTAACAACTTATGTTGTTTTCTTTGGGATTTGTCCGGGTAATCCGTCGCTCCATGGCGACATCTTTCCCCGCTCTTTCGAGCGTATTCCCGATAGGCCGTGATTCTCCGCTGTCGCTGTCTGGCGACACTTCGCCTCCTGGCCAGATCTCTGCCAGAATCGGCTTATGTCCATCAAACCCGCCACCATCCTGAGATTGACCCTGCTGGGCTTCATCCTGGTCGCCGTGCCGCTGACGATCGGCCTGCTGAACACTCTGTGGCAGGTGGATCACCTTGCGGAGCGTATGCGACAGACAGTGCGGGATTCCACCCAGGCGGTGGAATCCGGGCGCCTCATCACCACGTTGGCGTTGAGCATGGAGCGCAGCGCGCTGCAATACCGGGTGTTGCGGGACACGGCGATTCTCGCGCGCTACCGGGATCAGCGCGCGCCATTCATCGGTGAGATTCAGCGCTTGCTGAATCTGTCGCTGGATGCCGGCCTGGCCGAGCGCCTGCGCCAACTCCGCGAACACGAGGCCGCGCTTCTGAGGAAACTGAAACGCCTTGCCGACAAGGCGGACGCCACCGATGAGCGGCTGGACGAGGCCGAACAACTCTCGGCGCTCACCGCCTCGATTCCCTTTGATGTCACCGCGCTGGTATCCCGAGAGAGTGAACGCATGAATGCGCGGATCGACGCGGTGCGCCGATTGCTGATATGGCAGGCGATCGCGTTAATCCCGCTGGCTCTGTCGATCGCGGTGATCTTCAGCGTGCTGATCTCCCGACCGCTGCGCCGCCTGGGCGCGGCGATACGCCAGCTCGGCGGTGGCGGATTCGATGCGCGCATCGAGGTCGATGGCCCCCGGGACATCCGTGAACTCGGTGAGCAACTGGACTGGCTGCGTCGTGAATTGGCCGCGTTGAATGAACAGAAGTTACAATTTCTCCGACATGTCTCGCATGAGTTGAAGACGCCGCTGACAACGATCCGGGAAGGCGCCGAGCTGTTGCGCGATGGCATCGTGGGTCCGCTCAGCGAGAAGCAACAAGCGGTGGCGCGGATACTCCACGACGACAGTCTGCAATTGCAAGCCCAGGTGGAGAACCTGTTGAACTTCAATCGCGCGCTATCGCGTCCATCGATCGAGAAGCGCCATGTCGACATCGGCGCGCTGATCGAAACAGTGGTGGAGAAACAGTGTCTGGCGTTGCAGGCCCGGTGTTTGCGGGTCCATGTCCAGATGGACGCCCGACTTTCCCCGCTATCTGTGAACGGTGATGCGGAACAACTGCGCGCGATCATCGATAATCTGCTCTCCAACGCCATCAAGTACTCGGCGGATGGCGGTGGGATCGTGATCCACTTGTTCCAGCGGAAGAGGAATCTTTTGCTGGATGTCGTCGATGAGGGCATCGGTATCGATGAGGAAGACAGGCCGCTTCTTTTCGAGCCTTTCTTCCAGGGAAGGGCGCCATCGCGTGGTCCGCTGGGTGGAACCGGGCTGGGACTGTCGTTGGTCGAAAGCTATGCGCGCTTTCATGGCGGTTTCATCGAACTGCTGGACAGCGACCAAGGCGCGCATTTTCGCGTCACCTTGCCGATCAAGGCTCGCACGGGCAATGACACATGAAATGCCGAATACTGTTGCTGATGATGTCGCTATGGCTGGGCGCCTGCGTGATGCCTGGGAGGCCCGGCATCGCGCCACCGGCGCCGACCGGCGGCGATCCGATCAATGCTTACCAGACGTTCGGCCTGCTGGATGCCAAGGCGCGCGCGCGGATGCTGAAACAGGTTGGCAATCTCTGGTCGAGATCCCCGCGCCAGCGCGACCGTCTGAACTTGGCCATGTTGCTGGCTCAACCGGCAGCCTCCAGCAAGGAATGGCACCGGGCGCTGAGGCTGCTCGACGGCATGCTCGCAAGTCAAAAGCCGTTGGCGCCACGGATGCGTCGGCTTGCCGTGTTACTACGGGACCAACTGCGCCGCGCCCAGACGGAAAGATCGAAGGCATTGGCGTTGCGCCGCCGCCTGAAGGCCCGGCTAGCGGCTTCCCGGCGCTTGTCGGCGCGTCTGGCGAGCCTGCAAACCCAGTTGCGCCAACTGAAGACGATTGAACAGAACCTGAATGAAAGGGAACGCGCCATCATTGCCCCCTCGACCCCTGGCCCGTCCGATGAGCGGCCATAGCATCCTGCTGGTCGACGATGATCCCGGACTGTTGAAGCTGCTGTCGTTGCGCCTTGAGGCCAACGGCTTCGAGGTCGACACCGCCGACAGCGGCCTGCGGGCGCTGGGCAGAATCGGCGCGGCGCGACCCGATCTGCTGATCACCGATCTGCGCATGCAAGGCATGGATGGGCTGGCCCTGTTCGAAGCCGCGCGGAAACTCGCGCCCTCCCTGCCGGTCATCATGCTCACCGCGCATGGCACCATTCCAGATGCCGTGCAGGCCACGCGCAAGGGTGTGTTCAGCTATCTGACCAAGCCCTTCGACGGCAAGGAACTGCTGGAAAGCATCACCAAGGCGCTGAGCCAGTCCCGAGGCCATGAAGGACGCGAGCGGGCGGATGGCGTCGATGACTGGCGACATGGCATCATCAGTAACAGCGCTGTCATGGAAGCGCTGCTGGACAAGACCCGGCGTATCGCGCGGAGCGATGCCAGCGTGTTGATACAGAGCGCCAGCGGCACCGGCAAGGAGCTGCTGGCGCGCGCCTTGCATCGCGCCAGCCCGCGCCGAGACGCCGCGTTCGTGCCGATCAACTGTGCCGCCATTCCGGAAAACCTGCTGGAGTCGGAACTCTTCGGTCATCGCAAGGGGTCCTTCACTGGCGCGGATCGCGACCGCAAGGGACTGTTCGAGACGGCAAGCGGTGGCACGCTGTTTCTCGACGAGATCGGCGACATGCCACTGGCGTTCCAGGCCAAGCTGTTGCGCGTGCTGGAGGACGGCGAAGTGCGTCCCGTGGGCGCCACGCGAGGCTTTCCGGTCGATGTGCGCATCGTCTCCGCGACGCATGCCGACCTTGAAGCCGCCATCGAGGCTGGCCATTTCCGCGAGGATCTGTTCTATCGCCTGAATGTCGTGATGCTGGAGATCCCCTCATTGTCCGAACGCCGCGAGGATATCCCCCTGCTGGCCCGGCATTTTCTGGAACGGGCATGCGAGCGGGCCGGCTGCCACGCGCGCGTGTTCGCGCCGGAAGCCATGGAAGCGCTGATGCTGGCCCCGTGGAAAGGTAACATTCGCCAGCTTGTGAATGTCGTCGAACAGATCGCGGCCCTGTCGCAGACAGCGATCATCCCCGAAAGCCTGGTGCGCGACGCATTGCGTGACAAGTCTGGCGGCATCGTCCCGTTGGCCGAGGCGCACAACGACTTTGAGCGAAACTACTTGATCGATCTGCTGCGCATGACCGCAGGTAACGTGACCCAGGCGGCGCGGTTGGCTAAGCGGAACCGCACCGAGTTCTATCGGCTGCTCGACCGGCACGAGCTAGAGCCAGGATCCTTCCGCCCGTGACGGCTCCAGATCGTCGTTGAAACCCGCCAGCTCCGCGCGGAAACGAGGCACGCTGTACTGTCAACTGTCAACCCAATTCAG
>JALSSX010000038.1 GCA_026984055.1 Sedimenticola sp. | reverse complement strand
AGGCGGCGGTCAAGAAGGCGGCGGTCAAGAAGGCGGCGGTCAAGAAGGCGACGGCAAGAAAAGTACTTCGACCGCGTAAGGTCACACCGAGAAAGAAAGTGCCGAAGAAGTAAGGCGTCTGTTGGTGGATGTGTTCTTGAAAGCCCGCGATCGCGGGTTTTCTTTTATTTGAAGGTCGCCCTGGCCCACGCCATTACCCGGTGAGAAATGTGGGCGAGTCCATGTCATAATGGCGGGCCAGCATTTGATGCCATGGGTCTGGGGGCGCGGTATTTCGTCAATCGAATCTTGGGGGCAATATGGTCGATCCATTACTGATAGGAAAAGGGGACAAGGCGGTCTATCTCCAGCCGCGCATGGCGAACCGGCATGGCCTGATCGCCGGCGCCACCGGTACCGGAAAAACGGTCACATTGCAGGTTCTGGCCGAGGGATTCAGTCGCATTGGGGTTCCTGTGTTCCTGGCTGATGTCAAAGGTGACCTGTCCGGCATTGCCGCCCCCGGCAAGGATCATCCGAAGATCCGCGAGCGTATCGAGACCATCGGCATCGAAAACTACCAGGCACGCGCCTATCCGGTCACCTTCTGGGATGTGTTCGGCAAGCAGGGCCATCCGATTCGTTCGACGATCACCGATATGGGGCCGCTGCTGCTCAGCCAGTTGCTGGACCTGAACGAAACCCAGGAAGGGGTCATGACGTTGGCGTTTCGGGTTGCCGACGACAATGGCTGGCTATTGCTCGATCTGAAGGATCTGCGCGCCATGCTGCGTTTCGTTTCCGAGCACCGCAAGGAGTTTCAATCGCTGTATGGGAACATCTCGCCGGCCAGCGTTGGCGCGATCCAGCGGCGTCTGATCGGCTTGGAAGAGCAGGGCGCCGGCAAGTTCTTTGGCGAGCCGGACCTGGAACTCGACGATCTGATGCAGACGGCAGAGGATGGTCGCGGAGTGATCAATATCCTGGCCGCCGACCAACTGATGCAGGCGCCCAAGCTGTATTCGACCCTGTTGCTGTGGATGCTGTCGGAGTTGTTCGAGCGCTTATCGGAGGTGGGCGATCCGGAGAAACCGCGTCTGGTGTTCTTCTTTGACGAGGCTCATCTGCTGTTCGACGACGCCTCGGATGCGTTGTTGGAGAAGATCGAGCAGGTTGTCAGGTTGATTCGTTCCAAGGGGGTCGGCATCTATTTCGTTACTCAGAATCCGCTCGATGTGCCGATGACGGTGCTCGGGCAATTGGGCAACCGGGTCCAGCATGCGCTGCGCGCATTCACGCCGCGCGATCGCAAGGCGGTGAAGGCCGCCGCGGAAACCTTTCGCGCCAATCCCGGTCTGGATACCGTGAAGGTCATCACCGAGCTGGGCGTCGGCGAGGCATTGGCCTCGACACTCGATATAAAGGGCCGGCCGGGTATCGTGCAGCGTGTACTGGTGGTGCCGCCCGAGAGTCGCATCGGGCCGTTGAGCAAGGCGCGGCGCAAGGCGGTGATGGCCGATTCGCTGGTGAAAGGCGTGTACGACAAACCCATCGATCGCAATTCGGCCTACGAGATTCTGAAGAAAAAGGCGGAGCAGGCGGCCGAGGTCGCCGAGCAGGTCGAGAAAAAGCCAAAAAGGGGTGGGCGCCAACGTCAGACCGTGCTAGAGGCCTTCGCGAAAAGTACCATGCGCGCGATCGGCAGTAGCATCGGCAGGCAGATCGTTCGCGGGGTATTGGGATCGCTGTTCGGGCGTCGTTGAGTGTGGGTCACTGGGAGCAGCTGTGGTTTTTTGATAATATACGCGCGCTGACCACTGTATCGATCTCGCTTTGGTCTCGCACTGAAGCCTTCGCCCAAACTCAAACCTTGTCGCCTCCACTCATCATGAGAAGTTCATCTGGTGTTAGCTGATACTGATACGGACATGCAGGGGCCGCTGCACGCTGGCGTTGCCGCGCTTTCCCTGGAACACGACGTGACGACCCTGGTCGGCGAGGCGGCGGATGTCGATCCCGCCGAGGCGCGGGCGACCGAGTCTTTATTCTTCAAGCCGGATGCCTATCTCTGCGGACATCTGCTGAGCGCGATAGAGCTGGCCAATGAGCAGAACGCGCCGATCGCGGTGATGACTGATTCTGGTCGCATTGTCGTTTGCACGGACAAGAATGTCGCGATCGCCGGCATGAGTGAAACGACCTTGCGTTGGCTGGCCAGCGTGCGGCTACCCGCCAGCAGTGTCACCTTGCGAGTCGATCCCGAGGGTTGCCCCGGCGAACCCGAGAACATGGAGTTGCGGCGCGGTACCAATGCCTTGTTGTGGATGGCCATGTTGTGGGCGGCCCGTGGCCGGGTGCCGGAGGGCACATCGTTGGATGCGCCGGTACGTCTGGTCGGCTGGCCGAACATGACCCGTCTACTGCTGTTTCCGCACTGTTTGCGCATTGCCGCATTGTGGGCGGAAAGGTCGGTTTCGTTGCTTGAGACCGCCCGTCTACTGGGGGTTCCGCAGCGTTTCGTCTTTTCTTTCTACACCGCCGCCGATGCGCTGGGTTTGGTCGAAACGCCGCTCACCGAGGAGGTTCCCGTTGCTAGGCAGCCGACGAGTACTGCCGTGGACGCGTCCAAGCCGCCGGCATCCCCGGAACCCGCGCCGCGCTCCGAGCCGCTTGCCGTCGAGGAAAGTGATATCACGGTTGTGGCAGCGAAGCCATCCGTCGAGGTGAAGCGGGGATCGGCCCCGGTTCGGAAAGCGGAGCCGATTGCTGAAGTCGAAACACCGCGAGTCGCGCCGAGGCTATCCACGCCCGTGGCGCGGGCTGGTATCGGCGAGCCGGGCCGTCCGGAACCGGAACCCGTGTCGACATCAGTATCCACGCCCACATCTTCAGCCCGGGAATTGATTTCAGATCAATCGCCCGTCGTCGATAGCGAGGAAGAGCGCCTGGATTATGCGATAAAGAGCCGCAACGAGCGTTTGCGCCGTCTGCGGGAGCAACAGATGGAGATGCAACAAGAGACGGAAACGGAAACGAAAGGCGCGGTCTCTCGTTTTTTCGGTGCCTTCACACGGCTGTTCCGGCATTGACCGAAGCCCCCGCCAGGTTCGCGATGCGCGCCATTTCGTTTCTGGCAAGGCGCGGGGATGTCGTTTCCCGCGGCAACGGACAATGTGGCCAGGGCGGAAGGGCGGTTGCGACAATTCCAAGGTTTGGATAGCGGAGACTCTGTGAGCAAGGTTAACCGAAAGATCATTTTTACCGGACCGGTGGGCGTGGGCAAGACGACGGCCATCACCACGGTTTCCGATGGAGAGGCGCTGTCGACCGAGGAAATGCCGACCGATGAAACCCTGGATCGCAAGGCGACGACGACCGTGGCGATGGACTACGGCGTGCTCGAACTGCTGGATCACAGCCGCGTGCATCTGTACGGCACTCCGGGCCAGGAACGTTTCGACTTCATGTGGGATATCCTGACCCAGGGTGGCATGGGCCTGGTTCTGTTGATCGACAATGCGCGTCCGGATCCGGTCGCCGATCTGCAATTCTATCTGGATCGTTTCAAGGGATTCATCGAGCAGACCCACGTCGTGATCGGCATCACCCGCATGGACGAACAACCCCGCCCGGGTGTCGAGTATTACCACCAGTATCTGCGTGAACACGCGCGCCATGCGGCCATCTTCGATGTTGACGCGCGCAATCGGCAGGATGTGTTGATTCTGCTTCAGGCCCTGCTGTACACCATCGAAGCGCCTACTTGAGCGACGAGCTTTCCGCTTTGCCCGCGCCAGCGTGCCTGCCGGCGCGCAGGATCGCCAGCATGTCCTGATTGATCAGGATGGCGATGCGTTGCGCGGTGGGCGGTAGTTGCCCGCCATCGATCAGCATGTCTAAATTGACCGCCATCAGGCGCAGTCTCTTGTCCGCGTCGCGCATCAAGGTAATACGGCACGGATCATAATTCGCAAGTATCGGCGCGGCTTCCAGCAGCTTGTCAATATGGCGTGGCGCGCAAAATGTCAGTGTCGTGATCAGTGGCGCTTCCTTGCCCCAGGTCGGGGCGCTCGGTACCCGCGGCACGCCAAGCTTTTTCGCTTCGGCCCGCATTGCGTCCATCGCCTCGCGCAGGCCGGTTCCCTCGTCGGTGAACGTACTGACTACCGTGTGCTGAATGCTGCTGAACATGAATGCCCCTCGATTCGCTGGTTTGGTCGGGATGGGGGCGGGTTTGAAATGATAGCCGGGTTGCTGGTCGCGGCCGTCCAGGGTCGCCATCCAGGCGAGGATGTTCCAGGCCTGCGCGTCTGAGATATCGTCGAAGGTATCGTCGATCGGATCGTTGTCGTGATAGCGGTCCTTGTGGAAGAATGCCTTCATGCTGGCGATCAGGTAATCAGCGTGCTGGCCGGCCAGCGGCGGGGCGTCTTTCTTCTTCTTGCCATGTCCATCCCGGGCGTGGCAGTTCTTGCAATCGGCCTCGAACTTGGATTTTCCCTTCTGCGCGCTGCCGCGCGTGACGCGGATATCGTATGCCGGATCCTTGCCGATGCGTTGGCGAGACAGCCAGGCGGAGAGGTCGGCGATGTCCTCGTCGCTCATCTGCTTCAGCCCGGCGATTTCGGTCATCGTCGGGTTGTCACGCGCGCCCTCGATGTAATCCTTGGTTGCCTTCGCCAGATACCAGGCGGGCAGGCCGGCGAGGCGGGGCGAGGTCGCGCCCGGGATGCCTTGTCCGGCCAGGGCGTGACAGGGCGCGCAGCGTTGGTTGAGACGTTCTCCGTTAGCCAGATCGATGGCCTGCGCCGAGCCGGTGGCAATCAGCAGCGCGGCGGTGCTAATCAGTCGTTTCATGGCGAGTGAATCCTACGAATGACCCATGCAAGTTAGCGTGAAACTACGCGGTCGGTTGCCTATGATTCCTTAGTAGGAGCGCCGCGAATACCTCTGTGCAGGC
>JALSSX010000037.1 GCA_026984055.1 Sedimenticola sp. | reverse complement strand
TTGAAAAGATCCTTGGCCGCTTGCATGATGGGTTTCTCGCAGTGCATACAAACCATTTTACCCGGCTTTTGTCCATTCATGACGATGCGGCTATTGTGGTCAATGTCAATCTGCATGAAAGTACGCATGGCCACGGCCAGCCAACTGTCGGGATGATTGCGCTAACAGGATGTTGAAAAGTCCTTCCATGGACTTTTTCAACTAAGGAACCGGAAAATGCGATTTCCCGGTTCCTTCATTTTCAATGACTTGCAGTCATCGAAAAGGATGGTATATCCCTGTATTGCACACAGGCTGTTGAAAAATGCCATTTTTCAACAGCCTGCTAACGCGCGCTGGAGTTCGACACTCGTTGTCCGTGGCGCTATCCATCATGAACCTCAGCGAGTCAGGAGTCAGGAATATGTCGTTTTTTTTCAGGATCGCCCTCATCGCCATGATCGCGTTCGGCGCGCGGGCGGAAGACAATATGCGCTACGATCGGGTGTCGCTGGATGCGACCGCCTCGGCCGAGGTGCCCAATGATACCCTCGGCGTGGTGTTGTTTATCGAAAGCCAGGGCCGGAATCCCGCGCGGCTCGCCGAGCAGGTCAATCAGGCGATGAATCGAGTGCTCGAAATCGCGCGTGATGTCGCCGAGGTCAGCCGCCAGACGCAGAGTTACAATACCAGCCCGATATACGATAAGGGCAAGATTCGCGCCTGGCGGGTGCGTCAGACCATCAAGCTGGAGAGCCGCGATTTCGAGGTGCTCGGCAAGCTGGTCGGGCGCCTGCAACAGTGGGCCAACGTGCAAGGCATGAGCTTCTCGGTTTCCGCTGACGCGCGTCGCCAGGCGCGAGACGGCTTGATCCAGCGGGCGATAGCGGCGTTCAAACAGCGCGCGCGGCTGGTGGTGAAGAGCTTCGGGCGTTCCGGCTATCGGCTCGTCGATGCGAATATCGATACCGGCGGTTTGCGTTACCAGCCAGTGATGATGCGCGCCGAGATGGCGGCCGATATGGCTGCGGCGCCACCTGCGTTGGCGGCTGGCAGCCAACAATTCAGCGTGACCGTGCGCGGCCGCATCGAGATGAATCCCGGACCCTGATGGCGTCCGGCCGGTGAGCGAGATGGGGCTGCGATTATTCCGATGTTTGGCTGGCCGTGACGATATAATGGTGGACTTTAGGGTGGAGTCGGGTGCGAGATGCGTTATCCTGAACATTATCAGGTCATCGTGATCGGTGGCGGCCATGCCGGCGCGGAGGCGGCGTTGGCGGCGGCGCGCATGGGTGCGCGCGTCTTGTTGCTGACTCACAATATCGAGACGCTCGGGCAGATGAGCTGCAATCCGGCGATTGGCGGCATTGGCAAGGGACATCTGGTGCGCGAGATCGATGCACTGGGCGGTCTGATGGCGCGTGCGGCGGATCATGCGGGCATCCAGTTCCGCACGCTGAATGCCTCCAAGGGTCCAGCGGTAAGGGCGACTCGCGCGCAGGCGGACCGGGTCTTGTATAAGGCTTATGTGCGTAACGCCCTGGAAACCCAGACGAATCTGGACGTATTCCAGCAGCCGGTGGCAGATCTGCTCGTCGAGCAGGATCGTGTCGTCGGCGTGCTCACCGAGATGGGGCTGGCGTTTCATGCCGACGCGGTGGTGCTGACCGTGGGTACTTTTCTGGGTGGGCGCATGCATATCGGTCTTGAGCATGCCGCCGGTGGTCGCGCGGGTGATCCACCGTCGATCGCGCTGGCGGAGCACCTGCGCGAGCTGCCGTTTCGCGTTGACCGGCTGAAGACCGGTACGCCGCCGCGCATCGATGCGCGGAGCATCGATTTCAGTCGACTGCGTGAGCAGCCGGGCGATGAACCTCGTCCAGTGTTTTCCTTTATTGGGTCGCACAACGACCACCCTCACCAACTCAGTTGCCATATCACCCGGACGACCGGGCAGACCCATGAGATCATCCGTCGCGGCTTGGATCGTTCGCCGATGTATACCGGCGTCATCGAAGGCGTCGGGCCGCGCTATTGCCCTTCCATCGAGGACAAGGTGCAGCGTTTCGCCGAGCGGGATTCACACCAAATCTTCGTCGAGCCGGAAGGCCTGAGTTCGCGCGAGGTCTACCCGAACGGTATCTCCACCAGCCTGCCATTCGATGTGCAGTATGCGTTGGTGCGCTCCATTCCGGGTTTCGAGCAGGCGCGTATCACCCGTCCCGGTTACGCCATCGAGTACGATTTCTTCGATCCGCGTGACCTGCGCCACACGCTGGAGACGCGCTTTATCGACAACCTGTTCTTCGCTGGCCAGATCAATGGCACGACCGGTTATGAGGAGGCCGCCGCCCAAGGACTGCTTGCCGGCGTCAATGCCGTGCTGAAATCGCGCGGCGAGCCGGGCTGGTATCCGCGTCGCGACGAGGCGTACCTCGGTGTATTGGTCGATGATTTGACCACGCGTGGTACCCAAGAACCGTATCGCATGTTCACCAGCCGCGCCGAATATCGCTTGCTGCTGCGCGAGGATAACGCCGATATGCGCCTGACGGAGACAGGACGGCGACTCGGCCTGGTCGACGACGTGCGCTGGGCGGCTTACGAAACGAAGAAGGAGGCTATCGAGGCGGAGCGCCAGCGTCTTGCGTCGATCTGCGTTCATCCCTACAAGCTCGATGGGAATCGTCAGGCTCGTTACTTCCCCGACGGGGTGAGTCGCGAGGCATGGGCGCTGGATCTGCTGCGGCGGCCGAATATCGACTATGCTGGCTTGTTGGACATCCTTGGCGAGGAGAACCGCCAGGACGAGCAGGTCGTTGCGCAACTGGAGGTGCGGGCCAAATATGCTGGTTATATCGAGCGCCAGCGGGACGAAGTGGCGCGTCAGCGGGCGCAGGAATGTCTTGGTCTGCCGGAGAATCTGGATTATGCCGATGTACGCGGTTTGTCGGCGGAGGTGCGCGAGAAACTCTGCCGCCAGCGCCCGGAGACCATCGGCCAGGCCGCGCGCATTCCTGGGATGACGCCAGCGGCTGTCTCGCTGTTGCTGGTGCATCTGAAGAAGAAGCGCGCGTGAATGCGTCGACGCCGGACGAGCGATTACGCGCCGGCCTGGATGCCCTGCGACTGGATCTGGACGCGGGGCGGATCCAGCGGCTGCTTGACTATCTTGCGCTGCTGGCGAAATGGAATCGCGCGTTCAGCCTGACCGCGGTTCGGGATGAGGGCGAGATGGTCGCCAAGCATCTGCTCGACAGCCTCGCGGTGAATCGTTGGTTTGCCGTCGAACGTGTGCTGGATATTGGCAGTGGCGCTGGCCTGCCGGGCATCCCGTTGGCCATCGCGCGGCCCGATACCCAATTCGACCTGCTCGACACCAATGGCAAGAAGACCCGCTTCATGACCCAGGCGGTGCATGAGCTGGACCTGGGGAACGTCGCCGTCGTGCAGGCGCGAGTCGAATCCTGGCGGCCATCGGCCGGCCTGTATGATGTGGCGACATCGCGTGCGTTTGCCTCGCTGGGTGATATGCTTCGGCTTGCCGCGCCACTGGTGAAGCCCAGTGGTAAGATAGTCGCGATGAAGGGACGCTTGAACGAGGAAGCGCGCGCCGACGCCGGCTTCCGCTTGCGTATCGAGCCAGTGTCCGTGCCGGGCCTGGATGCGGAACGTCATGTGATAATTGCAGAGACACTATGATCAGAATCATCTCGATAGCCAACCAAAAGGGCGGTGTGGGCAAGACTACGACCGCAGTCAATCTGGCGGCCTCGATGGCGAGCATGAAGAAACGCGTGCTGCTCATCGATCTCGATCCGCAAGGCAATGCCACCATGGGCTGCGGCATCGACAAACATGCGCTGGAGCAGCATGTCGGCGACGCCATGCTCGGTTATTGCAGCGCGAAGGAGGCGTTGTGCCAGGCCGCAGAGGGTGATTTCGACGTGTTGCCAGCGAATGTCGACTTGACCGCCGCCGAGGTCGGCCTGATGGAGACGCCAGCGCGCGAACAATGCCTGACCCGCATGTTGGAACCGATCAAGCAGGATTACGACTATATCTTCGTCGATTGTCCGCCGTCGCTGAACATGTTGACGGTCAATGCGCTGGTCGCCGCGGATAGCGTGCTGGTGCCATTGCAGACCGAATACTATGCCTTGGAAGGACTTAGCGCGCTGTTAGATACGATCGAGCAGATCAAGGAAAACCGCAACCCACGTCTACGCCTAGAGGGTATTCTGCGTACCATGCACGATCCGCGCAACCGATTGGCCTACGAGGTCTCCAGCCAATTGATTCGACACTTCAACGACGATGTCTACCGCACCGTCGTGCCGCGCAATGTGCGTCTCGCCGAGGCGCCGAGTCATGGTCTGCCGGTGATGCTGTACGACAGAAGCTCGCGTGGCGCGGTCTCCTATCTGGCAGTTGCCAGCGAGATGCTGAGACGGGACACGGCTAAACCAGAGCGCATGGGCGCGGGGAACTGATGATGGCGGCGAAACGACGTGGATTGGGGCGTGGCTTGGATGCGCTGCTGGGTGGTGGCGGACAGCAGCCCAGTGGCGGAAGCGTAAAGTCGAAACCGGAGACGCCGCCAGCGGTTGAGCGACGTGGCGACGGGATGCATGCGCTGCCGGTCGATCTGATCGGACGCGGTCGCTATCAGCCGCGGCGGGACTTCGACCAGGTCAAGCTCCAGGAATTGGCCGATTCGATCGCCGCGCAGGGTGTCGTGCAGCCGATCGTGGTGCGACCCGCGAAAGGGGGGCGTTACGAGATCATCGCCGGCGAACGCCGCTGGCGAGCCGCACAGCTAGCCGGTCTGCACGAGATACCCGTCGTCGTGCGGGATGTCAGCGACCAGCAGGCGATGGCCGTTGCGCTGATCGAGAATATCCAGCGGGACGATTTGAACCCGCTCGAAGAGGCGGGCGCGCTGCGGCGGTTGCTCGATGAGTTTGGCCTGACCCATCAGCAGATCGCCGAGGCCGTCGGCAAATCACGCGCGACGGTGACGAATATGTTGCGGCTGCTGGATTTGAGCGATGAAGTCAAGGGTTTCATCGATGCGGGTCGGTTGGAGATGGGCCATGCGCGCGCGCTGCTGGGCTTGAAGGGCGGCGTGCAGACCAAGGCGGCGCGGGAGGTGGTCGATCAGGGGCTTTCGGTACGTGCGACCGAGCAGCTCGTCAGGCGACTTCAGGGCGAGGAGAGCACGGCCGAACCCGTGGCGGTGAAAAAGGCTCAGACGCTGGATCCCGACGTGCGGCG
Organism: Sedimenticola sp.; assembly: GCA_026984055.1. GTDB lineage: Bacteria > Pseudomonadota > Gammaproteobacteria > Chromatiales > Chromatiaceae > JALSSX01. The sequence continues at coordinate 17,068 of JALSSX010000037.1, read as the reverse complement.
CTTGCAAGAACACTTGTCCGAGAAACTGGGTGCCCAGGTGCGGATTCAGCGGGGCAAGTCTGGCAATGGTAAGTTGGTCATCAGCTACACGTCGCTGGATGAACTCGACGGCATTATCGATCATATCCACTAGCAGGCCATTGAAAAATGGCATTTTTCAATGGCCTGTGTGCGGTACGCGGTACAGGGATGTACCGCCATTTTCGATGGCTGCAAGTCATTGAAAATGAAGGAACTGGGAAGTCGAGGACAATCTTCCCGGCAACGTGATCTCGTCTCCTTGACCGTGAGGCTTGAATGTCCTTTTTGTTGCTATGGTTTTACCCATGTGTATCTGCTTATGAATCGCTAAAAAATTTTGTTTGGCATTGACCGGGTTTCGCCTTCCGCATATACTTTCGCGCCATTAACCGTTTGCCCGTGGATTGGGGATTTTCGTGACACTCACGGATAAGACACAGGCAAGGCGGCTGATTCGTAAGCAACTCTTGTTGACGGCGGTATCGGCCTTGGTGCTGCTACCATTTGGCTGGGTCTATACATATTCCATACTGTTCGGTGGGCTGATCGCGACCTCGGGCAGTGTGTATTTTGCAAGCAGGGTTTTCGTGCGCTATCGTGCCGAGCGGCCGGACAGTTTGCTCGGCGACATCTATAAGGCGGAGGTCGTCAAATTGTTGATCGTCGCCGTCCTGTTTGCCGCCGTGGTGCTTTTGATTTCACCGATCAGTATCGTCAGCCTGCTTGGCGGGTATCTGTGTGTGCAGATGGTCGCGCCATTACTGTATCCTTGATTGCCACTATCTCAGTATGTAGGCGAATACGTCGTAACGGTTCGGACTGTCGCTGAAATGCGTCGGATAGAGGCAGAGAAATGTTTCGGTCATGGATGACTGTAGGGCGATGCAGGAGCAATTGCCGAGAGTTTACGAGCGTAAAAGCGCGCTTTTTAACGCAGAGATGGCGCAAATCAGCGGTGAGCTGGGTCGTTGCCCTTAATTTTTTTTATCCAGGTTCTTATCCAAGATGTCCTCAGAAACCCTGACATCCACCGAATATATACGTCACCACTTGACCAGTCTTACCTATGGCCGTTTTCCCGACGGTCATTGGGGAATCGCGCATACCCATGAGCAAGTCAACGAGATGGGTTTCTGGGCGATTCACCTGGATACCATGTTCTGGTCGATTCTGCTGGGTGCGTTGTTCGTTTGGGGCTTCTCCCGCGTGGCGAGACATGCGACCGCCGGCGTGCCGTCGGGTTTCCAGAACTTTGTCGAAGGCATCGTCGATTTCATCAATAACAGCGTGCGCGGTTCATTCAGTGGCAAGAACGATCTGATCGCGCCGCTCGCGCTGACGATCTTCGTCTGGATCTTCCTGATGAATCTGATGGACCTGATCCCAGTCGATGTGATTCCGCGCCTGTCGCAGATGATTGGCATCCCTTATATGCGAGTCGTTCCCACCGCCGATCCGAACGCGACCTTTGGCATGGCCATAGGGGTGTTCCTGCTGACCCTGTATTACAGTATAAAAATCAAGGGCGTGGGCGGTTTTGTCGGTGAGCTGACCCTGCATCCGTTCGAGTCGAAGAATCCGATCGTGAAGGTGTTGTTCATCCCGGTCAACTTCTTTCTTGAATTCGTCTCCTTGGTCGCCAAGCCGGTTTCTTTGTCGCTGCGACTGTTCGGCAACATGTATGCCGGCGAGATGATCTTCATCCTGATTGCGTTGATGTACAGCGCTGGCGCGGTGCTCGGTGCGTTTGGCGGAGCCTTGCAACTCGTCTGGGCTATTTTTCATATCCTGGTGATCACGCTGCAAGCGTTCATCTTCATGGTATTGACCATCGTCTACATGGATATGGCGCATTCTGAACATTGATTCCCGTCGTTGCGTGGCGGGCTGCATTCTTTACACTTTCAACTGACTTAATTTGACGGGAGACAATCATGGAATCTGCTCTGTTATACATCGCCGGTGCGTTGATGATGGGCCTGGGCGCGCTTGGTGCCGCTGTTGGTATCGGTATTCTGGGTGGCCGTTTTCTGGAAGGCGCCGCGCGTCAGCCGGAGTTGATCCCGATGCTACGTACCCAGTTCTTTATCGTCATGGGCCTGGTCGACGCGGTGCCAATGATCGCGGTGGGCTTGGCGATGTACGTGTTGTTCGCTGTTGCCTGATTCGGGAAATCATTCTCGAATCCTGAGTTTTCATGTGATTATCGGGGAAGTGATATGCACATCAATCTGACCCTGCTGGGCCAGCTTATTGCCTTTGTCGTTTTTGTGTGGTTCACAAAGAAGTTCGTGTGGGCGCCGATCATTGCCGCATTGGATGAGCGTCAGAAGAAGATCGCGGAGGGTCTGGCCGCGGCGGATCGTGGCAAGCACGAGCAAGAACTCGCCGAGCATCACGCGGCGGAAAAGCTGCACGAGGCGAAGGCGCAGGCGGCGGAGATCGTGTCGCTGGCGCAGAAGCGCGCCGCCGAGATCGTCGACGAGGCCAAGGACGATGCGCGTACCGAGGGCGAGCGTCTGTTGACGGCGGCGAAGGCCGAGATCGAACAAGAAGCCAATCAGGCTCGCGAAGAGTTGCGCCAGAAGGTAGGCGCGCTGGTGGTGGCTGGAGCGGAGAAGATTCTGAACAAGGAAATCAACGCCGCCGCGCACCAGAAAGTCATCGACTCCATCGCTAGCGAGATCTAGGGCTGAATCATGGCGGATGAACTCAGCACACTCGCGCGTCCCTACGCCGAGGCGATATTCAAGCGCGCGCTGGAAACCGACAGCTTGGCCGAATGGTCGGAGAAACTCGGGTTTCTGGCGGCGGTCGTCGAAAGTCCGGAGATGAACGCGGTTATCGGTAACCCGCGCCTGGACAAGTCACGCATGACGGACTTCCTGCTGGAGGTCGGCGAGGAACAGCTCGATGATGAAGGGCGCAATCTGGTCAAGTTGCTGGTGCAGAACGACCGGCTTGCGTTGATCCCGCAGATCGCCTTCTTGTTCGAGCAGCGCAAGGCGGATACCGAGGGTGTCGTCGAAGTACACGTCATCAGCGCTTATGCCGTGAAACCGGCGCAGGAAAAGAAGCTCGCCGAGGCGCTGCATGAAAAATTGGGCAAGACGGTAGAGATTACCAGCGAAAAAGATCCGGGTCTGATCGGCGGGGCGATCATTCGCGCCGGCGATATGGTGATCGACGGATCTGTTCGTGGGCGGCTGCAGCGTCTAGCAACCGAATTGGAACTATAAGCGAGAAGCCATCATGCAACTCAATCCTTCTGAAATCAGTGATCTGATCAAGAGTAAAATCGAGAAATTCGATCTTTCCACCGAAGCCCATAACGAGGGAACCGTCGTTGCGGTAACCGATGGCATCGTACGTATTCACGGTCTTGCCGATGCCATGCAGGGTGAAATGCTGGAATTTCCTGGCAACATCTTCGGCATGGCGTTGAACCTGGAGCGCGATTCGGTCGGCGCGGTCGTGCTCGGCGACTACAAAGGCATCACCGAGGGCGATGCGGTGAAGTGCACCGGCCGCATCCTGGAAGTGCCCATCGGTCCTGAATTGCTCGGCCGTGTCGTCGACGCGCTGGGCAACCCGATGGACGGCAAGGGTCCGGTAGAAACCCGCCTGTCTTCGCCGATAGAGAAGGTCGCGCCGGGCGTCATTGCGCGTAAATCGGTGGATCAGCCGGTACAGACCGGCATCAAGGCCATTGACTCGATGGTGCCCATTGGGCGTGGCCAGCGTGAATTGATCATCGGTGACCGTCAGACCGGCAAGACCGCCGTTGCGATCGACGCGATCATCAATCAGAAAGGCACTGGCATCAAGTGCATCTATGTCGCCATTGGTCAGAAGAATTCCTCTATCGCGGCGATCGTGCGCAAGTTGGAGGAACACGGCGCCATGGAACATACCATCATCGTCGCCGCGCCGGCTGCCGATTCCGCCGCGATGCAATACATCGCGCCATATTCCGGCTGCACCATGGGCGAGTATTTTCGCGATCGGGGCGAAGATGCGCTGATCATCTATGACGATCTGACCAAGCAGGCCTGGGCATATCGCCAGGTGTCCCTGCTGCTGCGTCGTCCGCCGGGGCGCGAGGCCTATCCCGGTGATGTTTTCTACCTGCATTCTCGTCTACTGGAGCGTTCCGCGCGCATCAACGAGAAAGAGGTCGAGAAACTGACCAATGGCGAGGTGAAGGGCAAGACCGGTTCGTTGACCGCGTTGCCGATCATTGAAACCCAGGCTGGCGATGTATCGGCATTCGTGCCGACAAACGTGATTTCGATCACCGATGGACAGATCTTTCTCGAAACCGATCTGTTCAATGCCGGTATTCGGCCGGCGATCAATGCTGGCCTGTCGGTCTCGCGAGTCGGTGGCGCGGCCCAGACCAAGGTTATCAAGAAGCTCGGTGGTGGCGTTCGCCTGGCGCTGGCTCAGTATCGCGAGCTGGCGGCGTTCTCGCAGTTTGCCTCCGATCTGGACGACGCGACCCGCGCCCAGCTCGATCGTGGTCAACGCGTTACCGAGTTGATGAAGCAGGCGCAGTATTCTCCGCTCGGTATCGCGGAAATGGCGGTTTCCCTGTTCGCCGCGAACGAAGGCTACATGGACGATGTCGATGTAGCCAAAGTCGTCGATTTCGAGGCGGCGCTTCAGGACTACATGCGTTCTTCCCATGCGGATCTACTCGACAAGGTTAACGAAAGCGGTGATTTCACCAACGAGATCGAAGCTGCCTTTCATGGCGCGCTGAAAGACTTCAAAGCCAATCACACCTGGTAACGAGGAAGGACCATGGCTGTCGGAAAAGAGATTCGTACTCAGATCGGAAGCATCAAGAATACGCAGAAGATCACGAGTGCGATGGAAATGGTCGCCGCGAGCAAGATGCGCAAGGCGCAGCAGCGCATGGAGGCGACCCGTCCCTACGCGGACAAGATGCGTCAGGTCATCTCGCATCTGGCGAAGGCGCATCCGGAGTATCGCCATACCTTTATGATCGAACGGGATGTCAGCCGCGTCGGCTATATCATCATCTCGTCGGATCGTGGTCTGTGCGGTGGCTTGAACAGCAATCTTTTCCGTACCTTGGTGCGAGAGATGAAAAAGCAGCAGGAAGCCGGCATCGGTCTGGATTTCTGTACCATCGGCGGCAAGGCATCCGGCTTCTTCAAGCGCTTTGGCGGCAATGTGATCGGAAATGCGGTACATCTTGGGGATGCGCCGCGCATCGAGGATCTGATCGGCACGGTGAAGGTGATGTTGGATGCCTACAAGGAAGGCAAGGTGGACCGCGTATGCATCGCGTACAACCGCTTCGTGAACACCATGACGCAGGAGCCGACCATTGAGCAGCTCGCGCCGATTGTGGCGACCGAGGAGGATGAACGCAGACATCCCTGGGATTATATCTATGAGCCGGATGCGAAAGTTGTGCTCGAAGGCCTGCTGGTGCGCTATATCGAATCGCAGGTGTATCAGGGCGTGGTGGAGAATGCCGCGTGCGAGCAGTCGGCGCGCATGATCGCGATGAAGGCCGCCACCGACAATGCTGGCGATCTGATCAACGAATTACAGTTGATCTATAACAAGGCGCGTCAGGCCGCCATTACACAGGAAATCTCGGAGATCGTCAGCGGCGCGGCAGCCATCGGCGGCTGACGTCGAACGCTCCGTTTCCGTATTAAAAAACGTAACGATTCAGCGGATCGTTCGTGAGCGAAGTAACTGCTCGGATTACCACTGAAAACCGTCGGTTCAAGGCAATAAATGTGATCGTTACAGAGATGTGACTTATTCGGCAACGCGCGAGCAATTGTCGCTTTACTCAGGGTAAATGATCATTTTTGCGCGGAGATGGCGCATTTCGGAAGTGAGTCGGCCAGTTATGAAAAAACTTTTTGAGAAAGCTGCCCCGGCAGCAATGAGGATCTAACCATGAGTTCGGGTAAAGTCGTCGAAATTATTGGCGCGGTCGTGGATGTGGAATTCCCGCGCGACAGCATTCCGAAGGTCTACGAGGCGTTGAGGATCGACTCCGCCGACTTGACGCTGGAAGTGCAGCAGCAGTTGGGTGACGGCATCGTGCGCACCATCGCGATGGGTAGCACCGATGGTCTGAAGCGTGGTGTCGAAGCTGTCGGCACCGGCGCGGCGATTCAGGTGCCGGTCGGACAGGCCACGCTGGGACGCATTATGGACGTGCTCGGTAACCCCGTCGACGATGCCGGTGAGATTCCGACCGAGGAGCGCATGCCAATCCATCGTGCCGCGCCGAAGTTCGAGGACCAAGCGGCTACCGCCGAGATCCTTGAAACCGGTATCAAGGTCATCGATTTGATCATGCCGATCTCCAAAGGTGGCAAGGTCGGTCTGTTCGGCGGCGCCGGGGTGGGCAAGACGGTTACTCTGATGGAACTGATCCGCAATATTGCGGTGGAACACTCGGGGTTTTCGGTTTTTGCCGGTGTCGGCGAGCGTACCCGCGAGGGCAACGACTTCTATTACGAAATGCAGGAAGGAGGCGTGCTCGACAAGGTCGCGCTGGTCTACGGTCAGATGAACGAGCCTCCTGGCAACCGCCTGCGCGTCGCACTGACCGGTTTGACGATGGCGGAGTTCTTCCGTGACGAAGGGCGCGATGTCCTGTTGTTCGTGGATAACATCTATCGCTATACCCTGGCTGGCACCGAGGTTTCCGCGTTGCTCGGGCGCATGCCGTCCGCCGTGGGCTATCAGCCGACACTGGCCGAGGAGATGGGTACCCTTCAAGAACGCATCACCTCGACGAAGACCGGCTCCATCACCTCGTTCCAGGCGGTCTACGTACCGGCGGACGATTTGACCGACCCATCGCCGGCCACCACCTTCGCGCATCTCGACGCGACCTTGGTACTGTCTCGCCAGATTGCCGAGCTGGGTATCTATCCGGCCGTGGACCCGTTGGATTCGACATCGCGAATCCTCGATCCACATGTCGTCGGGCAGGAACACTATGATGTCGCCCGCGCCGTGCAGGGGCTGTTGCAACGCTACAAGGAGTTGAAAGACATCATTGCGATCCTGGGTATGGACGAGCTGTCCGAGGAAGACAAACTCACCGTCTCCCGGGCGCGCAAGGTGCAACGCTTCCTGTCGCAACCGTTCTTCGTCGCCGAGGTATTCACTGGTGCGCCAGGCAAGTACGTCAGCCTGAAGGACACCATCAAGAGCTTCAAGGCGATCGTCGATGGCGAATACGACCACCTGCCGGAACAGGCATTCTACATGTGCGGTGGTATCGACGAAGTCGTGCAGCGCGCGGAAACCATGAAGGATACCGCCTGACGGCGTTCCTGAGCTTTTCGAGGAATCACAATGGCCATGACAGTTCATGTCGATATCGTGAGCGCGGAAGGGGAGCTCTTCTCTGGTCTGGCGGAAATGGTGTTCGCCCCGGCCGAGATGGGCGAGGTGGGCATAGCACCCCGTCACGCGCCACTGGTAACGCGGATGAAGCCCGGCGAGGTGCGCGTCGATCTGGGCGCCGAGAAGGAACCGCTCGACATCTTTATCTCCGGTGGTATCCTGGAAGTCCAGCCGGATTTGGTGACTATTCTCGCCGATACGGCGGTACGCGCGGAGGATCTGGATGAGGCCGCCGCGCTGGAGGCCAAAAAAGAGGCCGAGAAGGCAATGAAGGATCGCGCCTCCGAGTTCGAGTATGCCAAGGCGCAATCGGAACTCGCGGAGGCCGTGGCGCAGTTGCGCACCATCCAGAAGATTCGCGAGCGCACCTCGAAACATTGATTTTCCGGTGTGGCCGAAGCGCTGTTCCCGTGCCTTGCTGTGATGGGAAACTCGGTCTGTCATCTCCGATAAGGTAGAATAAGACGGCTCATGTGCGCGCATGAGCCGTTTTTTTATGGCGGCCACCAGCGATTTTCGGATTTTGGATCTGTTGAGGAGTCTCGAACAACATCATGAGTAGTGAAACGATTAGTGAAGGAAAATATGTTTCCTTGACCTATTCCATCTCCGACGAGAACGGTAACGTGGTCGAACAGAACGATCTGCCCGTGGGCTATATCTTTGGCGGCGATTCCGAATTGATCGGCGGCATGGACAAGGCTCTGCATGGCCGGCGCGCCGGGGAGAAAATCAGCATGGAGATCCCGCCGGATCAGGCCTTTGGCCCACATGATCCGACGCTGACCTTCGTCGACGATCTGGAAAACGTGCCGGAGGCATTTCGTTTTGTCGGCGCGGAAGTCACGATGCAGAACGACGCCGGCGAGACGAAAACCTTCTATGTGACCTCGCTGGAAGACGGCAAGGTGACCATCGACGGAAATCATCCGCTGGCGGGCAAGACGCTCAATGTCAGCGTGAACATCCTCGATGTCCGCGAGCCGACTGCCGAGGATATCGCCAACGCCGGCAGGCCGCCGGCTGGCTCGATCAACTGAAATCGTCAAACCATAAAACCAAGGTGGAGTCATGACACTCGCTGTTGTCATCCTTGCCGCCGGCAAGGGCACGCGGATGAAATCCGCGTTTCCAAAGGTCTTACATACACTCGCGGCCAAGCCGCTGCTGCAGCATGTGCTTGATACCGCGCGGCGCCTGGATCCGGCGCGCATCATCGTTGTCTACGGGCATGGCGGAGAACTGGTGCGCGCGCGCATCGCCGGCGATGACATCACCTGGGTGGAACAAGCCGAGCAACTGGGCACCGGGCACGCGGTTCAGCAGGTGCTCGGCGAGCTCGATGGCGCGGATCGAACGCTAGTGCTGTACGGTGATGTGCCGCTCACCGACGAGCGGACATTGCGGCGTTTTCTCGACGCGGCCGCAGATACCAGTATCGGTCTGATCAGCCAGATGCTCGATGACGCCAGCGGCTATGGCCGTATCGTGCGCGACGCCGAAGGCCGCGTCAGCGCGATCGTCGAACACAAGGACGCCTCGCCCGCGCAACTCGAAATCCGAGAGATCAACACCGGCATTATGACCTTCGACAGCCGCCGGCTGGCCGGCTGGCTGGCTGGCCTGGGTAACGATAATGCTCAGGGCGAGTATTATCTGACCGACTTGGTCGAGGCCGCCGTCGCTGATGGCGAGCGGGTCGCAACGACGCAGCCGGCGCATCTGGCGGAGGTCGCCGGCGTCAACGACCGCGTTCAGCTCGCCGAGCTGGAACGCATCTACCAGGGCTGGCGGGCGGAAGCGATGATGCGTGCCGGCGTCGCCCTGGCCGACCCGGCGCGTTTCGACGTGCGTGGAGATCTCGATGCCGGCCAGGATTGCTTCGTCGATATCAACGTGGTATTCGCAGGCAGGGTGCGGCTCGGCGACAATGTGCGTATTGGCCCGAATTGCGTGATCAAGGACGCCGAGATTGGCAACGATGTCGAGATCCTCGCCAACAGCCATATTGATAGCGCTTCGATCGGGCCGGGTAGCCGCATCGGGCCGTATGCGCGGTTGCGTCCGGGCACTGAGCTGATCGAGAACGCGCATGTCGGTAACTTCGTCGAACTGAAGAACGCGCAAGTCGGCGCCGGCAGCAAAATCAACCACCTCAGCTATGTGGGCGACGCCTTGGTTGGCAGCGGCGTCAACATCGGCGCCGGCACCATCACCTGTAACTACGATGGCGCGAACAAGCACTGCACGGTGATCGGCGACAACGCCTTCATCGGCTCCGATACCCAATTGATCGCGCCGGTGGAGGTTGGCACCGGCGCGACCATCGGTGCTGGATCGACCATCACCAAGGATGCTCCGGATGGTGAATTGACGCTAAGCCGGGCGAAACAGATCACGATAGGCGGTTGGACGCGGCCGGTAAAGGTGCCGAAATAGCCGGTAAGCGCCCAAGGATGGGCATTCCCGGACGCTATCGAATACAGTTGAAATAGAGAAGCAGGGTGAAACTATGTGTGGAATCGTCGGCGGCATAGCGCAGCGTGATGTGGCTCCAATACTGATCGAAGGGCTGAGACGCCTGGAATACCGTGGCTATGATTCGGCCGGCCTCGCGGTGCTGGACGACAACGGCCAACTGCGCCGCGAGCGCACCCAGGGCAAGGTGCAAAATCTGGCCGACCAACTCGTCGAGAACGCACTGGGCGGCAACATCGGCGTTGCGCACACCCGCTGGGCAACGCATGGCGAACCGGCGGTGCGCAACGCGCACCCGCATGTTTGCCGCAATAGCGTCGCCGTGGTACATAATGGCATCATCGAAAACCATGCCGAGCTGCGTCGCCAGCAGCAGAAGCAGGCGCATGTGTTCACCTCGGATACCGATACCGAGGTCATCGTGCATGCGGTTTACGATCATTTGCAGCGTGGAGGCAACCTGCTCGACGCGGTGCGCCAGACCGTCGCCGGGCTACAGGGCGCCTACGCACTGGGCGTCATCGCCGTCGACGAACCGGATCGTCTGATCGTCACCCGTCACGGTAGTCCGTTGGTGATCGGCGTCGGCATCGGCGAACACTTCATCGCCTCCGATGTCTACGCCTTGTTGCCGGTCACCCAGCGCTTCATCTTCCTTGAGGAAGGCGATATCGCCGACCTCAGCCGTGACGAAATCCGCATCTACGACAAGACCGGCGCGCGTGTCGAACGGCCGATCAAGGAATCCGCATTGTCCGGCGACGCCGTCGGGCGCGGCGGCTATCGCCACTACATGCTGAAAGAGATCTACGAGCAGCCGCGCGCCATTGCCGATACGCTGGAAGGACGCCTGTCCGGCGATAGCGTGCTGAGCAACGTCTTCGGCGCGGACGCCCAGGACATCTTCAGCGCTGTTGAAGCCATTCAGATCGTCGCCTGCGGCACCTCATACCACGCCGGCATGGTCGCGCGCTACTGGTTCGAGGGCCTCACCGGCCTGCCGTGCCATATCGAGGTCGCCAGCGAATTCCGTTATCGCAAGCACGTCGTCGCGCCCGGCACCTTGTTCGTCACCATCTCCCAGTCTGGCGAAACCGCTGACACCCTGGCCGCGTTGAAGCTGGCAAAAAAGAGTGGCTACGCTGCCTCGCTGGTGATCTGCAACGTGCCGGAAAGCTCTTTGGTGCGCGAATCCGATCTCGTGCTGTTGACCCGAGCCGGACCTGAGATCGGTGTTGCCTCCACCAAGGCGTTTACCACCCAGCTTACCGCCCTGATGCTGCTGGTCATCGCCGTTGGCAAGCACCGGGGGCTGGGTGCCGACATGGAGGCCGAACTGGTGCAAGAGCTACGCAAGCTGCCCGGCATCTGTGAGCAGGTGCTGGGACTCGACGAAGAGATCGCCGAACTGGCCGAGGACTTCAACGACAAGCACCACGCGCTGTTCCTGGGGCGTGGTGCGCAATACCCGGTGGCGATGGAAGGCGCGCTCAAGCTGAAGGAAATCTCCTACATCCACGCCGAGGCCTATCCCGCTGGCGAACTCAAGCATGGCCCGTTGGCGCTGATCGACGAAGACATGCCCGTGATTGCCGTCGCGCCGAACAACAAGCTGCTGGAAAAGCTGCAATCGAATCTCGAAGAGGTGCGCGCGCGCGGCGGCAAGCTCTACGTGTTCGCTGACTCCCGGGCGAATATGGCCCCGAGCGACGACATCAAGGTAGTCAAGGTCGACAACACCGAGACCGGCATCGCGCCGATCGTCTTCACCATTCCGTTGCAACTGCTGTCCTACCATGTTGCCGTGCTGAAGGGCACCGATGTCGATCAGCCGCGCAACCTAGCAAAATCGGTAACCGTGGAATAGGTCGGCTTGGCGCTATTGGGATATCGTCATGGCCAAGCCAAGGGTTGGAGGCATTGCGCGCTGACACTCCCTGATCGTGTCGCTCGTCGCTGTGGGAGAATGGCCTCATGGTCTCGTGTCTTGCCAACAACGAAATGGCGCGCACGCTACAATCCGATGTTCGGTTGGCCGTGGCTATGCGAATGGATTAGCAGTCCGTTGAAAAATGGCATTTTTCAACGGACTGCTAGCCCGGATTTCTCACCCGTCCACTACTGCGACCGCCCAATGCGGCGCGCTGACTGGCGTTCACTCGGTCGGGCTGCTCAACGTAGTGTCGACTACGCCTGGCGCGGCCCTCGGTCGCGAACGCCAGCCATCACATCACCTTGAGCGGCCTCGCTACGCGACCCGGTGAGAAATCCGGGCTAGGGTTGGTTGACTGTCTCTCAACCACGACCAACCCGATACGTCGTTTTCTTTCATCTGTTCAAACACCAGGGCATCTCGATTTTTCGAGATGCCCACCAGATTTGGTTATAACTCGGTACTAATGCCCGCGAAATTATTTGAAGCGTGGAAGCTTGAAGCGCAGAAAGTCTTTCATGCCCGAAGATTTTATCTCGATCAAAATGCCACGGTCCAACCAGCCGAGTTTTTCGAATACTCGAATGGATGGCGTATTGCTGTGCCATACCCAGGTCCACAACCGTTTGATACCAGAGGTGGCAAGCTGTTTCTCAGCGAATTGGCTAATCAATACAGCATAGCCCCTGCCTCGGCATTTTTCCGTGGTGAGCAAATCGACCATAATAGCCTCATCTGGCTGCAATGACGAAAAGCGTTCCGGTATCCTTTGGTGTCCGGCTCCCCAAAACCAGCACATACAGACAAGATCACCGTCGCCATCCCAGATGCCGTAGCCATGGGCATGGTTACCTGCATAATAGGCATGCTCTCGAATGCGAGTATCCGATGATGATAGTATCCTCTCCTTCTCAGAGATTGGTCCAACTTTGATCCCGGGCGGCGATGCCACGTCAGGCAATTTTCCAGAAATATCCTTGCAGTATATTCGATTTATCTGGTATTCGTTGAAAACCCGCTTTAATAAATATTTGGCTATTTTTTTCAAGTGTGGGTCCTATGAGTGAAAGTTTGCACGAACGATCAAGTAACCAGGTTGTTGATCGGATGCCGACCAGATGGATTGGTCATTGAACAGTACGCTCCAGACTGGATCCAAGTATAAGACGATAATATCTCGAGGGTTATTGTGGAAACTTTTCTCCAGTCGTTGTACAACTTGCCGCATCACTATTTCGCCAAAAGGGTTATAGAAATAACAAACAAGGGGTGTTTCTGGCAATGGGAAATGTGTTACATCATCATGAATACAAGTTACTGTTTTTGCGGTAATATCCTCGGGTTTCAATGTCGCAATATTGCGTAAAGCCGTCTGCTGTAATTCAGCGCAGAATTCAACCCCAATGACATGCCGAAATGGTAACGTCGAGGCCAGCATCAACACCCTCCCTTTGCCAGCGCCAAAATCGATAAAAGTATATTTGTCATGCTCTATATCCAATGTGTTCAGTAATTGGGTTGTCAATCCGATGGGCGAAGGTTGATAACGTACCGCATGCCGCGCATTTTCCGATTGGATGTCCATTGAGCCGATCTCCCTGATTGCTTCGGTGTCGGTTTGGTGAGCGTCATCGAATTCGGATTCGAAAGTATGATTTCTGTATGGCATGTACGTTGCATAATACTTGATGTTCTTGTAGATTAACTTCGGGAAGCCGGCGGCGCCATGACGTAGCCATGCTGATTTGATACGTTTTAAGATAGCCATCTTTACATCGATTCCCCATCTGTGTGAAAGTACTAGTCCACGAACTACAATACCTGCCTGTACCGTTAAATACAAACTGATTGAAGCAATGGCATGGAAAGTAAGTTGCTCGGTATGTTAATATTTAAATCCATGTGCTGTATAAGTAGGTGTTGGGCAAGTCCTTGGGGGAGATTGCGCTCGATTCGTTTCTGTATTTAAATTATATAATAATCAATTGGTTGTAAGATTAGCGCGATTCACGCCCTTGTCAGAATTGATGTGCTCTTCTCTATCATTAGTTGAGCTTAGAGGAGTATATGGAAAACTTTAAGGATGATCTATGAGTTTATCTGTCTTGATTACCATTGATACTGAGCTCTGGTGCGATGGCTGGAAGAATTTGGATGCACACTTTCTAGATGCACTGAAAAAGTATATATACGGCAAGACCCCAAGTGGTGAATATGGTCTGCCGTTTCTTCTTCGGGTGCTAAATGATAATGGGTTAAAGGCAACATTTTTTGTTGAGCCGTTATTCGCGTTACGTTTTGGCCTGGATCCACTGGCGGAGATAGTTGGGATAATCCTTGATGCGGGACAATCAGTGGAGTTACATTTGCATACGGAGTGGGTGGATGAAGCGAAATCGCCCTTGTTTCCTGGCGTTATCGAGAAGCGGCAGCATATCAGTTGCTTCAGTTATGAGGAGCAGGTTGTATTACTGCATAAGTCTGCCGATCTGCTAGGGCTTGCTGGTGCTCCCAGGTTACATGCATTTAGAGCGGGTAATTTTGGCGCAAATTTCGATACGCTGCGCGCTCTTTCGACTTTAGATATTTGTATTGATTCAAGCTATAATACTAATCAACCGGCTTGTGAGATTAATCTTTCCCCCCCCATACATCAGGCAAAAATGGTGAATGATATCCTGGAGGTGCCCATGACTGTCTTCAGTGACGGTATTCGGCGGCAACGTCCCATGCAGATTACGGCTTGCTCTCTAGATGAACTCATAACGATACTTAATTATGCGTTGCGGGCGCGGTGGCGGCACCTGGTTTTACTAACGCATTCCGCCGAGATGCTGAACGAATCCAAGACTCGGAAAAGCTCCATTGTTGTCAGGCGATTTGTCAGGTTTTGTGAATATCTATCGCACAATAGCGGCCGCTTTCCGACGATCGATTTCCGTTATCCAAGCTTGCAGCCTGTGGAAGGAGAATTCTTCCAATTACGCTGCGGTGTGTTGCCAACATTGATCAGACTTGTAGAGCAAGCTAGGGTGCGTCTGTCATGACAATGGCCCAAGACTGGCATGTTTCCGAGCAGGCGCTGAAGTTCCAGATCGGCGATCTGATATTTGGCACTATGCATTTCAAGGTTCTGGCCTGCGAGGTGGGTCTGGGTGGCGACGAGAAAGGTATCTCATTGCCGCCCGACAAGGTACTGGAGCCTGATATGTCCGGCTATGCGGTCCGTGGCTTGCCCATTACAGCGGAGAGACCGCTGCTGGAAGCGCGAAATGGCTATTATATCTATACGCCAAAAATCTTTTCTCGCCATTATATCGATATGGGACAGAGTTTCGAAGAATATACGAAAGCTTTTCGAGCAAAAACTCGATCGACCATTCGCCGAAAGATCCGGAAATTTTCCAATTCGTGTGGTGGTGATATTGATTTTCGCGCCTATCGGTCGGCGAATGAAATAGAGGGGTTTTATCGATTTGCGCGTAAAGTATCCGCAGATACGTATCAGGAAAGATTGTTAGATGCCGGACTTCCAGATAACCAGGAATATTTTGCTAGATTACGCGATGCCGCAGCGAAGGATAGTGTCCGCGGGTATATTCTATTTTATGAAGGCAGGCCGGTTTCCTACCTCTTATTTAGAATTGTAGAAGATATGCTGCTTTATGATTATCTTGGTTATGATCCAGCATATGCAAACTGGTCGGTTGGTACGGTGCTACATTGGCTTGCTATCGAGGATTTGTTTGGCGAGCAGCGTTATAGATTGCTTGATTTTACAGAAGGTGATGGTGAGCATAAGCGCCGTTTCGGCACAGATCATATAACCTGTGCCAACGTATTTTTCCTGAAGAAAGAGCTATCTACATTCTTTCTGCTGTATCTGCATGCGGGGCTGGATTGCTTTGCGGCATTCATTGGTAAATTGCTCACGAGATTGGGGCTGCGGTCGAAGATACGTAAATGGCTACGAAGGTGACTGCGACAGTCAAGCATCGGAATGATAGAGCGCATTTTAATTTCACGGGGATTGATGTCTGGGTACCCTATATCCGCATTATTTCTCGCGTAGCGTCATGGTGTCGAGAACCCAGGCGTCGTTCTGGTGGGATAGTTTGGCGGTGCCCGCCAATCCTTCAGGGGGATATTCGAAAACCAGTCTCGCGGTGTTTTTGCCGAGTGCCAGGTCGGTAATATTCATATACGCTTGATGTGTCTCGCTGTTTGGTATGATCTCTACTGGGTAGCCAAACTTTCTCAGCTTCAAGCCCTTGTGAATCCATTGATTCTTCAGGAGTCGCAATGGCACTCTTTCCGGTAGGTCATCCGCATGGAAATAGCCAGATAGCTGCTTCGCGTCTATCACTTGTTGCAGGATCGCGCTTAGGTCATTTTGTGTTTTCATCGGTTCAGCCGCTCCACACCCAGTATTAAAGAGAAGTACAGATGCCAGCATGGTGGGTAAAAGGTTTATTCGCATGGTGTTTTCCTCATGGAGAAGTGTTCAGCCGATAATCATGCCGTATACCCTGCGCTCGAACTCCATGCCTTCCTCGCCAGGTCTATCGATTCCGTCTTGGTCGTCGCCCCAATGGACCAGTTCATGCAGCAGCGTTACGCCGGCTAAGTATACGTTTCTCCCGCTACTTGTCTGCCGGACGCCACGCCCCGCCTCGAAGTCCTCTACCACGCCCCTGTCGATCCTGATCTCGTTCGAGCTGGTGTTCGGTGTGAATTCACCGTAAGCGTCTGGCAGCGGCGTGATTTTGATATCCGGTCCCTGGTTCCATTTGACCGCCCGTTGCAGGCTCGCCCGGTCGAGTTGTCCAATCTCCTGCATAGCCGCGACGATGGACCTTACGTGGATGATTTCGGGAATGTCGTGTTTCACATAGTATGCAAATTTACGATATAGGGTGATATCCGCATGAGTCATCTTCATCGGCTTGTCCCTTGGTTGGTTGTCGATGCGCTGAAATCCCCCGAGTCGATGGCGATGTCGGCGTTAGCAGGTCGTTAAAAAAGTCCATGGAAGGACTTTTTCAACATCCTGTTAGATACGGACTTTGCCACGGGC
Organism: Sedimenticola sp.; assembly: GCA_026984055.1. Taxonomy (GTDB): domain Bacteria; phylum Pseudomonadota; class Gammaproteobacteria; order Chromatiales; family Chromatiaceae; genus JALSSX01. Next base: position 140 of record JALSSX010000037.1, on the reverse strand, counting down.
GTGTATTCGGGCAGAGGAACTCGCGCCTGGCGGTGCAATCCGGTCGATACGCCTTCCTATTATCAGGGTAGGTCTTGGTGTCGGGATATTTCAGTGGCCATTCTCGGTGCCTTTCTTGTCCCCAGTATAGGACAGATTAG
>JALSSX010000036.1 GCA_026984055.1 Sedimenticola sp. | reverse complement strand
CGCCGCCCTGGGCTTCCGCCGATACCTTGGTCAGCGCCGCGGTCAGGGTGGTTTTTCCATGATCGACGTGGCCGATCGTGCCGACGTTGACGTGCGGCTTTGTGCGTTCGAATTTTTCTTTGGACATCCCAAATTCTCCGAATGAACTCTATATATAGTTAAGACAAATTCGTGCGCTGACGCACGCCTGAAAAATGGAGCCCAGAAGCAGATTTGAACTGCCGACCTCACCCTTACCAAGGGTGTGCTCTACCAACTGAGCTATCTGGGCAAATACAATCTGGAGCGGGTGATGGGAATCGAACCCACGTCATCAGCTTGGAAGGCTGAGGTTCTACCGTTGAACTACACCCGCCGAAAAACGTCCGACTCGTGAAACCATCCGCTCTGCGAATCTGGTGGAGGGGGGTGGATTCGAACCACCGAAGGCTGAGCCGTCAGATTTACAGTCTGATCCCTTTGGCCACTCGGGAACCCCTCCGAAAAGAGGCGATATTCTGCTAGAGTGACCCAGGCTTGTCAACAGAAAGATAGAATCTTTTTACCGGCCGACCATCCTAGCACTTTTTCGACGTCAGTCCACACTCGGCCTGCGCACCTTCGCTCAGCACGAAATCCCGAAACAATACTCCCACGGGCGAGAGTCGCTTACCGCTACGTTGTACCAGATACCAATAGCGCAGAATCGGGAAACCGACCACATCCAGCACCACCAGACGCCCCGTCTCCAGTTCCAACTCCATGGTATTCAGCGATGAAATCCCCAGACCCAAGCCGGCCTGCACCGCCTGCTTTATCGCCTCATTGCTGCTCATCTCCATCGCGAAGCGCATACTGACACCTTCGGCGTCGAAAAAGCGCTGCACCGCCGCTCGCGTGCCCGAACCCGGCTCGCGCACGACAAAACGCTGATCTTGCAAATCAGTCAACGGAATGCGCTCGCAGCGAGTCAGAGGGTGATCGGCGGCCGCTACGACAACCAGCGGATTCTCCATGAACGCCGTCGCGAGCAAATCGCGATCGGCCGGCGGCTCCCCCATGATGACCATATCCTGAGCATTCTCGTCGAGCTGTTCCAGCAGGCTGAGCCGATTGGTGACATCCAGACGGATGATAATCTCGGGATAGCGACCCGCGAACGCCGCCAGCATGCGGGTAGCGAAATAACCCGCCGTGGTCGCCACCGCCACCTTGAGCCGGCCACGCTTGACGCCCTTCAGCGCGTCGATGACCTCCTCGGTATCCTCCAGTTGGGCAAAGATGTTCTGCGCGCATTCGTACAACGCGCGACCCGCGTCTGTCGGATAGATCTTCTTACCCAACTGATCAAACAACGGCATGCCGACAACCCCCTCCAACTGTTTGACCTGTATGGAGACAGCCGGCTGGCTCAGATGCAACTTCTCGGCGGCACGCGTGAAACCACCCTGCTCTACCACAGATTCGAACACCCGCAACTGACGTAAGGTCGGATTAAGCTTTCCCATGGCACCAAACTATACCAGCCGACAGAGAAAACGATCATCCAGCATCTCCCAGTAAAAACCTGGAGCAGCATGGCTCATACACGCCTTCCCCGCAGCGACCACACCCTTAGCAGGATGTTGAAAAAGTCCTTCCGTGGACTTTTTCAACGACTTGCCGTCATCGAAAATGGTGGCGCGGATTTTGACGCCCCACGGGGCATATCCCAACAGCCGAGGAAGCGGCTGGGTCCGGTAAACTGGATGCGATTGCCGAGCGGACCTGGGGTGGCGTAGCTTTCTTTGTAGCCGAAGCCGTTTTCGCTTTCAATGGGCCGCCGGGTGATAAAGCAAGCGGTACGAGAAGCTCGCATCGAAAAGAATGCGAGTTGTCATGCGTTGCATCACAGCTTCGCCACGCACCTATTAGAACGAGGCATGGATATTCACGCGATGTGCGAGCAATTGGGCCACAAGGAGGTGCGCACCACGCGGATCCATGCGCAGGTGTTGAATCGTGGTGGCTCGGCGGAATTGAGTCCGTTGAGCGGCGTGCTATCGAGAGAGTAACGGAATCACGCTTTTCGCCAAGGCCAGAAAATCGCGCGCATCGCGCCAGCTTTCAGCACCACGTCCTTGACGTAACGGTGATATTCCTCCCGAATGCCTTTCACCAGGATAACGCCGGATACCCACAGCGCGGGGATGAAGAAGACCCCCAGCAGCCAGCCGTATTCCCCCGGCATGGCGAGTGAGGCGAAGCCGATCAGGTACAGGGGCCAACTAAACAGCAGACCGCGCAAGGTATGCTTCAGCACCAACAGCGCGGTGATCAGCCAGCGCTGGCGACGCTGTTCGGGGGAGCGGTACAAGGCTTCACAGACGCCACGCTCGAAGGTGTTGTCGATGTCGCCGAGGCGCCGACCGATATCGGCCATGCCATGGGTATCCAGCCAGGATTGCGACACGCATCACCCCCCGGCCTGGATCTCGGCGACCAGTACGCGCAGTTCCGGCACGCAGGAGCCGCAGTTGGTGCCAGCCTGTAGGTGTTCTCCGAGCGCCTCGGGAGTATCGATTCCGCTACGAATCGCTTTTTCCAGGGTGTTGCGGCCTATGCCGAAGCACGAGCAAACGATCGGCCCGATGTCTTCCTGTCCCTTACCCGGGGTACCGGCGAGCACGCGCAGGCGTTCTTGTTGATCCAGTCTGTCCTTGGCGAACAGTTGCACCAGCCAATCGCGAGGTGGCAGGCGGTAGTCCGGACCGATGAAGATGCAGCTTTCCAGGCGGCCATCGATGATGCGTGCGGCGCGATAATGCTTGGCGGCGGAATCGAACATCTCGCTCCATTCGGCCTCGCCATCGGCTGAACACAGCATGTTACGCGCGCAGCTCGCCCAGTCGCCGGGGGCTTCCTCGCCAGCGAGTTCGTAATGCCACAATCCCTGACGGCGCGCCCGCGTCCAGTAGGTGGCATGTTCCGGCTTCAGATCGCATCGCGTCAGCAGGAAGCCATGCCAGACAGGGCGATAGGGCACGACGCGCACTGGCGTGTGCTTAAACTCTGGCTGACCAGAGATCGGGTCGAGCACCGGATTGACCAGTGCGCCGATACGCCCGGCGCTGGCGAACTGGTCGTTCCAGTGCATCGGCGCGAAGACATGTCCCGGATGCTGATGTGGCGACACCCGCGCGCGCAGGATGGCCTCGCCCCAGCGGCTGCTGGCCTGCACCAGTTCAGTATCATGGATGCCAAGGCGGAAGGCATCATCCGGGTGCAATTCGGCGTAGGGTTCGGTGACGTGGCCGGAGAGCCGTGGCGAGAGGCCAGTGCGCGTCATGGTATGCCATTGGTCGCGCACCCGCCCGGTATTCAGCACCAATGGATAGTCGCGACTGGTCAGATTGCCCGGTGGACGCGGCGTGATCGCGACGAAGTTGGCGCGCTTGCTCGGGGTGAAGAAACGCCCGTTGGCGAATAGCCGCTTCACCCCGAGCCTCTCGGAACGCAGCGGCCATTGCAATGGCGTCATGGCGTCATAGCCGGAGTCGTCGATGCCGGCCAACACGGCGATGTCGAAATCGCGCTCGCCGCCGTTCTCGAAGCCGGACAGCGCCGCGTATTCACGAAAGATGTCTGCCGGACCGGCATAATCGAAGCCGTCAAACCCCATGCGCCGCGCGACCTGCTGGACGATCCACCAGTCGGCCTGCGCCTCGCCGGGCGGGCTGGCGAAGCGCCGCTGGCGCGAGATGCGCCGCTCGGAGTTGGTCACTGTGCCATCCTTCTCGCCCCAGGTCTGCGCCGGCAGCAACACATCGGCATAACCGGTGGTATCGTTGGTGACGCAATCAGAGACGACCACCCACTCGCAACGCCGCAACGCACGCCGCACCTGATTGGAATCCGGCAGGCTCACTGCGGGGTTAGTCGCCATGATCCACACCGCCTTGATCTCGCCAGCTTCCATGCGGCGGAACAGATCAACTGCCTTCAGCCCCGGCCGGCGCGCCATGTTCGGCGCCCGCCAGAAACGCCCCACCAGTTCGACATGGTCCTCGCGATCGAAATCCATATGGCAGGCGAGTTGATTGGCCAACGCGCCAACCTCGCGACCGCCCATTGCATTCGGCTGGCCGGTGATCGAGAACGGACCCATGCCCGGCCGACCGATGCGCCCGGTGAGCAGATGACAGTTGATGATGGCATTGACCTTGTCACTACCGCTGGATGACTGATTGATTCCCTGCGAATAAACACTCACCGTCCTCTCGGTTTCGCCGAACCAGCAATACAGAGTTTCAACCTGCTCCACCGGCAGCCCACAGTGCTCGGCCACCGCCACCGGCGATGGCGCATAGAAGCCGGCCATACGCAATGCTTCGTCGAAGCCTTGGGTTGCGTCGCGGACGAAATCGGCGTCGACCAGTCCCTGGCGATGCAACCACACCAACAGGCCGGAGAACAGGATGCCATCGGTGCCGGTATGCAAGGCGAGATGCAGATCAGCGATGTCGCAGCTGGCGGTCTCGCGCGGGTCGATGACCACCACGCGCATCCCGGGTCGCGCCCGCTTGGCCTTCACCAAGCGTTGATAGACGACCGGATGACACCAGGCCAGATTGGAACCGATCAGGATCACCAGATCGGCAAGCTCCAGATCCTGATAACAACCCGGCACGGTATCCGAGCCGAAGGCGCGCTTGTGCCCGGCCACCGACGAGGACATGCATAACCGTGAATTGGTGTCGATGTTGCCGGAACCGATGAAACCCTTCATCAGCTTGTTGGCGATGTAATAGTCCTCGGTCAACAACTGGCCGGAGACATAGAACGCAACGGCATCCGGCCCGTATTTACGAATCACTTCCTGAAAGGTGCTCGCGACGCGATCCAGGGCGACATCCCAATCAACAGTCTCGCCATCGACACGTGGGCGCAGCAAGCGCCCCTCGATGCCCAGGGTCTCGCCCAGCGCGGAACCCTTGGAACACAGCT
>JALSSX010000035.1 GCA_026984055.1 Sedimenticola sp. | reverse complement strand
AAGGTGGCGGTTTGCGGACGGGTTTCGTGGCTGGGTGTGCGCTGCCGGGACAGTGGAAAGTCGCTTTCGTCGATCTCGATGATGCCGATGTCCGGCTTGCCAGTGGTGGCCAGTTCGCGCAATGCCTCGGCCAACTCACGGTCGCTGTCCGCGAGTCGCAGGCTCAGGCCGAGTGGCGAGTCGGCATGCCGCGTGAACGGCGCGGCGCATAGGTAGCAGCGATGGCGCGCGCGGGTCACTGCGACATACAGCAGGCGGATGCTTTCGGCGTGGCCCTCGGCGCGGCTCAACGCCAGGGCGTCGGTGTCTGGCGCCAGGCGGCAGCGCGGCTCGCGGCTGTCCGGGTCATGGTATTCGACGACGAAGCGGTTGCTGTTGCCGAACTTCACCGGATCGCGATAGCGCGTTGGAAAGGGGACGAATACCAGCGGATACTCCAGCCCTTTCGCGCCATGCTGGGTGATGACGCGGATCAGGTCGGCTTCGCTCTCCAGGCGCAGTTCGGCATCTTGCGAGGAGGTGTCGGCGCGGATACGTTCGCGCAGCCAAGCGAGTAGCTGTTCCGGACCGTGCTGTTTCTGGCTCGCCTGTTGCATCAGCTCGAACAGATGCACGAGGTTGGTCAGACCGCGTTCGTGGCGGGCTGGGTCGGGCTGGTAATGGTTGTGAAGTATCTCCATCGCCATCGCGATGAAGCTCTTGCGTTGCCAGGTGTCGCGCAGAGCCAGCAGGATGTCCCGCCAATGTTCCCAGATCTCATCGTCCTCGCGCAGACGGTATAGCAGGTCGGCATCGCCGCCGAAACAGCGGCTGGACAGCGCAGCGGTGAATAGACGCGGATTATCGCCATGGAGTATGCCCTCCAGCGCGAGTAGCAGATCATGGGCCTCCTCGCTGGCGAATACCCGGTCACGGGTGCTTAGATAGACGGAGGCCAGACCGGCATCGCGCAACGCCGCCTGGATATCGCTCGCCTCGTTGCCGTCGCGCGCCAGGATGGCGATGTCGCGCGGCAGCACCGGCTGTTCGCCGATGAGTATGTCACCCCGCAGCAGGCGGTCGATCTCGGCGGCGCACCAAGCGGCGATGACATGACGAAAGGATTGCGCCAGATGACCGTTCCTGTCGCTGTGTTCGTTGTCACCGGGAAAAGAGACCAATTGCAGGGCGCCGCCGGGTCGTGGATCGTGGAAACGGATATCGTCGGCGCGCGGCGATGGGCGTACTGGATGGTAGTGAATGCCATGACCGAAGAGGTCTGTGTCGTCCTCGCGGCTTGTTGGACGCGATCCATGGAACAGCCGGTTGGTGGCGGCGATCATCGCGCTGGATGAACGCCAGTTGGTGTCCATCACCCATTGCCGGTCGGCATTGTCGCGGGCCTGAAGATAGGCGAATATGTCGCCGCCACGAAACGCGTAGATCGCCTGTTTCGGGTCGCCGATCATATACAACGCGGTGTCGTTTCGCGTGTCCGACCGGACTTCGGGGTTCGCGTAGAGCGTGCGCAGGATGCTGTATTGTTGTGGGTCGGTGTCTTGAAACTCGTCGACCAGCGCGACTGGGTATTGCTTGCGCAGTTGTCGCGCCAGCGAACCGTCCGGGGCATCGCGCAGGCAGTCGGCAAGCCGGCTGATGAGGTCGTCGAAGTCCATCGACTGTTGTTGCTGCTTGCTGGTGGTGAAACGCTGGCGTATCCAGTCGATACCGATCGCGGCGATATGCCCGCATTCGGCGGCTTGAATCTCGCTTCGCCATTTTTTTGATGCGGCTTTCAAGGCGTTCAGTGGTTCGAAAAGTGACTTCAGCTTTTCCTTGTCGATTTTTCCGAACCTTCCCGCATGAAAGAATGCCGCCGCCTCTTTGGGCATGCTTTCGCCTCCCGCCTGGCTCAGCCAGTCGGTCAGGGTGTGCCATTCCCCGGTTCTCTTGTCTTTCTGCCTGTGTTTGTCGACAAGCAGGGAAAACAGCGTTTTTTGATGTTTCAACAGGTGTTCCAGGCAATGCCTTTTATAGTGCTGTATCGTTCCTTTCAATTTTTCCGGGTCGCTATCCTCCAGCCTGACCGGCTTGCCGATGATCGAGCGGAATTCGCGATGAAAATCTTCCGGTGTCGGCCATTTTCTGCTCAGTCGTCGATAGTCGTCGGGTTGTTGTCGCGCCAATCGCCGATACCAGTCGCGTACTGCCTCCCGTGACAGTTCGTCGGTATCGTTCTCCATCTCGATGTTGAAGGGGATCCCGCTGTCGAAGGCCTGCTGGGTGAGGACGCGCTTGCAGAAACCGTGAATCGTCAGGATGGGCGCTTCGTCGAGCAGCAGCAGGGCGTTCTTCAGTAGCACTGGCGCGTCCATGCCGCCATCCGGCATATTTTCGGCCAGCGCTCGATAGAAGTCATCGTCATGGCTTAGACGCTCCCAATGTAGCAGTGCGTTGCGTAATTCCTCGGCGATACGCGCGCGCAATTCCTCGGTGGCGGCGCGGGTGAAGGTCATCACCAGGATGTTGTCCAGCGGCAGTTGCCGATGTAGCAACATGCGCAGGTAGATGCGCGTGATGTTGAAGGTCTTGCCGGTGCCGGCGCTGGCCTCGATCAAATGGACGCCTTGTAATGGCAGGCTCTCCGGCATCAGCGGCGAAGGCGCTTCCACGTTACTTCTCCTCTTGACGGTGTTTCCGCAATGGGCCATAGAGGGCGCGCAGTGCTTCGAGTGGCAGTTCGTCCAAGTCGGGCCGCTCGGGCCAGAACCAGTGGATATAGGCATCATGGGCCAAGCCGCGCCGATTCCAGTTGTCGGCCCAGCGCGCGTCGAAGTCCTTTTCGCCCAGTTGCTCGTCGATCAGCTTGCACCCGAGTTCGCCATCGAGCAGCAGTGGCTCGCGCATGCCGGTGCGCCACAGCGCCAGGATGTCTTCTAAGTAACCGGCGGCTTCGTCTCGCGGTAACGGCGGGAACAGGATGCGATGGGGCGGCTTGCCTTCCCCGGCGGGACGAAAATAGCCATGTGTGCTGATTGCGCGCTTGGTATGTTCGGGGTGGCAATGCGCGAACAGATGATGCAGCCACAGACGCAGTTCGTCTTTCGGCTTGGCGTCGGCGAGCCGATGGAATAGCAGGTCGTCGCCGCGCCATGGCAGGCTGGCGGCGAGTGAGGTGCCATGCCCATCGAGTGTCGCATGTTCGATTTCGATACGATCGGCCTGCTGGTCGATCAGCGTTGCGGCGAATTCGTCGGCCTGCCGACACCATTCGCGCAAGTCTTCCTCGGCATCCGGGGTGTCCGGTAGCTGGCCATCGAGGCGATAGCGTTGAATCAGGGTGTCCAGCGCGTCGTCCGTCAGCGTCGGATCAAGATGCATGTCGATGTATTCTCGTTGGAACTGGTAGCGCAGCAGATGATCGGCGCGGAAGGGTTCACTGTCATCCGGTGGTTCGTCGGCGGCGATGTCCAGCCAGAGCGCCAGCCGCCGTTGGGCGAAGGCGCGCGCGGGCCGGTCGAGAAAGTCGATCAGGCTTTCCAGTGGCAGCGCTTCCCCGTCTGGTTGTTCATCGGTCTGGAATTCGAGAATGGGGCGGGGTCGCGGCCGGGTTTCGCCGGGCGTCGCGAGGCGCAGCCAACCCGGGTCGAAGCCCTGGAAATCGCCGGCGGCAGGATCGAAGCCTGCCGGGCTGAAGGCGTGCAGCGGCAGTCGCTTGAGCTGTCCAGGTTTTTCGAAGTTCCAGCCGTGGGCGGTTTGCAGGTAGTCCATCAGTTCCTTCAGGATCAACGATGGCTGGCGCTGTTGGTTGGTCTTGATGTCGTTGCCCTGGTAGCTCAGGTAGAGGCGTTCGCGCGCGGAGATCAGGACTTCGAGGAATAGATAGCGGTCGTCGCCACGCCGCGAGCGATCGCCCTTGCGCGGCGCTTCGTCGGCCATCAGGTCGAAGCTCAGTGCGGGACGCTGGCGCGGGTATTCTCCGTCGTTCAGGCCGAGCACCGCGATGATGCGGAATGGCACGCTGCGCATCGGGATCATCGAGCAGAATGTGATCTGGCCGGTCATGAACTGGCGGCCCGGTTCCGGTAGGTTGAAGCAGCCGATCAGATAGTCGCGCAACACCGCCAGCGGGATTTCTTCCCGGTAGTTGGCCAGTCGCGTGTATTCGCTGAAATCGTCGATGGCCTCGGCGAGAATGACGCGGGCGTCGTGGTCCTCGGGGCGTTCGCTGAAGAGTGTGTCACGCATGTGTGTCAGGTATTCGCGCCATTCGCCGGCGTTGCGTGGCTGACACAGCTCGCGTGCGTGGCGTTGCAGTTCGTCGAGGATCTCGATCAGGCGACCGAGCAACAGGGCGTCGTCACCCTCGACATCCGGCAGTAGCAGGCTGTCCTGATACAGGGTCGGGGTGTCACCGTGGGCGAAGCCTAGTAGCAGGCGGTCGAGTCCCTGCCGCCAGGTGAAGCTGGCGTTGCTGTCATCAAGTTGCAGGATGCGCGCCTTGTGCACGGCGTCCAAGCCCCAGTGGATCGCGGCGTGTCGCAGCCAGCGGCTGATCTTCTCCAGGTCGGCGGGCAGCAGGTCGAAGCGCTGTTGTATTGCTGGCAGTCGCAGCCAGGCGATGATTTCGCTGACCTGGAAACGGCTGTCGGGCAGTTGCAGCAGATCGAGAAAGGCCGCAACCAGCGGTTCGGCATCCTTTAGCACGCGATCGGCGATGGAGCAGGGCAGGCGCGGGCAGCTTGCGTCGCGCTGGCGCCAGCCCCGGCTGAACACCGCTTCGACATAGGGTGCGTAATGTTCGACGCGCGGGCACATCACGACCACGTCGGCGGGTGTCAGCGAGGGATCTTTGTTGAAGCGATGCAATAGCCAGTCGTGCAGGCCCTGTACCTCGCGTAGGGCGTTGTGCGCCGAGACGAAGGTGATACTGTCGTCGACCAGGATCTCGGGATGGTCGCGCGCGTCGCGCAGTTCCAGGATATCGTTTTGCAAGCGATGCAGCAGGCGGCGGGACACCGGGTCGTCGTCGTTGGTTGGTTCGGGTGCTTCG
>JALSSX010000034.1 GCA_026984055.1 Sedimenticola sp. | reverse complement strand
CAAAGAGGACATTACTGCTTTGGGCTAACACAGGCCCTCCAACGCTTGCCCCCCCGCGGCGATAACAAGTTACAATCCAGCATTTCAGCGGAGCGAGGGATATGGATAGGCACTACGATGTCGTCATCATCGGCAGCGGGCCGGGAGGTGAGGGCGCGGCGATGCGGTTGGCGAAGGCCGGGAAGCGGGTCGCGGTTGTGGAGGCGCATCCGCAGATCGGTGGTGGCTGCACGCATTGGGGGACGATCCCGAGCAAGACATTGCGTCATTCGGTGCGGTTGTTGTCGGAGTACCGGCGGCATCCGCTGTTCGAGCATACCTTGAGCCACATGGATGTCGGTTATCCCGAGTTGCTGCGCGAGGCGCATTCGGTGAGTACCGAGCAGGTGCGCACCCGGCAGCGCTACTATTTTCGTAACCAAGTTGACATCATTCACGGTTTCGCCAGTTTCGAGGATGCGAACCGGGTCAAGGTGACGCGCCGCGAGTACGACAGTGAATTTTTGAGCGCCGATCATTTCGTCATCGCGACCGGATCCAGTCCGTATCGGCCAGAGGATGTCGATTTCGCGCACGAGCGCATCCACGACAGCGATTCCATTCTTGGGCTGGAGGCTACGCCGAGGAGCGTGACTCTTTATGGCGCCGGCGTGATCGGCTGCGAATATGCGTCGATCTTCGCCAATCTCGATCTGAAAGTCACGCTCATCAACACTCGCGACAGGCTCATGTCGTTCCTCGATGACGAGATCACCGATGCGTTGGGCTACCATCTGCGTGATCAGGGCGTGCAGATCCGTCATGACGAGACGTATTCGCTGATCGAGGCGGATGACGATGGCGTGGTGCTGGAGTGCCAATCGGGTTCGCAGGTGCGCAGTGATGTGTTGTTGTGGGCGAACGGTCGCAGCGGCAACACGAAGGGCATGGGTTTGGAGGCGATTGGCGTGGCCGTCAATCACCGCGGTCAGATCGAGGTCGACGAGACGTTGACGACTGCGCTGCCGGGCATTCACGCGGTTGGCGATGTGATTGGGCCTCCAGGGCTGGCCAGCGCGAGCTATGATCAGGGGCGTTTCGTCGGCGGGGTGATTGCCGATGGCAACAATCGCTGGTCCTTGGTGAAGGATGTGCCGACTGGGATCTTCACCAGCCCGGAGATTAGTTCGGTGGGCAAGACCGAGCACGAGCTGACCACCCAGGGCGTACCCTATGAGGTGGGGCGCGCGGAGTTCAAGAATATCGCCCGCGCGCAGATCACTGGCCATCGCGTTGGCATGTTGAAACTGCTGTTCCATCGTGAGACGCTGGAGATACTCGGCATCCATTGCTTTGGCGAGCAGGCCGCCGAGATTCTGCATATCGGTCAGGCGATCATGTCGCAGTCGGGCGAGGCGAACACGATCCGCTATTTTGCGGAGACTACTTTCAACTACCCGACCATGGCCGAGGCCTATCGGGTCGCGGCGCTGAATGGTTTGAATCGTTTGTTTTGACTTGGAAGCGCTGACTCTCGATTGGCTGGCGATCTTCATCGTCACGGGTGTGCTTGCCGGTCTGGTCGACAGCATTGCCGGTGGGGGCGGCCTGATCACCCTGCCGGTGTTGCTTTGGAGTGGCGTGCCGCCGGTCGCGGCGCTGGGCACCAACAAGCTTCAGGGCAGCGTTGGCACCCTGACTGCGACCTTGAACTTTCTGCGCAAGGGGCATCTGGATGGGGCGCGCTTGTGGCTGCCGGTCGGTTGCGCCTTCATTGGCAGTCTGGCTGGCAGTTGGATGGTGCAGTGGTTGGCAGCCGATTTCCTGCGGCGCCTGCTGCCCTTGTTGCTGCTCGGTTTCGCGCTGTTCTTCCTGTTTTCGCCACGTCTATCCGACAACGATGCCCGGGCGCGCCTGGGTCTGCCGGTTTTCTCGCTGAGCGTCGGTATCGCGGTGGGCTTTTACGATGGTTTCTTTGGCCCCGGCACGGGGATGTTCTTCGTCATGGCTTGCGTATTGCTACTTGGCATGCGCGCCAGCCGCGCAACGGGCATGACTAAGGCGATGAATTTTTCCAGTAATCTCGCGGCGCTGCTGGGATTTGCGCTGGCGGGGCAGGTCGTCTGGCCGGTGGGCTTGGCGATGGGGATGGGGCAGTCGGCCGGTGCTTGGCTCGGTTCGCATCTGGTGATGCGTAATGGCGTGGGTATTGTGCGACCGGCGTTGGTTGTCGTTGCGGTGGCGATGGCGCTGAGCTTGTTGTTTCGTTGAACAGGTCAGCGGGAAAGCGTGCGGTCGGTTGCCTGATGGCTCGGGGGGCGATCATGGGAGTCAGCGGTCTTTTTTTCGCGCCTTGATGGCGGCCAGTTCCTGTTCGAAGACATCCAGGCGCGCTTCGATACTCGATGCGACGTAGTAGTCTAGATTCTTGAATTCCCGTTTGAGGATGTGTAGCTGCTGAATGGCGGCGATGGTCTTACCGGCTTGGAAGTAGGATTCGGCGAGGCTGCGATAGGCCGAGATTCTGTCGCCGGAGCGACCCTGGGCGAGTGCAAGCAGCGCCAGCAGGCTGGTATTGTCCGGATCGGCGGCGATCAGCGGCTTCAGCACGGTGATTGCTTTTTTGGGGTTATCGCGACGAATCTCCAGCCGTGCCAGGGCGGTCAGCACGGGCCGGTTTTCTGGCGCCTGTTTCAGGCTGGCCCGTAGCACCTGGGCCGCTTTGGCGAGTTGTCCTTGTTTGGTGAGTATCCGTGACAGGCTGATGGCGATAGCGGCCTGTTCGGGGTGTTGCCGGCGCAGATTTTCCAGCACGTGACTGGCCTCGCCGGGTTTACCGGCTTTGTCGAGCGCCAACGCCAGTTCGAACTGTTTGGCGGTTTTGCTTCGGTAGCTGCCGGTCTGGAGTTGTTTGCGCAGGACGGGTACCCGCAAGTCGGGGTCTTCGTCGTTGCGTACCTTCAGCCAGGCGCGCAGCAGATGGAAACGAGGGTCTTCGACGGTTTGCCGATACGGGTAGCGGCCGGCGCGGCCCTGGGCCTCGGCGATGCGCTCGGAGGATATCGGGTGGGTGAGTAGAAATTTGGGCAGTTTGGTGTTGTACACACGGGTTGCCTTGCCCATGCGATTGAAAAAGGTCGCCATTGCGCTGGGGTCGTAGCCGCTTTCGGCGAGGATGTCTATGCCGATGGCGTCGGCTTCTTTTTCGTTGGCGCGGGTGAAGTCGATCTGATGTTGCAGTAGGGCGGCTTGGCTGCCCATTGCGGCGGCGATGCCGGCTTGCGCGCCGCCGACCGCACCGAGCAGGATGGAGGCGATTAACAATGCCGCGCCCGGCACGCTGAGGCGTTTCGCGTCGGCGTAGAATTGTGCCAGGTGGTGCTGGGTGACATGTGCGATTTCGTGACCGGCGACGGCGGCGAGTTCGCTTTCACTACGTGCCGCCGAGATCAGGCCGCTGTGGATGCCGATGTAGCCGCCGGGACCGGCGAAGGCGTTGATCGTCGGTTTGTCGAGAACGAAGAAATGGAATGTCTTGCCGGCTGCTTCGCTGTGTTCAGTCAGCCGTGTGCCGAGATGCTGGATATAGTCGTTGACCCAGGGTTCGTCGATTACCTCGCCGGAGGCGCGGATGCGGCGCATGAAGGCTTCGCCGAGCCGGTGTTCCTCGGCGGGTGTCATCACCGCGTCAGCGCTGCTGCCGAGGTTTGGCAGGTCGTAGAACCTGGCGTTGGCGAGCGTGCCGCTGAATAGCAGTGAGAAGGCGGTGACCAATGTGACGAGGCGATGCGTGAAGGAAACATGCATGCCACCATCGGACACCGAGCGTTGCGCGGGGTTCCGGTCATGAGCGCTTGTGTCCGGGTTGTTCATGGCGTCCTGTTCGCGTGAAAGCATGTGGTGAATTGCCTGTGGTTCGTCCGCGGATGCGCCGTGAATGCCTCTGTACGCTTGGTCTCGGCATGACCCGCAAGGGGGAATGCTGGAGGGCATCTCGAAAAATCGAGATGCCTGAGTGGGACAGGGATGTCCCGCCATTTTCGATCACGATAAGTGATGGAAAATGTGAGCAAAAAGAAAATCGCATTTTCTCTTTGCGACGAGAAAAATGCCATGAAAGGTATTTTTCGAGCTTCCTTGACGATGCCGGGAGCATTTCCCGTACCCCGCCTCGGAAATCCCGCGGGCCGAACCACGGGTGATCTCATGACGGCGGAGGTGTTGTTTCCATCGCTGTCGTCAATTGAGCTGAATCCGGGTGCCCCACGGAACTGGCTGGCGACCCTTGACCAGCCAGATCACCGGGTAGTTCGGCTCGCGTGCTGGGAATTCGCCTTCGGCGTCGGTGAAGTAGACCAGCAGTTCGGGCTGGATGTTCTGCTGGTCCAGCCACTCGAATACCGGCACGAAGCGGGTGCCACCGCCGCCACCGAGCCTGTCGGGCAATGCGGTCTCCTCCCAGGGTTCGAATACCCAGGGGGCGCCCTCGACCAGCGCGGCGTCACACGGCAGCACGGTGACGCGGGCGCGCATCTGTCCCTTGATGGCGTCGATCTCAGCGAGAAATTCGTTGAATTCGGTGGCCTTGATCGAGCCACTGGTGTCGATGCCGACCGCGAGATCGATCTGGCTGCTGCGGAGTGACGGGCGTATTGCATCGCCCTCGCGTCGTGATGGCCGCATGTAGCTGAAGTCGTCGCGCGCCATGTTGCTCATGTAGCGCGCCAGCAGCATGCGCCAGGGCAGTTGGGGTTGTAGCAGATGTTCGACCAGGAGCGCCATGCTGCCGCCGAGCTTGCCGCTCTGCATCGCTTGTTGCGCGGCGCCGGCGAGACGCTGCTGCCACTGTACGTTCAGATCCTCGCGTTCCTGGGCGTCGAGTGGCGAGGGTTGCTCGGCGCCGTCCTCGCCCTCGCTGTCCTGGCTGTCGGTGTCGCTGGGTTGGCCACCCTGGTCGTCGCGTTGGTCGCGCTCGCCGCCGTCTTGATCGCCGGATGGCGCGTCCTGCTCGGCGTTGTCGTCCGGCTCTGGCTTCTTTCCCTGCTTGGGGTTCTTGTCCTGCTTG
>JALSSX010000033.1 GCA_026984055.1 Sedimenticola sp. | reverse complement strand
CCCTCGATATTCGAGCAGTTCACCGACTTCCACTCCCAGCTCGCGAATACCGGGCAGCGTTTCGACACCTTATATCAAAGTAGCGGAGCGCTGGATCCGGAACGCATCGACGCCTGGGAACTCGGCTATATCGGCCGCCTTTTGGACAACCGCTTGTTGGTCGATATCAATCTGTTTCACCAACGCATCCGACGGTTGATCGTCGACGTGTACGATGCCGAACTACCCGACCCGATCGGCGATGGCGCGTTCCGCTATATCAACAGCGGTCATCTGGATATCAACGGCATGGACGCACAACTGCAATATCGGCCGACGCCGCATACCCGCCTATCGCTGGCACTCAGCCTGGCCAAGGCAAACGGTAAAGAACCGCGTTTCCCGGATCTGCTGGAGAAAACCGATCTTGCGAACGACGTACCACGCACTACACTCAGTATCATGCTCACGCATCGTTTCAACGACGATATCGATGCCAGCGCGCTCTACTACTACAGCAGCGCGTTCCAATGGCGGGGAGAAGGTGATCCGGTGGACAGCTACGGGAGGCTCGATCTGAATATCAAGCGCCAGTTCAATATCGGCGGCAATGCCAGTGGCCACATCCGATTCGTCGTCCAGAACGCATTGAATCAGCCCTATGATGATTTTCGCCCCGAGAATCGCTTTGGACGGCGTTTCTACGTGGAACTGGGCTTTATCTATCATTGACCCGGAAGGCTCATGAATCACACACTGCCCTGGCTGGCAGTCGATCCCATGGACAACAGGAGATATGCGATAATTCCGATGTTGGCCGGCTGTGGTGATAACGCTTATGATGGAAGCAACGCCACGCCGTTATGAAAGTTGCCTGTGGCTCGGCCACGGGATGCCCGAGGCCAAGCCTACCAGAGCGTATTCACGACATTCCCACGGACGAATCACAGGCAACCGACAGGCGGCTTTCACGCCAGGAATCTGTCGGACTTAACAGGATGTTGAAAAAGCCCTTCCATGGACTTTATTCAACTACAGAACCGGAAAATGCGATTTCCCGGTTCCTTTATTTTCAATGACTTGCAGTCATCGAAAATGGCGGACCTCCGTACCACACACGGGCCGTCAGGGGTTCGTAACGAGGCGAGTGGGAAATCGATTTTCGATCTTTTGAAGCGCATAAAGGGACTACGCAACGAAAAAGATCGGAAAAATGGACCGATTTCCCAGCACCGCAGTAGAATCATCCTAAATCCGACAGGCTCCTGGGGCCTGTTAACAGGCCCTAGCAGCGTATTTGGATCATGGACATTTCTGGAAAAGGAATCAGCTCCACCATCGAAACGCTGATTTCGCGCGTCTGCCATCTGACGGCCACTATCCTGCTGATACTGATGCCGCTGACGAGCAGCGCGAATCAGCGGCACGGACTCGATATACTTTTCGTACTCAGCGCGGACAGTCCAGCCTATCGCGACGTGCTGGAAAGCACGCTGAAACGACTGCGCGAGCGCCGTCACTTCGAAGTACGCGGCCATACCCTGCTGGCCGACAAGCTTACCCAACTGAGCCAACGTGCACGAAGCGCCGATCTGATCGTGGCCATCGGCACCAAGGCCGCCAAGGCCCTGATCGGTCGCCCCTTGCGCAAACCCGTCGTCTATGTGCTGGTAGCGGAATCGACGCTACGAAAATTGTACGATTGCTGCGTGAACATCACGCAGCGAGGCGCTTCCGGAATCGTGCTGGAACAGCCCCTGGCCTTGAGCGCCCGGCTGATCCACGAGCTGCTACCTGGTTCCCGACGCATTGGCGTCCTGCTCGGACCCGATTCCCGCCGGTTCGAAGATCGTATCCGCTCGACCCTGAGGTCACAAGGATTTCTGGTCTCGATTCGTATCGACAACGACAACCATGAACTGGGACCCGCGCTGGATAGTCTGCTGCGCGATTCCGATGCGATTCTCGCCATACCAGACAAGTCCGTGTACAACCGTCAGACCCTCTACCGCCTACTGCTGGCCAGCTACCGGCGCGGCATTCCGGTGATCGCCTTCTCCCACGCCTTCGTGAAATCAGGCGCGCTGGCCGCTGTCCACGCCACGCCAGAGGATATGGGAAAGACCCTGGCCGACCTGATTATCGAAGGCGCGATCACGCGCAAGGACACGCTCCATATCGACTATCCCCGCTACTTCCACATCAGCATCAACGATGCCGTCGCGAGCTCCCTGGGCTTGAGTCCCCCGGACGTCGCCACACTCACGCACAGACTGAAAGCCAAGCCATGAAACACGCCTTTTTTCAACGGCCTGTTAGCCGCCGTATCGATATCCGCCTGTTGCTGCTCGGCGTGATACCCGCGCTGATCATTGGCATCCTACTGACGATCTATATTATCGCCGCGCGCCTGGACGATCTACAGAGCGCGTTGAACGCGCGTGGCCAGGCACTTGCCAATGAGGTGGCTGCCGCCAGCTTCTTCGGCCTGTTCACCCAGGACGAAGCCGCTTTGAAACAGGCGTTGGCCCCGATCAGCGAGCGCGAAGGCATCGTCGCCATCGCGGTATATAACGCCCATCACCAGTTGTTGCTACAACTGCGCAAGGGCCGCGCGCAACACGGCTCCTGGCTGAAGCATTACACCGCCGACGTACTCGCGTCCGAGGCGGTCAGCCGCGTCAGCGATTTCCCCGACGGCGACACCACGCGGCCAGATCCGCATCGCGCCAGCCTGGGCAAGGTCCAAATCACGCTGGGTACCGGTACGGCGGCAACCCACGAACGCCGCATCTTTATCAACAGCACCTTGTTGTTGCTGCTGGGCCTGCTGGTGACCGCCTTGCTTGCCTTCGCCCTGAGCCGTGGCATCACCCGACCATTGAACGCGCTCACCGATGCGGTGGAGCGCCTACGCGGCGGCGAACGCCACATCCAGATAGTGGAACAGGCCAATAATGAGCTACGCAACCTCGAAGAAGGCTTCAATGCCATGGCGCGTGAGATTCGCGACTCAGAACAACGCTTGAAACAGGAGGTCGAGCAGGCGGTTACCGAACTGGAAGGCAGCATGGAAGAGATCGAGATAAAGAATGTGCAGATCGACCTGGCCCGTCAACGGGCGCAGAAGGCCAACCGGGCAAAATCAGCCTTCCTGGCCAATATCAGCCATGAGATACGCACGCCGATGAATGGCGTCATCGGCTTCGCCGACCTGTTGCTGAAAACCCCACTGGACAAGGATCAACGCGAGTTCGCGACAACAATCAAAAGCTCGGCGACCAGCCTGCTGGTGATCATTAACGACATCCTGGATTTTTCCAAGTTGGAATCCGGCAAACTCTCCATCGATTATGAAGCCTTCGAGGTCCGTCCGTGCTTCGAACGAGCCATTCGCCCATTGCTTTCCGAGGCCTACCGAAAAGAACTCGAACTGGTGCTGCTGATCTATCACGACGTGCCTCACACCCTGATCGGCGATGCCAACCGAATCGAGCAGATCCTGATCAACCTGGTCGGCAATGCGCTGAAGTTCACCGAACGAGGCGAAATCGTGATTCGCGTCATGGCGGAAGTCGAGCGCGAAGACAACGTCATCCTGCATTTCAGCGTCTCCGATACGGGCATCGGCATCGACAAGGACAAACAGGATCACCTGTTCGATGTCTTCGCCCAGGGCGACAAGACCATCACCCGACGTTTCGGTGGCACCGGTCTCGGGCTTTCCATCAGCAAATCCCTGGCCACCTCGATGGGCGGACACATCAAGGTGGAATCCACGTCGGGCGAAGGTTCAACCTTTCACGTCTCGCTACCACTGGAAAAACCGCGCCACAACGCACCGGTAACCGAGATACTGCACGGAAAACAGATCGCGATCATCGATGCTCACAGGCTTTCGCGCCTGGCCTTGCAACACCGGCTGAACTACCTTGGCGCGGCGACACTGGCGTTCGAAAACAAGGAGGAAGCCGGGCCAGAGAAGCTGCGACAAGCCGACCTGATCGCGGTCGGCATCAGCACCCGGGAACTCATCGAGCAATCCTATCGATCACAGCTGGATGGACTACGCGAGAAAACCCAGAAACCCATGGTCTGTCTGATCAGTTCACGGGATCAAGGCGTTCGAGAGCGCCTCGTGCAACTCGGCTATGCGCGCTGCCTCTCCCGACCGGCTTCAACCGAGCAACTCATCGAAGCCATCAGACTCACGACAGATCCCAACGCCGGGCCTCGCGACGAACCGTCCGAAGGAGAAATCACCCGCGACACCAGCTATCGGAACCGGCATTTCCTGGTTGCGGACGACAACCCGATCAACCTCAAGCTGCTGATCACTCTGCTGAAGCAGCACGACGCCCGAGTAACCGGCGTGGACAATGGACAAGCCGCATTGGACGCACTCGAAAAAAACCACTACGACATGGCATTTCTGGACCTGCACATGCCGTTCATCGGCGGCCTGGAGATAGCCCGCCGGGTCCACCAACCGGACCACCCGGACCACCCGGCCCGGGATACACCACTCATTGCCTCTACCGCCGACCTACTGCCAAGCACGCGCCTGGCCGCCAGCGAGGCCGGCATGAGCGGCTTTCTCGAAAAACCTTTCACCGAACAGGATCTGCATGCCTTGATCGCGGCCCACCTCGACATCCCGTTGGAAATACCTCCCACGCACCCGCCAAAAGCAAACCGCCCGGAGGACGACAGGCCAGACAGGGCAACCGCTCCACCGGTATACAACCGCGATCAGGCGTTGAAAACCACCGGCGGGGACGCCCAACTTGCCGACGACCTGCTAAAACGCTTCGTAACCAACCTGGAGCACGACCTCGTTTCTCTTCAGCGTCTGTTCGAGGAAAAAAAATGGTCCGAACTGAGGGAACTGATTCACCGCATTCGCGGCGCAGCGGCGATATGCGGCCTGCCAATGCTGAATAACATTCTGAGGAAAATGGGGAGCGCCATCCAAGATCAGCGGATCAGCGCGGCATACACCGAGTTGGAGACGGCCCAAGGGCTGTATCGACAACTGTGCGAACAGATCGAGTGCTGAACGCGGCACATCCTGAAAG
>JALSSX010000032.1 GCA_026984055.1 Sedimenticola sp. | reverse complement strand
CGGTCAGCCGTTTGTGGCGTCTTTCGCTGGCGTCGATGTTCAATAGCGCCTTGACCGCGCCGGTGAACTCATTGGCCTTCGGATCGTATTCCCCGCTCTCGGCGACGATGCCGCCGAGCGCCTCGAAACGCCGCGCGAAGGCATCGCGCAAGCGTTGTCCCTTGGCGTTCTTCGGCGTCAGGGTCAGCGCGACCCGGTGACCGTCCCGCCAAGCGCGGTCGGCGGCCAAGCTGGCTTCATCCTCCGGTGCCAGGCCAAACTGGAATAGATTGGCGGGTTGCTGTTCGGCGTCGATGCGGTTGAGTGCGAGTACCGCCGGGCTGGGTTTCAGGCCGCCCTTCGCGAGTCTGGCGACGGCCGGCTTGGTCAGCGGGCCGATGATCAAGTCATGACCACTGTCGGCGAGTTGATCGTAGCGTTGCGTCAGGTGCTTGATGTCGCTGCTGTCATGGAAGGTCAGCGCCGGTTTGTCGGCGCGCTGGTCGGCCTGGTAGGCGCGGCGCAGGCCATTGCGGATGATGCTGGCGGCCTTGGCGTAGCGATTGTGTTCCGGCAACAATACCGCGATGTCATGCGGGGGAGCCAGGCTGTCGAGCAGGCGCAGCGCGAATTGTTCCAGCAGGGTATTGTCCAGCGGGTGGGTCGGGTACTGCTGGCGCCACGCCGCCAGCGCATCGTCCAGCGTCGCGCGGTCTTGCAGATTGGCGCGCGCCTGACGGATCAGGTCGGTCCAGCTCAGGGTCTTTGGCGTGCCATGTGCGTCCAGCCAGTCCAGATCGTCGTCGGAGAGCTGTATCAATTGGTCGAGGATGGTCTGCTGGTTCAGTAGGCGTCTATCCGGGTTTTCGAGCAGTGGATCGAGGATGATCAGCTCGCCCACCCAGGCGCGATGATCACCCGTTTGTTGGTAGATGCGTGCCTTGTCTTCGTGTAGCAGTTTGCGCTGTAGTGGGGCGAGCTGGACCTCGTCGATCACATCGAAGGTCTGCATCGCGGTCTCGGTATCGCCGGTCTCCAGGCTGATATGGCCGTCGAACAGTAGTTTTTCCGCCAGTCCGGCTTTGTTCAACGGCAGGGCTGAGAGTTCGGCCGAAACAGCTTGCGCCGCGTCGAGATCCCGAAGCTTCATCAGGCTGCGCAGGGCGCCGAGTAGGGCGCTGGCGCGGATATCGCCGCTGTTCGTCGCCGCGATCGCGCGATAGCGCCCGGCTGCCTGCCGGTATTGCTGTTGGCGATAGAGCTTGCCGGCGTCCGCCAGTTCTCGCTGGGCCGGGCTTATCACCGGCGCCTCGATACGTTTGATGCCGCTGCCG
Organism: Sedimenticola sp.; assembly: GCA_026984055.1. Lineage (GTDB taxonomy): Bacteria > Pseudomonadota > Gammaproteobacteria > Chromatiales > Chromatiaceae > JALSSX01. The sequence continues at coordinate 3,768 of JALSSX010000032.1, read as the reverse complement.
CAGCCCTGTAGCAATAGCATGAACAGCACGCTGGTGAACACCCAGCGGATCATGCGTGAAGAATATCGGTGCGGTGCGGTTATTGCGTCCAAGTTTGCCGTATGTCCCAAGGTGGTGGCCGCGCGGTGGCAGCGGTTCAAATCGCGCTATAGTATGCCATTCATGCCGCCTGCTTGGATAGAATCATGCACGAAGCCACGCTCTATGTCGTTGCCACGCCGATTGGTAATCTACGGGATATCAGCGAGCGCGCCATCGAAGTTCTCGGGCGGGTCGATGTGATCGCGGCGGAAGATACCCGGCACAGCGGTCAGTTGCTGCACAAGCTGGGCGTCTCCAAGCCAATGTTCTCCTACCATGAGCACAACGAGCAGGGTCGTGGCCGGCAATTGGTCGAGAAGTTGCAAGCTGGTCAGTCGATTGCGTTGATCTCGGATGCCGGCACGCCATTGATCAGCGATCCGGGCTATCAACTGGTGCGTACATGCCGCCTGCGGGGTATTCCGGTCGTCAGTGTGCCGGGACCCAGCGCGTTGATCGCCGCGTTGTCCGTTTCCGGCCTGCCGACCGACCGCTTCAGTTTCGAGGGCTTTCTGCCACGAACTCCCGGGAAGCGCCGCGCGCTGCTGGAGCGCCTGGTCGATGACAGCCGTACCCTGGTGTTCTATGAGTCGTCGCACCGAATCCCGCATGCGCTGGAGGATCTGCGCCAAATATTCGGCGGCGATCGCGAGGCCGCGATCGCCCGTGAGCTGACCAAGCGTTTCGAGACCTTGCTGGCGGGTACGCTGGATGCACTGCATGCTGGGGTGAGCCAGGATGTAAACCAGCAGAAAGGCGAGTTCGTGCTAATGGTGGCTGGCCGTCGGGATGACGACGCTTCAATGCCGGACTTGGGGCGGGTCGAGGCGCGCCGGTTGATGCGGGTATTGCTCGACGAACTGCCGGCCGGCAAGGCCGCGGCGATCGCGGCGGAGCTCCTCGGCGGCAGGAAGAAGGCTTACTACCGACTTGCCCTGGAATTGAAAGGCGACGCCGGCGATAGGGCGTAGCTGGCGGTCTATTCCCGTTCGGTGGCAGCCAAATATAGAGGGTATCTCGATTTTTCGAGATGCCCTCTTGATTGAAATGGCTAAAGGCCAGGATGGCATAGGTCAGCGAACTCAGATGCAAGCCGGGACAACCAGGCGGTTACGCGGAGGGCCGTGATGCGAAACACCCAGGGTTTTGGTGGCTGGAGTTCACGCGGCGCCTTTAGCAGGCCGTTGAAAAATGGCATTTTTCAACGGCCTGTGTGCGGTACAGGGATGTACCGCCATTTTCGATGACGGCAAGTCATTGAAAATGAAGGAACCGGGAAATCGCATTTTCCGCTTCCGTCGTTGAAAAAGTCCATGGAAGGACTTTTTCAACATCCTGTTAGTATTGTGCCCTGAATCGTCGCCGATCGCCGGCGGTGCGTGACAGAGGATTCTAGCTTGCTGTTTGACGACTTCTTTCTACGTCCAGAGCTGCTGCGGGCCATCGACAAAATGGGCTTCGATGCGCCGAATGCCGCGCAGCGCGAGGCCATTCCTCCAGCGCTGGAGGGCAGGGATGTCATGCTTAGCGCCGAGACCGGCGGCGGCAAGACGCTCGCCTTTCTGATTCCGCTGGTACAGCGCTTGTTGGAGACCCCGCCGGAGGATGGCCGGATCGGCGCCGTGGTGCTGGCGCCGACGCGGGAACTGGTGGTGCAGATCGACAAGGTGTTTCGGCGCCTCGCCGGTAGTACTGGGTTGAGCAGCGCGCGCGTCACCGGTGGCATCCGCCACAAGTCACAGCTCGAATGGTTGGCGAAACAGCCGGAGTTGATCGTCGCGACACCGGGCCGTCTGCTGGAACTGTTGGCTACTGGCGAGACGGATATCGGTACCGTGCGCACCGTGGTGCTGGACGAGGCCGATCGTATGTTCGAGCTCGGCCTGCGCGAGGCGGTCGAAGGCATACTCAGCGCCGCGCCAACCGATCGTCAACTCCTGCTGTACTCGGCGACAGCCGCTGACAGCCGCTGTGGACATTTTGCGGTCTATTGGTTGAAAAATCCGGTGATCCTGACTCTGGACAGTCCGAGAAGGCTGCCAGCGTCGATCGCGCAAAGCGTGTTGTTCGCCGATACCCGCGAACACAAGCTGGCTCTGCTGGAACAGCTGTTGCGCGCCGAAAAAGGCCGAAAACTGGTGTTCGTCAACACCCGCGAGCATCTTGTCTGGCTGATCGGCGCGCTGAGCGCCAATGGATCGAAGGTATTGGTTCTGCATGGCGAGCTGCGGCAGCCGGAGCGGGATCGCTGTTTGCGTGAATTTCACGCCGGCAGCCGTTCCATCCTGCTGGCTACCGATGTTGCCGCGCGCGGCCTGCATATTGATGACGTGAAAGCCATCATCAACTGGGATATGCCGCGTAAGGGCGATCTCTACGTGCATCGTGCCGGCCGGACCGGCCGGGATGGCAAGCCGGGTCGGGTGTTCAACCTAGTCGAGGCGCATGATCTGCGTTATTTGGAACGCATCCAGCGCTATCTCTGCGATAGCTTGCCGGTAACCACGATCGAAGGCCTGGAGCCGCGCCACCGCCTACCGGTGGCGCGGCGCAAGAAGCGCAAGGCGGACAAGGAAAAACCGAAGCCCAGGAGCAAGCCCAAGCAGCGTTTGCGCGAGCGCAAGAATAAAGGCAAACCGAAAGGGCCGTTGGGACGCAAGAGCAAGACCGGAGAGGCGGCGGTCGAGAAGGTCAAGCCGTCACGCAACCCCTGGAAACAGTCCAGCTGAGCCACAAGCCGATGGCCAGCGATAGGCCGACGCCGATCGCCAATGGCGCGACGAACAGGCCGCTCGCCAGGGTCGATAGCGTTGCCGCGCCATTCGCCAACGCGAGCGTCTTCAGTAGCTTGACGGGTCTTGCGCGGACATCGGGAATCCACAGACCCAGGTCGTGGAGCACCCTCCAAGCCTGCCACCAGCCGGCGGCGCATAACAGTAGCGCCGCCAACCACCAGCCCGCCCAGGCGCAGATCAGCGCGGCCGCCCAAGCCCAGAATACCTGCATGTAGGAGAGATAGAGCACCGCTGATTGCCGGTACCATGATGGCAGCCGATCGAACAGATAACCAAGCATCGGCTGAGCGGCTAGGCCCGACAGCAACAGCACGCCGACAAGCGCGGTTTCGCCTTGGAGCCAGGGCACGCTCAGCGCGAACATCAGGCCGCCCAGGGACAGCATGAAAAACGGGTTGCCTCCGATGCCGCGCAGCAGGCGCGCCAGCGGATTGTTGCTCGGTGGGGTGGTGCTACCGATGGCCAGGCACATAGCGTGCTCTCCAAGTTCTCGATCTCAGGCCTCGGAGCTTAACGCTCAAGAGTCCGATTGTCAGTGACAAATCGACATTGGCCTCGCCTGTCCAAACAGTGTCGGAGACGATATGAGCAGTGTAAGCGCCCCGAGCATTTTACCGAGTCGCGGCCGTTGGATGGAGACGGCGGAAAACACATCTGTCAAGACTTGACAGATGCTGATATGCACATCCTGCCCTGATGCCGGTCCAGTCGCGGCAATCGATAGGTTTAAAATCAGCATAATAAATTAAATCGTTTTAAATCAATAAGATAAATATATGTATCAAAGTTGGACAATTTGATCAGAGGTCAGCGATGATGCGGCTTGTGGGCGTGTTTCCGCATTCTGTCCACAAAGTTATCCACAGTAAATGTGAGTCACGGGTAAGTGTTT
>JALSSX010000031.1 GCA_026984055.1 Sedimenticola sp. | reverse complement strand
AGGAGGCCGGCTTTGGCGCCCCCGCATAGGCCGCACTGGCCAGTCCAAACTTCAAAACATCTCTTCTTGTAGCCATGATCCCCCCGAAAGGTAGCGTGATACAGCGGACACCGGGGCCAAGCACCGACCCTTGACGACCGCACGGAAACTCGGCGGTGGGTCCATTGTGTGCGCAAGCACCCGACCCGCGAGTTCAACATTTATGCCTGAATGTCCTGTCGCAATTCGTTCGAAGGGGCCATAAGCCCCTTGGCAGGTCATCATGCCGCGTCCCTCGAAATGCCCGGATATCCGGGCCAAACCGACACCCTGAACACATTGTGATCTACATCACAAAGTAATCAAGTTTCTTTCCCTTATCCCGAAGAAACGGCGGAAACCGCACCAAAATAGAGACCATATTCAGGAACATGACATCCTCATGCAGCATTCAGGCCAATAATCAAAAAACCAAGCGATATCATATTTAATTCATTAGATTTCAATTAGTTGAATACAACACCAACGAAAGGAATTCCGTGATAACGATGCTGACCATGTAAAATAATGCGACGATGGATTCATCGTTAACTCATATCGCCATCATGAAAAACAAATCAGCCACCACGGAGAAAACCCTGCCAAGTATATAGAAAATAAACAGTTTATTTTACAATTCAGCAGACGCGCAAGCTCGGTGATGTGAGTCACATATGCGTAAAGTATGCTGACACTTGCAGAAATGAAAATCCCATGCTACCTGCTCCTTGAGAGTAAGAACCTTACCGTTCGATATGGCTTAAGTCTGGCAGGTGCGGGAGACAAGGAAAAGGAGAATAATCCAACTTTGATATAGGAAATATCACACAAACGGGTAGTGAAAAGCCATCGGTGACGTAGGCACTGGAAGAGGGATTGCCGATCGACAGGATCCGGGCCGGGCATGGCCAATCGAACGTCGGAACTTAGCAAGCCGTTGAAAAATAGCATTTTTCAACGGCCTGTGTGCGGTACAGGGAGGCCCCGCCATTTTCGATGACGGCAAGTCATTGAAAATGAAGGCGCCGGGAAATGCGATTTCCTCTTTGCTTACACTTTCCATCACTTATCGTGATCGGAAATGGCGGGAGGCCGTGGCGCACCGCGATCCGTAACGCCAGGGACTCAGTGCGCGTGCGATGATACCGACGTTCGGCTGGCCGTGGCTATCGCATCGGAAAACAGCGTAACAAGCCCGGACGAAGGCCCGACTCACGACCCAAGGCAAACCGGTGGAGGAGCCACGAAAGCCTCATTCCATTGGGCATGGGCAACGCATAACGTGGCGCGCAAAGCAGCGTCGATTCAAGAACGCAACACCAGCACCTCGGCTTCTATCGCCGCCATATTGGGGATCAAGGCTGACTCGTCGCGCACCCGCACGGCCGCGCCGACCAGCTTGGCGATGCTCTCTGGTATCTCCGCGTGTCGATCTGGACGGACATTATCCGCATCGACATGCACCAACCTCGGCACCGAATTGGTGACAAAGCCGATATAGGGACGTTCGGGATCGGCATCGAGTGCATAGCAGACCGCGATGCGGGCACGCACGCCGACCTGTTCCTTGCCATCCTCCATATCGGTCATATCCATATCCAAGCGGACGATCGGCGTGGTGAACTGGCGCCAAAGGATATCTCCCCGATACCATTTTGGTGTGTCGCCAAGCGAAAGCCTGGGTTCGCGATAGCCGATGACTTCGGCCATGACTGCATTGGGCAAAAGCAGTTGTTGGGAAAAATGCGCCAGCAAGACGCCACGGACCTGACGGTTGTTTTCACTCATGCGTCACCACCTTCCAGGGTCTGACGGATATTGTCGAGTAACTCGGCTTCCTGGTATGGCTTGCCGAGGTAACGCTTGACACCGAGTTCCAGCGCCCGATTTCGATGCTTTTCACCGGTTCTGGAGGTGATCATGATGACAGGTATGTCTTGGTACTCCATATCGTTGCGCATATGGCGCGCCAGTTCGAAACCATCCATGCGCGGCATCTCGATATCCAGCAACATGATATCCGGCGAGACATCCTGCAACAAAGACAGTGCCTCAACACCATCCTTCGCGGTCACCACCTGCATGCCGTTGCGGGTAAGCAAGCGCTCCGTCACCTTGCGCACGGTCACCGAATCATCGACCACCATCACCAACGCCGTGCCACGTGGCTCCTCAGCCTCGGCGCGCGCCGCCGGCGCCTGCGTGGCGGCCATGCGAACCAGCATGACGACATCGATGATCAGTGCGACCTGTCCATCGCCGAGGATCGTGCCGCCAGTAATCCAGCGCACCGAGCTGATCTGCGGACCAACCGGCTTCACGACGACCTGCTGGTTCCCCATCACCCTGTCCACCTGCAACGCGACACGCCGATCCCCGGCCTTCACCAATAGGGTCGGATACCATTTTCGGTTGTCGTTCATTGGACGACTCGACACCCCCATCAAATCCGCCAGGTAACGAATCCGGTAATCGTTGCCGGCATAGCTCATCTGGTCATCGCCGCCGGCGTAGACGGTGCGCAACTGCTCCTGTGAAATCCGTACCAAGCCCTCGACGCTGGCATGCGGAATCGCATAGATCTCGTCACCGATCTGCACCATCAATGCATCGCTGACGGCCATCGTGAACGGCAGGCGAATCAGGAAGCGCGCGCCCTTGCCAACGTCCGACTCGATATCCAGTGTGCCACCAAGCGCCTTCACCTCACTGGCGACGACATCCATGCCAACACCACGACCAGCGATCTGGGTCACCTCGGCCGCCGTGCTGAAACCCGGCTCGAGAACGAAGCGCAGCACATCGTCGTCACGACAATCCGCCTGTTCGTCCAGCAAGCCGCGTTCGATGGCTTTTCGCCGAATCGCCTCGACATCGAGTCCGGCACCATCGTCGAAGATGTGTAGCAGCACCTCGGTTCCCTCGCGGGAGACATCGATATTGATGCGCCCAACCGCCGGCTTGCCGTGCGATTCCCTTTCAACGACTGGCTCGATGCCATGGGATACCGCATTCCTGAGCAGGTGTTCCAATGCGGGGGTTATGCGCTCCAGGATGCCGCGATCCAATTCGCCGGCAGCTCCCGTGACATCCAGCTCGGCGCGTTTACCACTGGCCTCCGCCGTTTGCCTGACAAGGCGTTGCAGGCGCGCGACGATCTGCGAGAACGGCACCATGCGCGTGCGCAGCAGGCCGTCTTGCAAGTCGGCCGAAACCCGCGATTGTTGTAACAGCAGGGTATCCGTCTCACGGATGGAATCGGTCAATGTAGACTGCAGGTTGACCAGATCGTCCACTGTTTCGGCCAGCGCCCGCGACAATTCCTGGATATTGGAAAAACGATCGAGTTCGAGTGGATCGAAGTCTTCCCGATAATCGGCTTCACCCTGGGTCTCAACCGCCTTGGGCATGCCTCCATCGCCGGGTAGGCCACCCTCGAAGCGGAACAGAATCTGGGTTTCCGTCTCTATCTCCAGATCCCTCAGCTGGCGACGCAGACGAACGACCGTCTGATCCAGCTCGGTCAGATTGAAGCGCAGATTGGCATTCTGTTGTTCCAGCCGGGCGCGGTAGATGCTGACCTCGCCGGCATTGTCCACCAGCGCATCCAGTTTCTCGCTGTGAATACGGAGGTATTCCTTGCGCGCCCGCCGTTTGCTCTCGGAGCGCCGCGCGCGACGCTCCCGCTCGGCCTGCTCCCGCGCCATTTTCTCGTCTGAGCCAACTAAGCGCAGGCGCGGCGCCTGCTGGCTGTCGCCGAGCAGCCCGGACGCGGTTGAATCCACGAGTAATTCGCTGTCAGTCTTGAGCACCAGGGTACTCGATTCCACGGAACGACTATCGTCCAGATCGGATTCCGGTAGGATATCCGAATCGCTGATATCGGAGGTTTCCATCAGCAGGCCACTGTCGACGATCTGCGATGAGGTATCGCCGTCGAGCAGGGAATCGCCCCCAATCAATCCGGAATCGGCGGCGCCGGACCTGCTTGCCTCCAGTTGAGACAGCAAGGCTGAGACCGGCGCGACGCTGTGTCCCATCGCGACCTGATCGACCTGGCTGGCCAAGGTGTCTAGGGTGCGCTGAGTCAGCTCGAATGCTTCCTTGCCAGGAATGCGCCCGGTTTCACTGAAGGAACTCAGCAGCGACTCCAACGCGTGACCCAGGTCGCCGATGGCCGTGATGCCGGCGAGCCGTGCGCCACCTTTCAAGGTGTGCAGATTTCGTTGCAGCGCCGCCAGCGGTTCGGGATCTTGAGGATTCTCTTCCCATTGCCGCAACGCGGCATCGAACCCATCTTGCAGCTCACGCGCTTCTTCGAGGAAGATGTCCACCAATTCAGGATCAAGTCCCTGTTCGACATGCGCGACCGAGGTATCGACGGCCTGGGACGACGCCACCGGTTGGCTTTCCTGGCTCAGATCATGGCGCAAACCATCAATACGCTGTTGCAGCGACTCCCAATCGGGAAGCGGTTTGCCCGGTGCGTTGATCGCATCCATAGTGCCCTGAATCACCGTTACGCCATCACCCAGCAGCGACAGAAAATCCGCGTTCACTGACGAGTGGCTATCGAGTAACGCTTGCAGATAATGCTCGAAAGCGCCACTGATGATAGCAATTGGCTCGACATCCGCCATCTCGGCGCTGCCGTGCAGTGTATGGAACGCCCGCGAGATGGATTCATCGATAGGGTATGGCGCCTGGCGTGACGCATTTCTTGCCAGGTACTCGCGCAGCGTCGCGAGATGTCCCTCGGACTCTGTCTGGAAAATATCCAGCAACTGGGGGTCGATCGATATCTCGCTGTCTCCAGTGTCGTCACCAACAGCGAACGCCGAGATATCGGAATCATCATGCGCCTCGGTCGACAGCAGAGACTCATCGCCAGCATTGGCCATCAGAGGGAGACCACTGGCCTCGATGGATCCGGTGCTGCCCGGCACCCCTGTACCGAGCAGGCCCGATGGCGGGACTTCGGCTTCTGTCTCGGCTTCTGTCTCGGCTTCTGTCTCGGCTTCTGTCTCGGCTTCTGTCTCGGCTTCTGTCTCGGCTTCTGTCTCGGCTTCTGTCTCGGCTTCTGTCT
>JALSSX010000030.1 GCA_026984055.1 Sedimenticola sp. | reverse complement strand
GACACCTTGCGTGGCGATGCCATGGTCGGCGGCGAAGACGCTGATATACACTCTTTCGGCGGAGGGCTGGTCGCTGTTCTGCATTGCCGCGAGTTGCATTGCCAGCCGCTCCAACATGCCGAGGGAGCCGACCGGCTTGGTCAGGCAATGTTGGCGTTTTTCGGCTCGGCGCAAAGCGCCCTCGGTTGGTGGCTGTATCGCATCGAAAAGCCAGTTGGTGTGTTTTCTAGGCATCCGGCGGTTTTCCTTTCAGGGTAAGCGTCAGGCCAGCGACGCAGAACAGCACGCTGTCGCATTCGCTGGCGAGTTGCTGGTGCAGGCGTCCCGCAAGGTTGATGAAACGTCGGCTCAAGCGATCGGCCGGGACGATGCCAAGGCCGGTCTCGTTACTTACCATGATCAATCGAGCTGGGCTGTGCCGAACGGAGTGAAGAAAGGCATTCAACGATGCCTCGGGATCGGCATGACGATGGAGCACGTTGCTCAGCCACAAGGTCAGGCAGTCGATCAGCAATAGCCGCTCGGCGTTGCCGCGGTCTTCGATCAGCGTGGACAGCGCCAGTGGTTCTTCTATCGTCAGCCAGTCACGTGGGCGTTGTCGCTGATGATGGGCGATGCGTTCACGCATCTCGTCGTCCAGCGGCTCGGCCGTGGCGACGTAGGTCACCGGGGTGTCGCGACGGCTGGCAAGCTGCTCGGCAAGACGGCTCTTTCCCGAACGCGCGCCACCGAGGATCAATTGTTTCATAGGCTATGAGTAATATCAGAATATTAGTCAATATTACTCATCGTGCCGAGTGGATGCCAGTATTCTGATCGGCTTGCTTCATCATGGAACTGCGCTATGATCTGTGGAAAGCGAGATATCAATAAGAAAAATAGGATTTAAATGCTATATGCCTCACAGTATACTATTTCCAAGGTGAATGGTAATTCATGGAAAAAACAATACTAAGGAAGGAAAGGTGAACGTTCAGTTGATCGTGGTGCATGGATGGTTTGTTCTGTTTGGAGCGGGGGGCGTGGTACTCGCGATGTTGCTGGAGGCCAGTGCATGGAATGCGATGATCGTGCTTGCAACCTATGCGCTAGCGGACGCTGGCTCTTATATCTTTCACTATATCGTCGATCACTATGGCGACGCCGCGAAGGATGGCATCGTGCGCGAATTTCAGAATCACCATCGTCAGCCGGGCTGCATCGCCAGGCGTCCGTTGGTCGAGGTGATCTATCCCGCCGCCCGAATCATAGCGCTTCCGGTGTTGGTTGTGCTTCTTCTGGCGTTATCGGGTTGGCTGTCCGGTCCATGGGCGCTGTTTCTGTTCACGTTGGGCAGTTGCTGGGTTTTTACTCAGGTGTTCCACCGTTGGGCGCATCTCCGACGGCCGGGCAGGGTTGTTGCTTCTCTACAGCGCAGTGGCCTGATTCTTGCCAGGTCGCCCCATGAGCGTCACCACGAGTCACCATTCATGACGAATTTTGCCGTGATCAACGGTTGGTCGAATCCACTGTTCGACACCATCGGCATGCCGGGACTCGTGGATATCGTGTTGGAGAAAGGGCTGGGTATCGAGAAACGCAGCACCCTGGTGGCAGACGTGGCGGCAATGCAACTGGAAAATCGCCAGTCCGTGTAGGATACTCGGGCGGATCATTTCAAGAGGATCTGCCCGAGAGTGGCTGAAAACGAAAAAAAACCGGGACTGGGGCGCGGCCTGCGCCTGCTGATAGCGCTGGCGTTGATTCTGCTGGCTGCGGTGGTACTGATGGTGCTGCTGCAACTGACCGAATCGGCATTGAACATCTGGCATCTGCTCGATCAGATGTCGCCAACCCTGCTGGCCCTGTATGTTGCGGGTCTGGCGGTATTCGCACTGCTTGCGCTGGCGGTTGTCTGGTGGTTCTTTCGTCCGCGAAAAGCAAATTCTCATGGGAAGAGGGCGTTCATCGAGGTGCCGCAAAATGCCGCCGAGATGGAGACCCGGCTGGAGAATGCCGAAGAGAAGGGGATAGATACCAGTGCCGCGAAGCACGAGCTGCGCGAATTACAGCGTCGCCAGCAGGAAGACTCCATCTACGTGGTGTTGTTCGGCCCGGTATCGGCGGGTAAGAGCTCCTTGATCAAGGCACTGACTGGTGACGCCTCGATAGAAACCGATCCACGCGCCGGCACCACCTGCTACATCTCTCATTACCGCTTCTCGGACGATGCCGAGGCGGACACCACGCTGACCGATGCGCCGGGTATCTTCGATACCGATTCGGCCAAGGTCGAGCGCGCCCGCGACGAGGCCCGTCGCGCGCACTTGGTTGTATATGTCACGGATGGCGAACTCACTCGGGATCAATACCAGGAAATCACCGAACTACTGCATTTCGAGCGGCCGATGGTGATTGCGCTGAACAAGATTGATCGCTATGACGCGGCGGATCTCGAAGCGATCAAGCAACGTATCGCCGAACGCGTACCCGGCGTACCGGTGATTAGTGTCCAGGCCGGCGGACAGGAGGAGGTCTTCCGGGTGATGCCGGATGGCAGTGAACAACAGGTGGTGCGCGAGCGCGTGGCGGATATCTCGGAGTTGCTGGAGACGATGCGCCGCACGATCGCGCGGCGCGGTGAAGACCTGCGCCAGCGACGCGATGCCAGCCTGCTGACACTGGGCGCGGAGAAGTTGCACCGCTCGACGGCGGAATACCGCCGGGTCGAGGCGGAGAAGCTGGTCAAGCAATACACGCGCAAGGCGATGCTGGGCGCGATGGCGGCGGTCAGCCCCGGCACTGATATCCTGATCCAGGGTTATCTCGGCGTGAGCATGGTGAAGGCGCTGAACAATCTTTATGAAGCGCCGGTGCGCGACATGGATCTCGAACAGTTCGTCGAACTGGCGAGTAAGAACGTCGGCAAGCGTCTGCCGATTCTGCTTGCGCTGTCCGGCAACGTGTTGAAAGCCTTTCCCGGCATCGGCACCGTCACTGGCGGTATCATGCACGCGGTGGCCTACGCGATGATTTTCGACAGCCTGGGCAAGGCCGTCAGCAAGACACTGGATGAAACAGGCACGCTCGAATCGAAGCGCGCATTGGATTACTTTGAGGAGACCATAGGTGGGAATCTGGAAAACCGTGCAAAACGGTTTGCCCGACTGGCTGTGGAAGAGATCGCCAGAAAAAAATAGCGCGACGGAAACGCAAGACACCGGGAAAGACGAACAGCGACACCTTCAGTTAGCGCAAGAGAACCTGCGTGAATTGCTGGAGGACGAGCGTGTGCCAGAGGTGGTGCGCGATGCGCTGGTCGATGACTTTCAGCAGGTGCGGGCGATGCTCGACAAGCTGGAGAAAGGGTATCTGCATATCGCCGTCTTCGGGCGCGTCAGCGTCGGCAAATCCGCGTTGCTGAATGCCTTGCTCGGCGAGAACAGATTCAGCGTCAGCGCCCTACATGGCGAGACGCGCTTCAGTCACATGCAGCCATGGGAGGAGATCGAGGCTGGTGGTGTGTTCTTGATCGATACCCCCGGCATCAACGAGATCAGCGGTGAGGATCGCGAACGTATGGCGCACGAGGTGGCTGGGCGCGCCGATCTGGTATTGTTCGTCGTCGATGGCGATGTCACCGAGACCGAACTGAAGGCGCTGAAGGTGCTGAAGGCCCGTCAGCGTCCCATGCTGGTGGTGCTGAACAAGGCGGATCGGTATACCAGCGATGAACTGGAACTGCTGCTCACCAGTCTGCGCGGGAAGCTTGCCGATATCGTCGCGCCAGAACAAGTCATCCCTGCCGCCGCCCGCCCGGCCGAGCGCATCTATGTCCAGGTCGATGAGCAAGGCAACGAGACCGAGGTGCGCAAGCACCCGGCCGCGAATATCGATGAGCTGAAGGAAGCGCTATGGCTACTGCTGGAGAAAGAGGGCATGAGTCTGTCGGCGCTGAACGCCAGCCTGTTTGCCGGCGAACTCAGCGACGAGGTGGCGCGGCGCATCGTCGAGGTGCGTCGGGATGTGGCGGAAACCGTGATACGTGGCTATTGCCTGGCGAAGGGCGTCGCGGTAGCGGTTAACCCGATTCCGATCGCCGACTTGGTTGCCGCGCTGGCGATGGATGCCTCGATGGTCGTGCATCTGGCGCATGTCTATGGTATGTCTGTCACGCGTGGCGAGGCCAGCGAACTGATCCGTACCATCGGTATGCAGATGGCTGCCTTGATGGCGACGATCTGGACAGTAAACGTGGCCGCCAGTGCTTTGAAGGCTGCGAGCGCCGGCCTGTCGACCGTGGTCACCGCGGCCGCACAGGGTGGTGTCGCTTATTATGGTACCTATATCGTCGGCAAGGCCGCGCAGCGTTACTTCTCTCAGGGGCGCTCATGGGGCGAGGATGGCCCGAAGGCTGTGGTACGGCAGATTCTTGAAAACGTAGACAAAGACTCCATATTGAAGCAGGCGCGCGAGGATATCAGCCGGCGTTTGAAGGCGGTTACTTCGAAGTAGTCCGGGCGCGGCATTTCCCCCAACATATACATGCATATTTGAGAGACAAGACGATGAAAAGGATATTTTTATTTCTGGCGACCAATTTCGCGGTGATGTTGTTGATCAGCATCGTTTTCAAGTTGTTAGGCATCGAAGGCGTGCTCGCGCAAAATGGCGTGGATCTCGACCTTGGTGGCGTGCTGGTGTTTTCGCTGATCGTCGGTTTTTCCGGATCGATCATTTCTCTGTTGATGTCCAAGCACATGGCCAAGAGCAGTATGGGTGTCTACGTCATCGAGCACCCGGCCAATCCCACCGAACGTTGGCTGGTCGAGACCGTCTATCGGCTGGCTGACCAAGCGGGTGTCGGCCGTCCCGAGGTGGGCATCTTCGATTCACCCCAGCCGAATGCCTTTGCCACCGGAGCAAACCGCAACAGTGCGCTGGTGGCGGTTAGCAGCGGTCTGTTGCAACAGATGAGCAAGGACGAGGTCGAGGCGGTGCTTGGCCACGAGATATCGCATGTCGCGAATGGCGATATGATTACCATGACCTTGATGCAAGGCGTGGTGAACACCTTTGTGATGTTTTTTGCCACGGTGATTGGGCATGTCGTCGACCGGGTGGTGTTCAAGAACGAGGAAGGTCACGGGCCAGCCTACTACATTACCAGCCTGATCTCTCAGGCGTTGCTGACACTGCTTGCCACGATGCTGGTGATGTGGTTCTCGCGCTGGCGAGAATTCCATGCCGATGCTGGTGGCGCCGAACTGGCCGGTCGTGAGAAGATGATCGCCGCGCTGCGCCGCTTGCAACAGGCGAGCGAGCCGGAGGATCTTCCCGACCAGATGGCAGCCTTCGGTATCTCCGGGCGCGCCACGCGCGGCTTCAAGGAATTGTTTCTCAGTCACCCGCCATTGGAAGATCGCATCGAAGCACTGCAACAGATGCGGTGAAAGACTCTTGAGCAGCGCAAAAAAGCGGCTATATGCCGCTTTTTTTATTGTGCCCGGAGCATGCCTACTTCATCATCACCGAACCGGCGGCGGGTAGGTGTAGACGGTTTTCGAGCCGCCAGCTTCCATCTGGCGGGGACAGGCGAATATGCCAATAGGCGGTTGGAATTACCGCGGGCAGCTTGGTGATGAAGCGGCCCTGGCCCTGGGCGGTCATCGTAATGTGTAAGTCGTGGTGGGCGCGCGTCGGGTGAATCAGGTCCAGCGTCAATGCCTCGATCGGCGTTCCGTCGCGTTGACGTAGCGTGACGCCCAATTCACGTGTCTTGGGATCGAAGCTGGCATAGGCTTCCAGACCGAGCTGGCGGGTCAGTGCATCCTTGGCCAGATCCTTGTTTACCGCAAGTCCTTCCTTGTAATAGTCGTCACTGACCAAGCCGTCGTTGGTGTCTATCGCAAGCTGTAGGGTGATCAGCCCGGCGACGACCGCAGTCGCCGGCAGGCTGATCAGAAACCATGGCCAGAACTGCGCGTACCAAGGTTTATCGTCCAGGCCGGTCGGGTTTGTCGTATGCATATCGTTGTCTCGTGGTTGCATATTGTCAGAGTTCGGGCATGGGCCCAAGGAAGCGGCCGGTCTCGGTCGTTTCCAGCCCTGGCTGGGTGAGTGATTCCAGGTGCAGCTCGATATCGTTACCCGAGCTGGGTAGGTTCTCGGGATCGATTCTGATGCGTATCGGCACCGATACGACCTCGCCCGATGGCGCCTTGATTTCATCGGATTGGGCGATCAGTTCGGCATCCTTCAGGCCAGAGATGCTGAGCTTGAAGGTCTGTGGCTTGTCTGTCATGTTGACCACCTTCAGCGTATAGACGTTCTCGATCAAACCCTCGTCGGTTTCATTGTACAGCGTGTTGCGATCACGCAGGATGTCCAGCTCCAGCGGCACGCGCGTCGCCACTGCATAGACCAGCGCGCTGAACAGAAACAACAGGATTGCCGAGTAGACGATGATGCGCGGGCGCACAACATGGGTATGCTCGCCTTTCAAGGCGCGTTCCGTGGTGTAGCGAACCAGACCCTTGGGATAACCCATCTTGTCCATCACCTCGTCGCAGATATCGATGCAGGCGGCGCAGCCGATGCACTGGTATTGCAATCCGTCACGGATATCGATGCCGGTCGGGCAGACCTGCACGCACATTGTACAGTCGATGCAGTCGCCGAGGCCCAGCTCGCGAGGGTCGGCGGATTTTTTGCGTGGCCCGCGGGGTTCGCCGCGTTTTTCGTCATAAGCGACCAGCAGGGTGTCGTGGTCGAACATCGCGCTCTGGAAGCGCGCATAGGGACACATGTAGATGCATACCTGCTCGCGCATCCAGCCAGCGTTGCCGTAGGTGGCGAAGCCGTAGAACAGTATCCAGAAGGTTTCCCAGGGACCGAGCGAGAAGGTGATCAGCTCGTGCCAAAGCTCATGGATAGGGGTGAACCAACCAACGAAGGTGAAGCCGGTCCAAAGCGAGAACAGCAACCAGATGAGATGTTTGGTGGCCTTGATGCGGAATTTTCGCGCCGACATCGGTTGTTTGTCCAGCTTCATCTGTTGCTGGCGAGAGCCTTCGACCTTGCGTTCTATCCATAGAAAGATCTCGGTCCAGACGGTTTGCGGGCAGGCGTAGCCGCACCACAGGCGTCCAGCCAGTGCGGTAAACAGAAACAGCGACAGCGCCGCGATGATCAGCAGCAGGGAGAGATAGATGAAATCCTGCGGCCACAGCGTCAAGCCGAAGATATGGAACTTACGCGCCGGCAAGTCGAACAGAATCGCCTGATGGCCATCCCAGTTCAACCATGGCAGGCCGTAGAAGATACCGAGCAGGGCGACCATCGCGAGGTTACGCATTTTGGCGAAGATCCCGTGGACCTCGCGGGGATAGATCTTTTGGCGCTTTTTATACAGTTCGGCTTCGACCTGCTGGTCAGGGGTCGGAGTCTTTCCAGCTGTTGCGGACATGTTGATGACCTTGTATTAGAGAATTATAAAATTCTACATTTATAATTTAATCTTGGCCGGATGTCTTTGATCCAGCGCAATCTCGGGGCTTACTTGATAGTAGGCGGATGCACCGGCTTGCGGAAATAGCAGGTCAGCCCACAAGAAAACGCGGTCATGACCCAGAAGAAAAAGAAGCCAATGGTATAACCACCGATGCGGGTCAATTCCGGATAGCCGGCGAGACGCCCCAAATCGATGGGATCGAACACGGCAAAGAAGAGAAAGGTGCTGATGCTGGCGACAAGGAAAGAAGGCCAGAGCACGGAAATGACGCGTTGTATGGTTGGGAGTTCTTGTTGATCCTTATATATCGTCGGGTTTTTCTGCATGTTATCCGCTCCAAAAAAATTACCCGGTAGAAGCTACCGGGCAAAGGGGGTCTGAATCAAGTCGTTACCGCCCCGATCCGTCGAGGCAGTATGCGATGCCGACGATCAGCCGCCGTGCGAAAGGCTATAGACATAGCCCGCGAGCACATGCACCTTATCCTTGCCAAGCAGATCCTTGTGTGCCGGCATCTTGCCCGTGCGTCCGCCTGCGATGGTTTTCTTGATGGTGCGTAGGGTGCCGCCATACAGCCAGGTCTTGTCTGTCAGGTTGGGCGCGCCTAGCATGGGATTACCTTTGCCATCCATGCCGTGGCAGGCCGCGCAGTTGGTTTGGAAGATCTTCTTTCCTTCCTCGGCCTTGGCTGGATCCGCTTTGTGTCCGGCCAGGGAGGCGACGTAGTTGGCCGCTTTGTCCACGCCATCCTCGCCAAGGATCGGCTTCCATGAAGGCATGGCTGCCTGACGGCCGTTCAGAATGGTCTCCTCGATCTTTTCGGGCGTTCCGCCCCATAGCCAGTCCTTGTCGGCCAGATTCGGAAAGCCGCGCGCGCCCTGGGCGTCGGAGCCATGACACTGCATGCAGTAGGTCAGGAACAGATGCCGGCCAGTCTTGACTGCCTCGGGATCCGTCGCAAGCGCGGGAATTGGCGTTTTTGCATATTTTGCGAAGACCGGTCCGTACTCGGCTTCCGCCTTGGCCATTTCCGCGTCATAGGCACCGGTTTCCGACCAGTTGCTCAGGCCTTTCCAGTTGCCCACGCCATAGATTGCCAGGTAGGCTGCGGCGAAGAGCATCGTGCCATAGAACAACCAAAGCCACCATCGCGGCAGGGGATTGTTGTATTCCTCCAGGGTGCCGTCCCATACGTGTCCGGTGACATCACCGGAGGCGGCTTCGCCAGCCCGGTTCTTCATCGTCCAGCGGATCAGCCACCAGCAGGCGAGGATGTTGCCGACTGTGAGCGCCCAGATCCAAGCGTTCCAGAATGAACTCATGATTGGTTCTCCTTCTTGATGGTTTCAGCGTCTATGGCCTCGTCCGCGAACGGCAGATTCGCTGCTTCGGAGAAAGGCTTTTTACGCTTGTTGCTCCACGCCCATATCCAGACGGCAAGGAACGCGATGAGTGCTAGCACGGTGTGCCAGGATCGAAAGTCATTGATATCCATGACATTACCTCACAATGCCGTGCCCAAGCCTTGCAGGTAGGCGACCAGAGCCTGAGCTTCGGTCTTGCCTTCCACCGCAGCCTTGGCGTTCTTCATGTCGTCCTCGGTGTACAGCTCGCATTTCGGGCAGGTTGCACCGATGACGAAGTTCAACGCCTTCATTTTCGCGGCGGTATCCTCGCCGGTCAGCTTGTTCTCGAACAGCCAGGTGAATGCCGGCATATTGGATGCCGGAACCACATCGCGGGGGTTGTTCAAGTGAGCGAAATGCCAGGCGTCGCTGTAACGACCACCGACACGCGCCAAGTCCGGACCGGTGCGTTTAGAGCCCCACAGAAATGGGTGATCGTAGACCGACTCACCGGCCACGGAGTAGTGGCCATAGCGCTCGGTCTCGGCGCGGAACGGACGAATCATCTGCGAATGGCAGTTGTTGCAGCCTTCGCGTATGAAGATATCCCGGCCTTCGAGACGCAAGGCGGAATAACGCTCCACGCCTTTCACCGGCTCGGTGGTTTCGGTCATGAAGAACAGCGGCACGATCTCCGCCAGGCCGCCGATGCTGATCACAATCAGGATCATGATCGCCATCAGCCCGACATTCTTTTCGACTATTTCATGTGACATGCTAGTTTCCTCCGTTGTCTCAGGCTGCCTGAGGGATTGCATCATCAGCCGGAGCCGGATTCTTGATGGTCTTCATCACGTTGAACAGCATCAACAGCATGCCGCTAAGGAACAGGATGCCGCCGATCAGGCGTACATAGTAGAACGGATAAGTGCGTTCAACCGATTCGATGAAGGAGTAGGTCAGGGTGCCGTCGGCATTCACCGCGCGCCACATCAGGCCTTGCATCACGCCGGAGATCCACATCGCGGCGATATACAGCACGACGCCGATGGTAGCGATCCAGAAGTGCGCCTCGACCAGGGCCATGCTGTACATGTGCTTCTTGCCGAACAGATGCGGGATCAGCGCGTACAGGGAACCGATGGAAACCATCGCGACCCAACCGAGTGCGCCGGAATGTACGTGGCCCACGGTCCAGTCGGTATAGTGAGACAGCGCGTTGACGGTCTTGATCGCCATCATCGGGCCTTCGAAGGTGGACATGCCGTAGAACGACAGCGACACGATCAGGAATTTCAGTATCGGATCGGTGCGCAGTTTGTGCCAAGCGCCCGAGAGGGTCATCATGCCGTTGATCATGCCACCCCAGGAAGGCGCAAGCAGGATCAGCGAGAAGATCATGCCAACGGTCTGGGTCCAGTCCGGCAGCGCGGTGTAGTGCAGATGATGCGGACCGGCCCACATGTAGGTGGAGATCAGCGCCCAGAAATGCACCACGGACAGGCGATAGGAATACACGGGACGCCCGGCCTGCTTCGGAACGAAGTAGTACATCATGCCGAGGAAACCGGCGGTCAGGAAGAAGCCAACCGCATTATGCCCATACCACCACTGCACCATGGCATCGATGGCGCCTGGGTAGAAGCTATAGGACTTGGTCAGCGTGACGGGAATCTCCAGGTTGTTGACGATATGCAACACGGCGATGGTCAGGATGAATGCGCCATAGAACCAGTTTGCCACATAGATATGCTTGACCTTGCGTTTTGCGATGGTGCCGAAGAACACGATGGCGTAGGACACCCACACGACCGCGATCAGGATATCGATCGGCCATTCCAGCTCGGCGTATTCCTTGGAGGAGGTCATGCCCAGTGGCAGGGTGATCGCCGCCAGCAGGATGACCAGATTCCAGCCCCAGAAGGTGAACGCGGCCAGCCCGCTGGCAAATAAGCGCGTTTGGCAGGTGCGTTGTACCACGTAATAGGATGTGGCGAATAGGGCGGAACCGCCAAAGGCGAAGATAACGGCGTTGGTATGCAGTGGCCGCAGGCGGCCGAAGGATAGAAAGGAAATTCCATGAGTTAGGTCGGGAAACGCAAGCTGCGCCGCGATCGTGACACCCACGAGCATCCCCACGATGCCCCAGATGACCGTCATAATCGCAAACTGGCGTACGACCTTGTAGTTATACGTGGTCTGTGACGACATTATTTGTCTCCAATATCAAAGCGCTACGAAAGATTGAAAGAACACGCCCGCAGATAAGGCGATTCAGACTGGTGTAATATGCTGAAGTAGTGGATGGCGGGCATTGATCTGTGTCAAGAATACGGGGAAAAACCCCGTTCTTACATGGATTTGCGCGTAGGGGAGCATGCCGGGACGAGCAGGAAATCTCGCCGAAAGCGGCCCTTTACATCAAGGTGCGGTGGTCGGCCTGGCGCGGTGCTCAGCGTGAAAGCCGTTTGTTGTGTGATACGTCTGCGGGAACGTGGTGGGCGCTGCTGTGTAGACTTGGTGTCGGCCTCGACCTCGGCCTAACCCACGGGGAAGTGAGGAATGCTGGACGTGCCGGGAGCATTTCCAGTGTCCTGCCTCGGGCATCCTGCGGCCGAACCACAGGCAACCTTTCATGATCCGGTGGCGGCTTTATATCATGGGGATCCCGCAAAATGCCTTCCCTGGCATTTTCGTCGATGACTGCAAGTCATTAAAAATGAGGGAACCGGGGAAATTGCATTTTCCGGTTCCGTCGTTGAAACAGTCCATGGAAGGACTTCTTCAACAGCCTAGCCTGTTAGGGCAGGAGCTGCTTGCCGTGGCAATGTGGATTCT
Organism: Sedimenticola sp.; assembly: GCA_026984055.1. Taxonomy (GTDB): domain Bacteria; phylum Pseudomonadota; class Gammaproteobacteria; order Chromatiales; family Chromatiaceae; genus JALSSX01. The sequence goes on along the minus strand of JALSSX010000030.1, from coordinate 11,392 downwards.
TTTCACACAGGGCGTCGAGCCTCTCCATGTCCAGAAGGCGGACGAACTTGCGGTCCACTTTTAGTAGGCCATCTTGCTGCATGCGCGTGAACAGGCGGCTGACGGTCTCCACCGCCAGGCCAAGATAACTGGCGATGTCGTGCCGGGACATGCTCAGGTTGAACTCGGTCGCCGAGAAGCCGCGCTGAGCGAGCCGCCGCGACAGGCTCAGCAGGAAGGTCGCCAGGCGCTCGTCGGCGCTACGGTTGCCGAGCAGCATCAGCATGTTGGTGTCCTTGCTGATCTCGTTGCTCATCAACCGGAAGATCTGGTGTTGCAGGCTTGGCAGTTGAGTGGACAGGACTTCCAATTGATTGAACGGGATCTTGCAGATGCTGGAGGTCTCCAGTGCCTTTGCCGAACAGCCATGTCTGTTGTCGAGGATGGCATCCAGACCGATCAGCTCGCCGGGCAGGTGGAATCCGAGCACCTGTTCCCCACCGTCCTCGGTTTGGATGAAGGTTTTGAAGCTGCCGGTCTTGACCGCGTAGATATTCTGGAAAGGCTCGCCGATATGGAACAGCCCTTCGCCGCGTTGTATCGGCCGGCTGCGCTTGACGATCTGGTCCAGCTTTTCGATATCCCCTTGTTTCAAGCCAAGCGGAAGGCAGAACGAGGCAAGGCTGCAATTCTGGCAGGCGACTTTTATTTTTTCCAGTGAGATGACTCTGGGATCAGACACGGGCGTTCCTCATAGGCTCGAACCTATTCTGAACGTAATATTGACCTGGATCAAGTGCGGTCGGCGGCTGATTTCCCGAATGCCTGGGATGATTCCGGCTGCCATCGCGGCACTTCTTCGCACTTCGGATTCGGGTACACTATGGTGCTTTGGCCGGACAGGCCAGGGGGCGGATATTGAATCCACTATTCGCATTGAGTATCTCGGATCTGAAGAAAACCTATCGCGGCGGCCACGAGGCGCTGAAGGACATCAATCTGACTGTGTCCGAAGGCGAGTTCTTCGCCCTGCTCGGACCCAACGGTGCTGGCAAGTCGACGGCGATTGGCATCATCAGTTCGTTGGTGACCAAGTCCTCTGGCTGTGTCGAGGTCTTCGGCCATGACCTGGATCGCGATCCGATGGGCGCGCGCCGCTCTATCGGTCTGGTGCCTCAGGAATTCAACTTCAACCAGTTCGAGCCGGTGGAAGAAATCGTGCTGAATCAAGCCGGTTTTTACGGTATTTCGCGTCGTGAGGCGAAAGTGCGCGCCGAGGCGGAGTTGCGTCAGCTCGATCTGTGGGACAAGCGTCGGGTGTCCGCGCGTGATTTATCCGGCGGTATGAAGCGTCGTCTGATGATCGCGCGCGCGCTGGTGCATCGCCCGCGCTTGCTGATTCTGGACGAACCCACCGCCGGTGTCGATGTTGAGATTCGCAACAGCATGTGGACCTTCCTTCAGGAGCTGAACCGTCAGGGTACGACGGTTATCCTGACGACGCATTATCTGGAAGAGGCTGAGGCACTGTGTCGCCAGATCGCGATCATAAGTCATGGTCATATCGTCGAGAACGCGACCATGGCCGGTCTGCTGTCGCGCTTGCACGAGGAGGCGTTGCTGCTGAATCTGCGTGCGCCGCAGGAGACGCTGCCGGAGGTCGAGGGTTTCGCGTTGCGCTGCGTCGATCGCTGCACGCTGGAGGTGACGATCAAGCGAGAGCAATCGCTCAACCGGCTGTTTCAGGTACTCGACCAGGCAGGTGTCGAGGTGATGAGCATGCGCAACAAGAAGAACCGTCTGGAGCAACTTTTCATGAATCTGCTCGATGCTTCGGAGTCATGACATGATGCGTTACTGGACGGCGTTCCAAACTATCCTGATCAAGGAGACGATGCGGTTTGTTCGTATTTGGCCGCAGACCGTGCTGCCGGCGGTGGTGACTACTACGTTGTACTTCATCATCTTCGGCAAGCTGATGGGCGAGCGCATCGGCGACATGGCGGATATGTCCTATATCGAGTTCATCGCGCCCGGCATGATCCTGATGACCGTGATTACCAATTCCTATGCGAATGTCGTGTCATCCTTCTATAGCAGCAAGTTTCAGCGTCATGTCGAGGAATTACTGGTGTCGCCGGTACCCAACTGGGTGATTCTGGCGGGTTATGTCGGCGGTGGCATTGCCCGTGGGCTGTCGGTTGGCATCGCGGTGAGCATCGTCTCGGCGTTTTTCGTCGATTTCCAGGTGTACAGCTTCTCGTTGGGATTGCTGGTGTTCGTGATGACATCGGCGGTGTTCGCGACCGCCGGTTTCATCAACGCGGTGTTCGCGAACAGCTTCGATGATATATCGATCGTGCCCATCTTCGTGCTGACACCACTGACCTATCTCGGCGGCGTGTTCTATTCGATCGACCTGTTGCCAGCCTTCTGGCAGCAAGTGTCCTTGTTCAACCCGATACTCTACATGGTGAACGCGTTTCGCTATGGTATCTATGGAGTCTCGGATATCAATGTGCTTTGGGCATTTTTCATTATGGCCGGTTTTCTTGCGCTGCTGCTCGGCGTAGCGCTCTATCTGCTGCGCCAGGGTATCGGGATCAAGAGCTGAAAAGGGGAAAGGATGGATGTCATTACTGCGTTGCGAAATCGGAAATCGGTGCGCGCTTATCTCGACAAGCCAGTCACCCGGCGACAGATAGAACGAATCCTGGATGCCGCGCGTCACGCGCCATCCGGGGCCAACACTCAACCGTGGCGGGTGATTGTTCTTGGCGGGGCGGCGAAGGATCGCTTGGCCGCCAGGCTGGAGGCGGCCTTCCGCAATGGCCAGAGGGGCAAGCCGGACTACCGATACTACCCCGATGAATGGTTCGAACCCTATCAGGCGCGCCGCCGGGCCTGTGGTCAGCAATTGTATGCGGCACTGCATATCGAGCGACAGGATCGCCAACGCCGGGTGGATCAATGGGTGGCGAACTATCACGCCTTCGACGCGCCTTGGATGCTGTTGTTCTTTTTCGACCGGAAACTGGCGGTCGGCTCGTATATGGACTACGGCATGTTTCTACAATCGCTGATGCTCGCGGCGCAGGCTGAGGGTCTCGCGACCTGTCCACAGGCCGCGCTGGCCGAATACCCGGATCTGGTGCGCGATGAATTGGATATCATGGAGGATCAACGGCTGGCATGCGGCATGGCGCTGGGTTATGAAGATCCTGACGCGCCGGTGAATCGCTACCGCACCCCGCGCGAGGCCGTGACCGGCTTTACCACCTTTGTCGAATGACCGGCCGTGGCCTTATTCGGGATGCTCGTCATCGGCGGCGTCGCGACCGAGGCCAACCTTGGACATGATCCAGTCGAGGATGCCAACTGGCTCGGGTACGTAGTCCGGCACGCTGACGACGGTCTCTTTCTCCATTGCCCGTTCGGACCCCGGTTCCGGCTTGTAGTCACCTTCCATGCGGGTCAGGTGATCGTCGTCGAAGAACAGGGTCAGGTGTTTCTCGTCTTCCAGCTTGCTGCCCTTGGCGATGGTATAGACATAGTTCCAGCGGTCGGGATGAAAGGTGTCCGCCAGCATCGGCGTGCCGAGCAAAAAGCTCACGCGGCGCTTCGACATGCCGGGTTTCAGCTGGTCGATCGTCTCTTGCGTGACAATATTGCCTTGCTGGATCTCCGGACGGTACATCCACGGAAAGCGTTCCAACAGGCTATGCACCGGCCGCCAACGTTCCCGTGGCGTGGATCCGCAAGCGGTCAGCAGCATGAGACAGCCCATAGCGATAATGAGAAGCTTTTGCATAGGTAACGCCATAGCAATTAGAATCGGCGCCCATGATACCTGAAAAGCGTTTTTTCAGGCAGCCGAGATAAGGGGAAAGGCTTGGACAATCAAGACATCAAAAGGGCGGGGCTGAAGGTCACGCTGCCGAGAGTCAAGATTCTGAATCTGCTGGAGTCCGCCGAGCAGCGGCATGTCAGCGCCGAGGATGTGTACAAGCTGTTGCTGGAAGAAGGAGAGGATATCGGCTTGGCGACGGTGTACCGGGTGCTGACCCAGTTCGAGGGCGCCGGCCTGGTTCAGCGGCACAATTTCGAGGGCGGTCATGCGGTCTTCGAGCTGGATCGTGGCGCGCATCACGACCATATCGTCTGTGTGCAATGTGGCCATGTCGAGGAGTTTTTCGATGAGGTCATCGAGAAACGCCAGCGGGATGTCGCCAAGAAACTGCATTTTCAGTTGGAAGAGCACGCCTTGACCCTGTACGGACGTTGCACGCGCAAGAATTGCCCGAACCGGAAGTAGTGCGTGGCGGGTGGTATCGTTGGTGAAAGCGATTGCGCCAGGATGCTTCACTCGGTTCTGGCATTCTCCCTGAAGAGGGTTCTATGGATGACCATGGGCAGGAGGCCCGAGGTGAAAAACAGGAATCCACGTCGCGGGCCATTGCCGAGATCTGATGGTCACGGTCAGCTAAACACCGGAATCATCGCACGCGCATTGAAGCCCGTGACGACAAGCGTAAATAACGCTTTCCTGAAAGCTTCTACATCCTGCTCACGTCCCTCGCCACAGCCTGCGGGCGACGCTGGCTCAGCGCGCATTTCAGCGGTGATCTGAATCGCCATGAAAAATTCTCCGCTTGAGTGGCCGGGTGAAATATCCTGGTACGATTGATCCAGGTCGTTTCTTGCCGGGTTTTATTGCCTTTCGGGAGGGCGCCGGTGGATTTTTCATTAGCGTTGTAGTATATAAGTCTACCTTATCCGCCCACAGAATCGACTATTGCTATGGCTGACCGCAGATTACAGGTATTCCATACTGTATCGAAATTGTTGAGCTTTACGAAGGCCGCGGAAAAACTGCACATGACCCAGCCTGCGGTGACCTTCCAGGTTCGCCAACTCGAAGAGTATTTCAATACCCGTTTGTTCGATCGCACGCACAATCGTATCAGCTTGACCGAGGCCGGCGAATGCGTGCATCGCTATGCCGATCAGATCTTCAGCTTGTATAACGAAATGGAATGCGAGGTCAGCGCGATGACTGGCGACATCAGCGGCGTACTGGCGATAGGCGCGAGCACCACCATCGCCGAATACATGTTGCCGTCGCTGCTGGGTGACTTCAAAAAGAAGTATCCCGAGGTAAACATCCACCTGAAGGTGTCGAATAGCGATGGCATCGTGCAGATGGTGGAGAACAACGCCATCGATCTGGGTGTGGTCGAATCCACGGTGACCAACAAAAACCTGGTCGTTGAGGCCTGCCGTCACGACCAACTCGTGGTCATCATGGATCCGGACAATCCCGATGCGAAAAAAAAGCAGGTACACCTGAGCGAACTGATGGATGCCCCTTTCATCTGCCGCGAGGAAGGCTCCGGCACGCGCGAAGTGATCATCGAATATCTTGGTCAGCAGCACGATTGCACCGATAGCCTGCATATCTCGATGGAGTTGGGCAGTCCCGAGGCGGTCAAAAGCGCGGTCGAGGCGGGTATGGGTATTTCGGTCGTGTCCTTGGCGACCATCCAGAAAGAGCTGAAGTTGGGTGCGCTGGTGGCTATTCCGCTGGTGCCGCCGCTGGAACGTCCATTTTCCTTCGTCTATCAGAAACACAAGTTCCGCGCCAACGCGATAGAAGAACTCCTGAATTTCGCGCGCGGCTACTGCCAGGACGAGACTGGCTCGAACTGAACTCCCTGCTTGCGGAAACATCCATGCTGATCCCCGAGAAACGTCCGACCTCCGAGGAAAAAGCCTTGCTGGCGCATTTCCGCACCCTGCCCATGGCGGAACGTGATAGCCTGCTGGCCTTCGCCGAGTTTCTCACCGCGCGCGTAAATGGCGGACAAGACGGGAAACCGCTGGAAATCGTTGAGCCCGTGCCTCTGGAAGCGCCGGAGAACGAATCGGTCATCGCGGCTATCAAACGGTTGTCCAGTACCTATCCAATGCTCGAACGCGCGATTCTGCTGAATGAAACGTCCGCATTGATGACCGCGCATGTCATGCAGGGGCGGGGGGCGGGTGAGGTGATCGCCGAGCTGGAGGCCTTGTTCTCCGCGCAGTACGCAATCTATAAGAAAACACAGCAATCCTCGGGCTGAGGGCGGGTTGTCGGGCTGGCGCCCGATGCCGCCCATGGTCTTGGTCTTGCGAGGCGTTGCTTCACACGGAAAGCCGGAATCAATGAGAACAGCAGTATCCGAATGGTTCAGAAAGAACTTTGCCGATCCCGATATCGTCATGCTGACGTTGGCGATCATCGCCGGAATCATGGTGATCGTGCTCTTTGGTCACCTCATCATGCCGGTGCTGGCCAGTATCGTCATTGCCTATCTGCTGGAAGGCGTGGTCAGCGCGCTGGTGCGCAAGGGGATGCCGCGTTTCCCGGCTGTGTTGCTCGTTTTCACCGGTTTCCTTGTGTTCGTCGCGGCTGTCGTGCTGTGGGTGCTGCCGCTGTTCTCGCGTCAGTTGACCCAATTGGTGCAGCAACTGCCGAACATCCTCGCCAAGGCACAAGCCGCGTTGCTGGCGCTGCCCGAGCAGTATCCCGAGCTGATCTCCACCCAGCAGGTGCAGGACATCACGAATATCATCAGCCAGGAGATTGCCGGTCTCGGTCAGCACATCCTGAGTTTTTCGATTTCCTCGGTGGTCGGGTTGATCACCCTGTCGGTCTATCTGGTATTGATGCCGTTATTGGTGTTCTTTTTTCTGAAGGACAAGGTGTTGATCGTCGACTGGGTCAGTCGTTTCCTGCCGAGCGACAACCCCCTGTCGCATCGTGTCTGGCGCGATGTCGACAGGCAGATCGCCAACTACGTGCGCGGAAAGTTCGTCGAGATCATCATCGTCTTCGCCGCCTGCTTCGTCGCCTTCAGCGTACTGGAACTCGAATACGGCCTGTTGCTGGCCGTGCTGGTTGGCCTGTCTGTCATCATTCCCTATGTCGGCGCCGCCGTCGTCACCCTCCCGGTGTTGGCCATCGCTTGGTTTCAATGGGGCGGCTGGAGCAACGACTTCTTATGGGTGGCCGGCGTGTATTTCATCATCCAGGCGTTGGATGGCAATGTGTTGGTGCCGCTATTGTTCTCCGAGGTTGTCAACCTGCATCCGGTCGCGATAATCGTCGCGATATTGATCTTCGGCGGCGTATGGGGATTCTGGGGGGTATTCTTTGCGATTCCGCTCGCCACTCTGGTGCAGTCGATACTCAGTGCCTGGCCGCGCCGACGCGTGGTGCAGGCGCCGCCCGATTGATTAGCGCCTGGAAATGGTTTAGACTTCCGCGCCTTGTCGGTCGCCACACATGGCTGGGTTCGAGCGACCGAAACGTAAGTACCTGGAGAGATGTCCGAGTGGCTGAAGGAGCACGCCTGGAAAGTGTGTATAGGTGAATAACCTATCGAGGGTTCGAATCCCTCTCTCTCCGCCATTTATTATTTTTATCCTGCTTGATGCTAGCCCGGATTTCTCACCGGCCTTCTACTGCGGCGGCTCAATGGCATGCACTGACTGGCGTTCGCTCGGTCGGGATGCTCGACCTAGTGTCGGCTACGCCTGCGCGGCCCTCGGTCGCGAACGCCAGCCATGCCGCATCCTTGAACCACCTCGCGACGAACGCCAGTGAGAAATCCGGGCTAGAGGATAAGAAAATTAGCAGGCCGTTGAGAAATGGAATTTTTCAACGGCCTGTGTGCGGTACAGGGATGTACCGCTATTTTCAACATCCTGTTAGCGCCTAACGGTAAAGCGCTGACAGAATATGGGTATCAACCATAACTCCTTACAAGGTTGATTTTCCGCCGATGCTCAATTTTCCACGCCGGCTATCGCCATCGGCAGCCACAGCAGCGCTGGTTCATCGCTTTCCTTCAGCTTTTTCTTGCCGATGACCATGCCGTTGTCGGTCAGCCAGTGGTAGATCGGGCTATCGGGTTTGTCAGCTGGGGTCGGCTCAGGTTTGCCGAGTTGCAGATAGAGCTGTTTCAGTATCTGTTTATGGTAGTGCCGTAGGTATTCCAGCTTCATTGCGTTGAGCCGGTCGTCGGCGAAAAAAAGGGTAATGTATTTTGCCGGGATGTCATTGTACAGGCCGATGTTTGCCGCGCATAGGGAATTGCCGAAAGCGCTGTTGCGAGCCGGGCACCGCCACTCGATATTGGCGTAGACCTTTTCGAGATCGGATTTCTTCAGCGCTGGCGATAACGCTTTCAGGTTGATGCGGATCTCGTCCTTGCCGAGCAGCCACAGCAATACGGCGTCAGAGCGGCGCTGCCCGTCTTCGGTGAATACCAGCCAGTAGATCGGGCCGACGACGATGACGACGAGTAGCAGGCGTTTGTAGATCGGGTTCAGCATGAGAGGTTCCTCTATCGTATGGGGTATGGCTTCGATCATCCCATGGCTGAATCATCGGTAACTTTCATGGGGGCGGCGAGGGGTATTTTAATCGTCAGTGATTGGAGATAAATGCCCCGAGGCGGCGTTTGTCGGGGTTCGGCTGGATCTCTGCGGCGAGGGCGAGAAACAGCTCGGCGGTGGCCAGTGCGTCGCTGAGGGCGTTATGTGCCTGGTAACGCGGCAGGTTGTATCTTGGACGCAGATTGAACAGGCGCAGATCGGTGGGTTGGATGCTGTGATTGCGCAGGCTGAACAGTCGCTCGGCCAACAGTAGGGTATCGATGGTCGGGGTCAGGAAGGGCGCGCCATACAGACGCCGGCAGGCGGCGTCGAGAAAGCGTTGTTCGACGCGCGCGAAATGTACCAGCATGACCTTGCCGGCGAGCTGGGCGAGCAGTTCGGGCAGTATGATTTCCAATGGCCGGCCACTGGCGGCCTGGTCGTCGGTGATGCCGTGGATGACCGCCGAGGCCTCGGGTATCTGACGGCTGATGCGGATGATCTCGTGGCGCGCGCTGGCCAGGTCAATGGTGTCATCGCGCAGCGTCACCAACCCATGGCTGAGGATTACGTCGCGCCTGGGATTCAGGCCGGTGGTCTCCAGGTCCAGGGAGACGATGTCGATCTGGCTCAGAGGGGCGCACGCGTCGGGTGTCGGCGCAAGGAGAAAATCTCGCATTGCGCCAGGCGTGGCGCGCGCGGCCGCGCGCCGGCGTTTGCCCGCAAGGCCGAACAGGCGGGACAGCCGCGTAGGCTTGGCGCTCGTGCTCATCGGCGTGCCTGGTATCGGGCGGATTGTCTTGCCGACGCTTGCTTCACGGACCGATCAGCCCAGGCTGCCGACATGGTAGCGGTGTTCCAGCAGTTCTTGCATCGACTGGATGATGCGGAAGGCATCCTTCAGGTGGGCACGCTCCAGTTCGGAGAGTTCGGTCGGTGGCAGATAGTTGTCGGGTGGCTCGCCGGCCTGGATTTGCCGGGCTTGGTGACGGATGCGTAGGCGCGCGATGAATTCCAGGGCGTCTTGCAGGTTGCGGCCCATCTCCTGGCTAAGCGAGGGCGTGCCCATCGCGGCGCGCAGGCGTTCATGGGTGTTCACCGCTGGCAGCCCCTCGGCCAGGGCGGTGACGCGCGCGATGTCGGTGATCGGTGTGATGCCACGGTGCTTGATGTCCAGGGTGTCGTCGTGTTTGCCATCGTGGATAAGCACGAAGTTGCGAAAGAAGCCGAGTGGCGGCCGGTGGCTCAGCGCATTGGACACCATGTGCGCGATGAAGATGCTGTTGTCACGGGTCTTGCGCAGGATTTCCGCGTGTAGTGGCTCGAAGAGTCCGTTGTCGCCGCGCACGGGCTTCAGGTCGAAGAAGATGCTCGATAGCATCAGCGCCCTCGGTTCCGGACGCCCAATCCAGCGCTGGAAGTATGCGCGCCATTTGGCCAACGGCTGGCGCCATTCCGGATTGTTTGCCATCGCATTGCCAGGGCAGTAGACATAGCCGCAAGCGTTCAGTCCGTCGCTGACGAAACGCGCGATGGATTCGAAGTAGGGCAGGTCGTCGTCGCGCACATCGTCGGACAGGATCATGGCATTGTCCTGATCGGAATGCGATGTCTGTTCGCCCCTTGCTTGCGAGCCGCCGGCTAGCCACAGATAGGGCGCCGGCGGCGGGCCAAGCCTCGCCTCGGCCATCTCCAGCAGCCGCTGGGTGATACTGTCGGCGATACACGAGATGGATTCGCCGATGTGCCGCGCGCTGGCGTTGGCGCTGGCCAGATGCAGTTGCAGTGATGGCAGGCGCTGGCTGATCGCGGCCAGTTCGTCCAGCGAACCGGCCTTGCGGATATCCGAGGCGATGAACACCGAGTTCGTGCTTTGGTAACGGGCGATATCATTCTCGCTGATGATGCCCACCAGACCGTCGTGTTCGTCGACCACTGGCAGGTGATGGACGCGCAGCCGGGTCATCGTCAGCATCGCGCGCATCAGGCTGGCGTGTGGCGGGATGGTTTCGATGTTGGCAGACATGACGTCCTCCACGGCTTCATCGTAGGCGCGTCCCTCGGCGACCACGCGGCGGCGCAGGTCAGAGTCGGTGACGATGCCGACGAGCTTATTGCCGCGTGTCACCAGCAGCGACGATACCTGTCGTTCGGTCATGCGTTGCGCCGCTTGTCGAATGCTGGTCGTGGCATCCACGCACACCGGTGCGCGCTTCAGCAATGTGACGATCTCGGCGCCGATGTCGCCGGTGTTGGCGGGTACGCCCGTCAGGTCATCATGTAGCGCCTGACGCATGCGTGTGCGCAGCGATTCGCTGAAGTAGTGATCGAAGGCGGCCTGCTGCTCGCGGAGTTTGCGCACGGTGGCGCAAGGCAGGCTGTACAGCAGACTGTCCTCGATGGCTTCGCCGTGCGTGGTCGGTGTGTCTTGCTGACAGGCGTCGGCTAGCACCGAACCCTCCCCGAGCCGTCCGATCAGGCGTTGCCGCGGGTCTCGAAGTTCGATCGCGCCGCTGCGCAGCAGCCAAGTCAACGGCTTGTCGACATGATCAGGCGGGAACGGACTGCCACGGCGTAGATAACGGATCTGTAATTGTTCTGGCAGCCTGTCCAGCGTTTCCGCCGGTAGGTGGTCGAAGGGTGGGATGTTGGAGAGAAAGTCGCGGATTTCCCGAAGTTCAATTTCCATCTTGGCATTATATATTATTGACTTGGCGATCAGGGCCTGTTGCGTCTGAAAAAGTCCATGGAAGGACTTTCCAACATCCTGTTAGAGCCAAGCTTCATAACAGAACGGTAGTACCTGGCTTTCGAGGTTCTGGCTATACAACAAAAAGCCCCGCGGAGGCGGGGTCTTGTCAGGGTGCGAAAGCATCGCTTCAGGGATCTCAAAAAATGCCTTCCATGGCATTTTTTTCGTCGCAAAGAGAAAATGCGAGTTCCGCTTCGCTCACATTTTCCATCACTTATCGTGATCGAAAAGGGTGGGACA
>JALSSX010000029.1 GCA_026984055.1 Sedimenticola sp. | reverse complement strand
TGGGTGATGTGTCCTTCGTGGTCGATGAGAAAGCTGCTCGGGTAGGCGTGGATGCGCCAGGCGTGGGTGCTGCTGGCGTGGCGGTCGAGCAGGATCGGGTAGTCGATGGCAACGCGTTTCAGGAATCGGCGCACGGCTTCGGCCTCTTCACCGATGTTGACGCCGAGGATCTCGAAGGACTGCCCGCGCAGGCGGCGTTTCAGCCGAATCAATGACGGCAATTCCTCGACGCAGGGTGGACACCAGCTCGCCCAGAAGTTGATCAGAACGACCTTGCCTCGGTAATCGCGCAGATCGCGTGGGACGCCGTTCAGGTCTGGAAAGCGCAGATACGGATGGCCAAGCTTGCCGCGCCACGGCAGCAGGGTCGGTTGCGCCGGACCAGTGACTCGGGCGGCGCTGGCGTCATGCAGCGGCAATGCCCGGCGGGGGTGTGGCGCGCGCGCAAGTTGCCGCATGGCGGTGTCGAGCCACGTCGGCAAGGCGCGCTTGGCGGCGAGATCGACCGGGCCAAGTTCTTCATCGCTGTCCGCTTCGAAGCCGCTATGGGTTTTCGCCAGCACGCGGGCGAACAATGGCGCGCCACCCGTCAGCAACGCCTCGGCGGTTTCCGCGCGCCGTGGGAAACGGGTAGAGTGTTCCGGCTGGATCAGGAATACCGGCAGATTAGTGGCGTGCAGGATTGGCGCAAGGCGCGCGGGTTCGCCGGGCCGGGTGACGCCGGCATGGGGTATCGGATCGAGCAGGATGACGCCATCCAGCGCGTGTCGGCCAGGATGCGCCACCTGCCAGGCATGGGCGACTTGCAGCGCGAGGATGGCGCCGCGATCACTGCCGATCAGCACGATATGACGTTTGCCGCGTTGCAGCGCGGCGTCGATCAACCGCGCGACCTGGCTTGGTGCGAACAGCCGCAGGCCAGCGCGGCCGGGCGGCGCGAACCAGGCGGCGTGCAGGTTGGCGTTCCAGACTTCGATGCCGCGTCGCGCCAAGGCCTGCTGCTCATCGCGCAGCGCGGGCCGCGGGCCGGCCTCGTTGGGCAGCCAGATCAACAGGCGTTCGCTGTCACCGAAGACCTCGACGGGTATCTCTGGGTCTGCGTCGATGGTGATCTGACGGGATTCGCTGGCGGGCGCCGCCATCTGCCAGAGCAGTATGAGCAGCGCAGTGAGCAGGGATTCAGTCGTCGAGTGTGTTTTCACCGGCGTACAGCGATTCAAGGGTTTCGCGCTGGCGCGCGATCCGCCAGCGGTCGCCATCGACAATCACCTCGGCGGCACGTGGCCGGGAGTTGTAATTGGAGCTCATCGTGAAGCCATAGGCGCCCGCCGAGCGGATCGCCAGCAGGTCGCCGGGTTTCAGCGTCAGTTCGCGATCCTTGCCGAGGAAGTCACCGGTTTCGCAGATCGGTCCGACAAGATCCCAGCGCGTGCTTTCTCCGTCCGCATGCGGACGCACCGGCACGATCGCCTGCCAGGATTGATACATCGCTGGGCGCACCAAGTCGTTCATCGCCGCGTCGATGATCGCGAAATGGCGCGATTCGGTCGGCTTCAGGTATTCCACCCGGGTCAGCAATATGCCAGCATTCGCCGCGATCGCGCGCCCCGGTTCGATGAATATCTCCAGTTCACGCTCGCCGAGGCGTTCCATCACGGCGCGCGCATAGCTATCCGGTTCCGGCGGGGTTTCGTCCTGATAGCGCACACCCAGGCCGCCACCGAGGTCGAGGTGATCGATGGCGATACCATCGCGCGCGAGTCGGTCTATCAACACCAGCACCCGATCCAGCGCATCCAGGAAGGGCGTCAGTTCGGTGAGCTGGGAACCGATATGGCAATCGACGCCGGAGATTTGCAGGTTCGGCAAGGCAGCGGCTCGCTGGTAGACCTCCACCGCTCTATCGATGGCGATGCCGAACTTGTTCTCCTTCAGTCCGGTGGAGATATAGGGGTGGGTCTTGGCGTCGACATCAGGATTCACGCGGATCGCGATCGGCGCGAGCCTGCCCAGCTCGCCGGCGACCTGATTCAGGCGTTCCAGCTCCGGCAGTGATTCGACATTGAAACAGCGGATGCCAGCCTCCAGCGCGCGGCGCATCTCGCCTGCCTGCTTGCCAACGCCGGAGAACACCACCTTGGCGGGGTCGCCGCCAGCGCGCAGCACGCGTTCCAGCTCGCCGACCGAGACGATATCGAAACCGGAACCCAAGCGCGCGAGCAGGTTCAGCACGCCCAGGTTGGAGTTGGCCTTCACCGCGAAGCAGACATTGTGCGGCCGCCCGGCGAAGGCGCGGTCGAAGGCATGCCAGTGGCGCTCCAGCGTGGCGCGGGAATACACATAAGTCGGTGTGCCGACCGCATCGGCGATCCGGCTCAGTGGCACGTTCTCGGCATGCAGTTCGCCTTGTCGGTAATCGAAGAAATCCATGGCTCAGCGCGACTGGGGCTGGGGCTTTTGTTCGGCTGCTTTGTCAGGCAGAATCAACGGGCCTTTCTGCCCGCAGGCGGCGAGCATCTGACCGCTGCCGAGTATCACGATGATCAGCCAGAAAAACAGGGTTGGCCAGCAACGCATGGCGGCTCCGCTTGGGCGAAAAAGAGCGAGTATATCATCGCCTCCGGACATCCGCCCAAGCGGGTTGCGCGTGCCCTCCACCATGGCGGTATTGAAATCCGATTTGGAATACTTATATTATTCCATTATTGAATGCATGGTTTTCGGGTTGTCGTCCGAACGCATCGTCGCCGGGTCATGGTGATTGGCTCGAGGCAAACACACAGCCGCGATAAAGCCCATGTCGCGGCGAAAACATCACTCAACCTGTCGCGCAAGTTGCCGACACAGGAGCATTATCCCATGGAGAAAGCGTTCATGATTCGCACCAAGAACAGCCTGCTCGGCGCCGCTGCCGCAGCATCCCTCATCGGGCTGCCATCGTTCAGCCTGGCTGGCGTCGATGTCGGCGTATTCGTCGAAAAACCCTTCGTCGAACTCGGCAAGGCATCGCCGAAGCTGTCGGTATCCGGCTTCAATGACGGCGCCGATACCCCGGTGGACGTGCATTTTGGCTTGATCGCCCCGGATGGCACTATCTACGAATACCCGGACTGGAATACCGCGCTGAAGCCTTGGCTGTCGTCCTTCACCTTGCCGGCGGGGCTGCGTTTTCCCGCTACTGAGATCACTGATCTGAACAATGTGCCGGGCGGCCTGACGCCTGGTGTCTGGCATGTCGCCTCGGCGTTGACCAAACCCGGAACCCTCGAGTTCCTGGCAGTCGATGCGCAGCCGTTCACGGTGGTGGACCCCACCGCCGGGGTGGCGCCCGGCACGCGCTATGGCACGTTGACCCTGACCCTGGAGCAGGGCGGCATACAGCGCGTGAAGTCAGCCGATGCCATCTTCATGGGCATCGACACCGGTGGCGTGCTGGAGCAGTTGGCCGATGCCTATGTCGGCACGCAGCCGCCAGTGGACACTTGCCTGTTCAACGAGGTTCCGGTGAATCTTGGCGACATCACCGATATTCAGGGCCTGATACCGCGAACGCTGGACGCTGGCGACACGCTGTCGCTGAGCGGTGGCGGCGATACATTGGCCGTGCCACGCAATGCCGAAGCGCTACAGGCAATGAACATAAAGCTCTATCACGCCGATGTTCCGGAGGGCTTTTACCAAAGTGGTGCGGAATACACCTTCAGCGGCGCTGGCGGCGTGGATATCGGCGCGTTCAGCGCGAAGGCTGTCGCGCCGGAACCACTGACCCTGAGTCAGCTGAATACCTCCTCGCTGATCACCCAGAGCGCAAGCGCCGACATGCCACTGCGCTGGAACGGAAATCACGGCAAGGGTCTGGTGCGCGCCGAGCTGAGTAGCGTCACCCTGGGAAGCACCACCACGGTTTACAGTATCAGTTGCTTGTTTGCCGATGATGGAGACGGTGTCATCCCAGGTAGCTTGATCAGCCGGTTGAAGTCCAATATCGACGCGAACGGCACCGATCTGTCTGGCATCCTGGCTTCGCTCGGTAACGGTGATTCGATAAGCGGCGTGGATCTCGGCAGCCTCGATCTGAGCAGCCTGGGCATCGACACTTCCACGCTGGATCTGAACAACCTGGATCTTGGCGCGCTGGGCCTGGGCGGCGCGAACATCTCGCCGGTGACACTGACGGTCGGCCGTTCCTCCATCACCCCGTTCAACACCGAGGCCGACGAACTGTCCGCTGGTTTCTTCATCATCACCTCCGGGGCGACGGGTTCGGTGACGCTGAACTGACTGCGTTGGGGTAACATGGCAGCTCCCGACATTGGAGGCCGCCATGCTCGAAGCCCTGACCGAAACCACAGCGCCTACGCCGGACGCCGCCGTCATCTGGTTGCACGGCCTGGGCGCGGATGGCTATGACTTCTCCCCTATCGTCCCGCAACTCGGTCTGCCCGCCGAGGCGCGTGTCCGTTTCATCTTCCCACATGCGCCAGAAATGCCAGTAACTCTGAATGGCGGCTATGTGATGCGCGCCTGGTACGATATCGTCGAACCGAACCTGTCCGCGCGTGTCGACATGGCTGGCATCCAGCATTCAGTCGACCTGATCGATGAGCTGGTGGCGGCGCAACGGGCCGAGAGCGTCGTCGCCGAGCGTATCATCCTCGCCGGCTTTTCCCAGGGCGGTGTCATCGCGCTACACGCCGCGTTGCGCGCGCGGCATGCTTTTGGTGGCGTGATGGCGCTCTCAACCTACCTGCCGATGCATCCCGATCTACACGCCCCCGCCGGCCTGCCGGTTTTCCAGGCACATGGCGAGCTGGACGAAATGGTGCCGATCAGCGCCGCGATCCAAGCAAGAAACTGGCTGACCCAGGCTGGCTGCGAGGTCACATGGCAGCAATACGCGATGGCGCACGCGGTATGCGCCGAGGAAATCGGCGCGATCGGTCGCTGGTTGACCAAGCGGGTGTGCTGATGGCAACCATGTTTCCCCACCATGAAAGTCAGCAGGCCGTTGAAAAAAGGAATTTTTCAACGGCCTGTGTGCGGTACAACGATGTACCGCCATTTTCGATGACTGCAAGTCATTGAAAATGAAGGAACCGGGAAATCGCATTTTCCGGTTCCGTCGTTGAAAAAGTCCATGGAAGGACTGTTTCAACATCCTGCCAGCCCGGATTTCTCACCGGGTCGCGTAGCGAAGCCGCTCAAGGTAGTGTGATAGCTGGCGTTCGCGACCGAGGGCCGCGCAGGCGTAGTCGACTACGTTGAGCAGCCCGACCGAGGAACGCCCGTCAGCGCGCCACATTCGGCGGTCGCAGTAGTGAACGGGTGAGAAATCCGGGCTAGCGCAGCAACTGAATTTGCATCGAGGCGGCCTGGTTCAGCCGGCGTTCGATGCGGATCTTCTGATGCATCAGCGGGATGGTGTCGGCGATGTCGTCTGCCTTGTTGTTGACCACGCCGGTCAGATAGATCGGGTAGGGTTCGGGATGACGCCGGGCGGCGAGCACGGCGCGCGCGACGCTCGGGTAGAAGTCGTCGCCGAGCACGATGGAGTCGAAGATGTGTTGGTCGAACAGCAGTTGCAGGTGGCGGTTCTCTTCGTTCGCGCTGAGCAGTTCCAGCGGCAGGAAGTCCACGCAAAGATTCTCCGCCATGATGTCGCAGCGTTGTATCCGCCATTCGCCGCGCCTGTGCCACAGTTTGTGGATGCTGGGCGCGAGGTCCAGCCGGGTTCGCCCGGTGGCGAGTTGCCGACGCAGCGTCAGGTTGTCGAGAAAGCGCCGTTGGTGGGTGACGAAATGCTGTTCGCCGGCGTCTTTCTGGGTGTGATGGAAGAGCGCGCCATATTCGTCCAGCAGCCAGTATTCGAAGGCGTCGTCGTGCTGCTGGTAGAACAGTTGTAGACGTTCGGCGTGGTGACGGGAGAAGAGATACGCCAGGGGCGTGTCGTCGCCATACTCGCTATCAAAGCGGGTGACACAGCGCTGGCGCAGCGGGATTTGCAGGGCGTCCAGAAGTTCCTCTTCGCTGGCGTGACATTGCCAGCGATAACGACCGTCGTCGGCCCGGATGACGCACGGCATGGCACCAATGCGCACGATATGACGCCAGCACGCTTCGTGATGTTCGCTGAGTTGGTTGAACAGGTTGGCGACGCGTTTTGCTATCTGGCTGCCACGCGGGCTGGAGTGACTCCAGGCGTCAACCGCGCGGCAGCCGGGCTGGCGCGCGCGCAGGTATCCGCAGAGCAGGTCCAGCAAGCCTTCATGTCCCTCGTGATGAGCGATCTGGAGTTCTCCCCAACTGTTGTGCTGGATGCAATCGATGTCCAACACCAGATTATCGCGCGCAGCGCCGAAGCTGAGTGGGTCGGCACGGTTGCTGGTGAGTTGCAGGCCGCGCTCGGTGAGGCGGGCAAGAGGGTCTCGACCGATGTTGATCAGCAGCGCGCAGCCCTCGATGCGTGGCGGTCGGACGAGTGCCTCGATCGCCGCGCCGCTGGCATCGATGAAGCGCATGCGCGCCAGACTGGCAAGAATTGCCTGGGCTTCGCCGGTGTGAATCTCGCTGTCCTCGTCGCCGAGGTCCAACTGGGTGCCTGGGGTGACGAGATGGTTGGCGCGGCACCACAGCAGCAGTTCCAGAATGCGCGGTGCGGCTTTCAGCGGCGAGCCGGGCGGCGCGTCCTCGGCTTCTGGTGGGTCTCGGTAGAGCAGCCAGGCGTCGCCGTCGGCGCTGCGTCGCAGACTCAGGCGGGGTTCCGAGAGGTCGGCTGAAAGGTTTGGGTTCAGGCGTTCGATCTTGCCGGGGCGTTGTTCGAACGCGATGCGCAGTTTCTTGCCGAGCAGATTGAATTCCTCGGTTTCGCACAGCTCGGCGGCACCTTGGCTGGTAGCGAACTGTTGTAGCAGGCGGTAACCTCGGGTGAGTTCCGCGACCAGTTGGCGCATCTCGTGCTGTACCCGCTCGGCCTTCCATTCACGATGCGCGTCGATATGCCGAATCTCGCTGTCCCGCCAGCCCCATTCGTCGCACAGCCGACGCCATGCCTGGCCGCGCCAGTCGCGTGGCTCGCGCGATTCGCTGAGCTCGATATCGGCCTTGATGTACAGGCAGCGGCGGATCAGGTCGAGGCGCGCGCGGTTGGGTTCGCGGGCCAGATAGCGTTCGATGCGCCGGTACATCTGAAGATAGGGGTCGAGTGCGTCGGCGTCGGTTTCGTTGTCCCACAAGGCGCGCTTGATCCCCTGCGCAAGCCATTCGATGCGCGGGAAGTCATCGGCGAATGCCTCGATCAACAGCAGTTTCAACACCGATTTGTACGGTGACGCGATGCCCTTGTACAACTGCCATTGCGCGGCGCCAAAGAACTCTTCCGCGCCGATGCCCTCCAGGCCGCCAAGATCCAGCCAATCGCTCGGACAGATGAAACGTCGCTTGATCAGCCATTGGGTGTAGCCGGCGTAGTCGTGTTCATGTTCCGGCGCCACCAGCCACCACAGTGGGTAACGGCCGGCCAGCCAGACCGCACTTCGATAGAATTCTTCCAGTAGCAACACGGGCTGAGTGCCGCCGCTGCTTTCGTTGGACAGCGCGTCGCGCTGGCCGTGGCGAAAGCGGCCCGGGTCGATCAGGAAGGTATGCATCTCCAGGCCGAGGCTGGCGGCCCAGGTTTCGATCGCGGCGGCTTTCTCTCGCAACAAGTCGAGTTGCGCGTCATCCAGATCGGGCTGGTGGCATAGCCAGATGTCCAGGTCGCTATCGTGGGATTGGCCGATTGAGCCGATCGACCCCATCAGGTACAGCCCGGTCAATGGGAAGCGTCGGTGGGCGCGTTTCTTCCAGGTGAAACCCTTGCTCAGTGAACGCGCCGCGCGCAGGGCCTCGTTGTCGGGTAGATAGCCGGCGATGCCGCATGGCGTGTCGCTGTGGATGAAGCCTGGCAACAACGGGTGGTTGACGTGATAGAGCAGTGGCAGCAACTCGACGACAACGCGCTGCCATGCTTGCACGCTCAGCCAAATGCGGCTCAGGCGTTGCCGGTTCAGCATGCGGAAGCGTGACAGGATCTGGTCGATGTCCTTGCGGCCGATGCCTTGCGTTCCATCTTCCACTGCCGCTGCGGACATTTGCTACCTCAGCCGGTCAAGGAGAGGGTCAGGTCGCTGCTCTCAACGGCTTGCAGCACTTCATCGAGGAGACCTCGGGCGTCGACCCGAGTCTGCCACTCGGCCAGGCCGAAGCGCACGCGCACGGGAAACTGTTGGTTGATCAACGCCTGACTGGCGATCAAGCCGCGTTCGATCTTGTCGATCAATGTGCCGGCGTCACCGATGCCGGTTTCTGGCAGGGCGATCAGGAAGGTGTTGTCGTCCCAGCGGCCGATGCTATCCGCCCAGCGCAGGCGGTCGCGTAGGCACTGCGCGGCGGCGAGGATGGCCCCTTCGGGCAGGTCAGCGATCAGCGCGGTGTCACGGTTCTGCGGTTGCAGGCGTACCGCCATGACGCTCAGCGGGTTATTGTAGCGACGGCTGCGGGTTACCTGATTGTCGAGCAACTGGCGGAACGCGCGCTGGTTCGGCAGGCCTGTCAGTTCATCATCGATGGCTTGCGCGGCGATGGTTTCGCGCAGCCCGGCGATCTCGCGCTGGAGGATATCGACCTCGCGCAGATCCTCGAAGCACAGCATGCGCAACGGCGTGCCGTCTGGGGCGCGCATTGCACGCTCATGCCGACGCAGATGCAGCGCCCGGCCGCCGCGCGTCAGCTTGATCAGCTCATCGGGCTGGAATAACGCATCCAGGCTGCCGCCAAGGGGTTGCTCGCGGTCGAGCAGCTCCTTCGGCGTGGCATCGAGCAAATCCAGCAGGGTCTGGTTGACCCAGGCCACATTGTCGGCCTCGTCCAGCGCCAGCAGGCCGAGGGGGTTGTGCTCGATCCAGGCGTCGCTCAAATCGCATTGGTGAAGGTCTTGCATGGGGATCCTCTCCGTTGGCGGGTTGATATCATTAGCGTGAAAGTACGTGGTCGGTTGCCTGTGATTCGGCTACGGGAACGCGTGAAACCGTCCTTGCGGGCCTGGCCTCGGACATCTCGCGGTCGATCATGGCCCGGGGGGTTCCAGTCCCATCATGACAGTTAGCAGGCCATTGAAAAATGGCATTTTCCGGTTCCGTAATCCTGTTAGGCGCGGTCAGTCGAACATCGGGACAATCGCACGCGCCTCGCCAGGAAAGAAAAGGCGCGCACGCTGACATCCGATGTTCGACTGGCCGTGACCATGGTCGGGCCTGTTCGGGCGATAAATCGTCATTGCCGGGCGCTATCGGAAACATCGCACAGTCATTTCCGCCTTCGGTGGTGGCCGTGACGATGGCGCGGCGCGCGAATGCGCGCCGCGCGGAAATCAAGTTGGCGCTTCCTTGCGCCGAGGGGCATTAGAGCGGAGTTCATGCCCGTATTGTCTATGGCGACGCCAGCGGTCGGTTCTTTAGCAGGGCATTGTAAAATGGCATTTTTCAATGCCCTGTGTGCGGTACAGGGATGTCCCGCCATTTTCGATGACGGCAAGTCATTGAAAAAGTCCATGGAAGGACTTTTTCAACATCCTGTTAGCGATTATAGCCGCAGCCAGCGAAACATCGGAATGATCGTACGTCCCCTTTCGTCCTTCGCCGTGGCGATAGGGAATCTCGAAAAACTCCTTCCATGGCATTTTTCTCGCCGCAAAGAGAAAATGCGATTGCCTCTTTGCTTACATTTTCCATCACTTATCGTGATCGAAAAGGATGGGAGATGCCCTATAATGTTGAAATGGATTCCAATAAATCACGCTCCCGCCTCGATGTGCTTCCTGGCATGCCGCTCTGGCAACGCGTGCCGACGCGCATGCCCGATGGTCGCCCTTATCATGATTTCATGATGCTGATCCCGGGATTACGTGAAGGCTCCAGCGCGCGCCAGCGCGAGGTGATGGCTGCGATGGAACAGGTCTTCGCCAGCTATGGCGAGGCGGTGATGCTGGCGGATTTGAATCTGAAGCGAATCTACTCTGGGTCAGTGTTCGGCCGGTACCGGGGATCTGTCTGGAGATGGCCCAGGTGATCCAGCATCGCGTGCCAGAAGCCCTGTTGATTGCCGGGCGGGCGGATGCGCTAGAACGCTTCCGCGCGACGCGTCGGCGCCTTGGGACTTCATAGGCGGAGTATAACGTCGGAATGAGTCCGGACCATGGGGTTCAGTCGTATTCTTCCGCGCGGCGCGCGTCGCCGCGTACCTTGCCTGCGGGGTAGCGCTGTTCGTTGATCGCGATCTTGCGGTTCGCGGCGTCCAGTAGATCGATGTCGAGGCGCTCGGCGGCGCGGATCAGGTAGATCAAGATGTCGGCCATCTCCAGCGCCACGGCGTCTTTCTTGTCAGCCGGCAGGCTCTGGCTCTGCTCTTCCGTCAGCCATTGAAAATGCTCGACCAGCTCGGCACATTCCGCGATCAGCGCCATCGACAGATTCTTTGGCGAATGGAACTGTTCCCAGTCGCGCGCGCGCGCGAACGCAAGCAGGCGCGCGTTCAGCCGTGCCAGCGAATCTTCTGGCTGCTCAGGCATTCGTCGCCGCTTCCAGTTTCGGGTCGTGCTGGCATTCGTAGAAGATATGCGTGGAACACTCGGCACAGATCTTGCGGTCGAGACGCTCGTAGATACGGTGGATGGCCTCCGGCTTGGTATCGAAGAAGTTCCCGGCGCCGATCTCGCGGATGAAACCACCGTAGGCCATGAACTGCCAGACGCGCCCCTTCATCGCGCAGAAGTAGAGTCCGCCACCCTTCTCCTGCAATGCCTTGGCTTCCTGCGCGAGGATCTCCGCGCCAGCCACGTCGATAAAGTTCACGCTCGGCATCACCAGCAGGATGTGCTTGATGCCTTGAATCTCTGAGATCTCCGAAAGTTTATTCTGGATATGATTGATCGAGCCGAAGTAAATCGACATATCGATACGCAAGATGCGCAACTGTGGACATTGCGGGACGGGTTTGTTGTCGACGCGCACCAGCTTACCCTTGGGGTCGTCGCGATCCGGCGCGAGTACCGCGATATCTGGCGTCGAGGTGCGGCTGAGAAAGATCACCAGTGACAGCAGCACGCCGAGATAGATGGCAAACTCCAGTTCCAGGAACAGCGTGGCGAGAAAAGTCACGATCAGAATGCCGGCCTCGGAGCGGCTGGCATGCACCAGATGCTTGATCTGGCCGAACTCGATCAGATTCCACGCCACCAGCAGGATCACGCCACCCATCGCCGCGACCGGGATGTAGGCGGTCAACGGCGCGATCAACAGCACGATCAACATCAGCGACACGGCAGCAAAGATGGCCGACATCGGCGTCACCGCGCCGGCCGCGTAGTTGATACCGGAACGCGTGAAGGAACCAGAACCGGCATAGCTGGAGAAGAAACTGCCGACCATGTTCGACAAGCCCTGGCCGATAAACTCCTGATTGCCGTCGATGCGTTGGTGCGATTTTGCCGCGACCGAGCGCGCGATGGATACCGCTTCGATCAGTCCGAGCAGCGCAACCGCGAAGGCCTCGGGCGCCAGTTGGCGGATGGTATCCGCAGAGAAGTCGGGCATCGACATCGGCGGCAGATGCGCCGGGATCGCGCCAACTAAGCGGATGCCGTTCTGTTCGCCGCCCAACAGCAGGGCCAGCAGCGCGCCGGCGATCAGAGCGATCAGCAAATGCGGCGCCTTCGGCGACAGCTTGCGTATGCCGATTGCCACCAGCAGGGTCGCGATCGCGACCAGCAGCACATAGTGGTTAATATTGCCAAGCTCGTGAAAGATATCCCCCCAGGTATGCGCGAAGGATTCGCCGCGCGGGATCTCCACGCCGAAGACATGTTTCATCTGGCTGGTTGCGATCAGGATCGCCGCGCCGGCGGTGAAGCCGACCACCACGGTATGCGAAACGAAGTTGACCAGGCTGCCGAGGCGCGCGATGCCGAAGCCGAACTGGTAAGCGCCGGCGAGAAAGGTCATTGTCAACGCCAGCCTGATGAACTCAGGTGAACCGGGCGTCGCGTGATGGCTGACCGCCGAAAAGATAACGATGGAGATTGCCGTGGTCGGACCCGAGATCAGGTGTCGCGACGAGCCGAACAATGCGGCGATGATCGGTGTGATCATCGCCGTATAGAGTCCGTATTCCGGCGGCAGACCGGCGATGGTGGCAAAGGCGATGCCCTGCGGCAGGACGATCACCGCGCCGGTCAATCCGGCGAGGAAATCACGTTTCAGGGTAGTGGCGTTGACCATTGGCCACCAGCGTAAAAAGGGTAAGAACCGGCTCAGAAATCCCCAGATATCCTGTTGCATCGCATAGTCTCGAAAAATGACGAACGTAGATTCCAATAATTATATCATGAATTGCTAACGTTGAGTTCTGACGAAGGGAGATCTGGGGCCGTGACGCGAGTTTGAGAGTACGTCGCCAATTGCCAGTGATTCGCCCGTGGGAATGCCGTGGAGACGTCCGTGTCGGCTTGGTCTCGGCATCACCAACGGGGTGATGGAGAATGCTGGAATTGCCGGGAACATGTCCAATGCTCTGCCTTGGACATTACCGAGCCACGGGCGGTCGTCATGACAGCGGAGGCATTGTTTCGAGTCATCGCTGGCCAAGGCGCGTTTCGTACAATCCTTGGCTGAATACATGGAATTCCCGGACTGGTATCGAAAGGCTCGATCTGGTAAACCTTATTTTAGCAGGCCGTTGAAAAAAAATGGCATTTTTCAACGGCCTGTGTGCGGTACAGGGATGTACCGCCATTTTCGATAACGGCAAGTCATTGAAAATGAAGGAACCGGGAAATCGTATTTTCCACTTCCGTCGTTGAAAAAGTCCATGGAAGGACTTTTTCAACATCCTGATAGAATTCGACGAATGATTTTGTTCTGGCGGCGGTCGGAATATTGTAGAGGATGATCAATGAGAAAAATCGGGATGGGGCTCATCGCGGTCATGCTGCTCTGTTTGCTGGCGACAACGAGTGGCCAGGCGGCTGCGGCAATCTCACTGGAGACAGCGATCGACCAGGCTGGGCGTCAGCGCATGCTCACGCAGCGCATGGTCAAGGTCTATGCACTGATAGGCCAACGCGTCAGCGTGGGCCGCGCCTATGATCAACTAGATGCTTCGGTCGCTCTGTTCGACAAGCAGTTGAATGCCTTGAAACCCGTTGCCGGCACTGCCGAGGAAAGGGCCAGCCTGAGGAAGATCGAGCGCCTGTGGCGCCGTTTAAAGAAAGTCGTGACCGCCAAGCCTGATCGGGAAAAGGCCCAGGGGGTCGATAAGCTCGCCGAGGCGACGTTACGGGAGGCGGATCGTTTCGTCGGTTTGCTGGAGAAACGTTCCGGCAAGGCCGCCGGCCATCTGACTAATCTGGCGGGCAGGCAACGCATGCTGTCGCAGCGCATGGCGAAGTTCTATGTATTGCGTAGTTGGGGGCTGGATCTGCCGGCCTACCGGCAGGGCTTCGACGCCGCTGTCGTCGCGTTCGGGAATGCATTGCGCGGCCTGACAAACGCCGAGGAGAATACCGATGCCATCACGAAGGGCCTGGACGACGTGACGCGCCAGTGGCGTTTGTTCGGCCTGAGCAAGGCCGTTGACGGCGGGCGTTTCGTGCCGTCGTTGGTGACTCGCTCGATGGACAAGATCCTCGATCGCATGGATATGCTGACCATGGAGTACGCCAGGCTGGGGGAAAACAAGCCATGATTCTTTCCACGACGCCTTCGATAGAGGGCCGGAGCATCTGCGATTACCGTGGCGTGGTGACCGGCGAGGCGATTCTCGGCGCGAATATTTTCAAGGATTTCTTCGCCAGTGTGCGTGACATCGTCGGCGGACGCTCGGCGGCCTATGAGAACGAACTGAAAAAAGCCCGCATAATCGCCTTCGATGAACTCGCCGAGCAAGCGCGAGAACTCGGAGCGAACGCGGTCATCGGCATCGATATCGACTATGAAACAGTTGGCTCTCAGGGTGGCATGCTGATGGTCAGTGTCAGTGGCACAGCGGTGAGATTGGTCTGAAGCCGTTGCCGTTATACATTTCGATTACGTTTTCCGGGATTGACTGATGCGCGGTGCCGCCATCTTGCGCGTCGTCGGCTTCTTTTGCATGGCCTTCAGCCTGACGATGCTGATCCCGATCGCCGTTTCGCTGTGGTATGGCGATGGCGAGGTAGAGCATTTTCTGACCTCGCTGATCGTGATCCTGCTACCCGGCCTGGTCTTCGCCTGGTTCGGTCGCCATGCCAGCGGCGACCTGGCCACGCGCGACGGCTTCCTGATCGTCGCGATCTTCTGGGCGGGTATCAGCGCGATGGCGGCGCTGCCGTTTCTGTTCGGCGCCCACCTGTCCTTCGTCGATGCGCTGTTCGAGGCGGTGTCGGCGTTCACCACCACTGGCGCCACGGTGATCAGCGGTTTGGACGACCTGCCCAAGTCTGTGCTCTTCTACCGTCAGCAACTGCAATGGTTCGGTGGCATGGGAATGATCGTGCTGGCCGTCGCAGTGCTGCCGTTGGTCGGCATCGGCGGCATGCAGCTGTATCGCGCCGAGGCCCCCGGGCCGATGAAGGAAGAGAAACTGACCCCGCGCCTGGCGCAAACCGCGCGCACCCTGTGGGTGATCTATGTCGGCATCACCGTCGCCAATGCGTTGGCTTACTGGCTGGCCGGCATGACCCCGTTCGACGCCATCGCGCACAGTCTATCGACCGTATCGACCGGCGGCTTCTCGACCCACGACGCCTCGCTGGGCTGGTTCCATAGCTCGTTGATAGAGGGTATCGCGGCGGTTTTCATGTTGGCCGGCGCGATCAATTTCAGTGTGCATTTCCTCGCCTTTCGACAACACAGCATCAGGCCCTACTTTCAAGATGTCGAGGTGCGTTTCTTTCTGTTGTTCGTAATCGCAATCGTTGTACTGGTCACCCTGATGCTGCGCACCAGCGGTGAATATCACAGCATGCCGCCAAGCCTGCGCAACGCGGTGTTCGAGGTGGTGTCGGTGATCACCAGCACTGGATTTGGCACCGTGGATTTCTCGCACTGGCCGGACTTCCTGCCAGTGCTACTGATTTTCATCAGCTTCGTCGGCGGCTGCGGTGGTTCCACCGCTGGCGGCATGAAGGTGTTGCGCGTGATGGTGCTGGCGCAGATTGGACTGCGCGAGGTGAAACGCCTGATCCATCCGCGCGCGTTGATCCCGGTGCGTCTCGGCGGGCGGGTATTGCGCGAACGCACCCTGGAAGCGGTATGGGGCTTTCTTGCCGCATATGTCCTCTCGTTCGTGGTGCTGATGTTGTTGATGATGCATGCCGGACTGGATCAGGTTTCGGCGTTCTCGGCGATCGCTACCAGCATGAACAACCTCGGCCCGGGACTCGGACGGGTCGCCAGCACCTTTGCCGATGTCAGCGACAGCGGCAAGCTGATCGCTGCCTTCGCGATGCTGCTCGGGCGGCTGGAGATCTTCACGATACTGGTGCTGCTGATGCCGGAGTTCTGGCGGCGCTGATCCATGCCTGCGGCTGAATGTCAAGAGTCAGCGCGTGAACCGTTGAGAAATCCGGGCTAGCCCGGATGTTGAAAAAGTCCTTCCATGGCCTTGTTCAACGACGGAGCCGGAAAATGCGACTTCACGGTTCCTTCATTTTCAATGACTTGCAGTCATCGAAAATGGCGGAACCGGGTTGAACCGATCTGTTCGAGTCCGGCTCCATCCGGTCGTCATGGGGCCGCGGGGCTATTTGATCGCCGCTGGCTCCTGGATCACCGGTAATACCTTGCCACTGAGCAATATGCCGACGTAGTGGATTGGATGGCGCGCGCCGGGTTTATCTTTCAAGCGCACCAGATAGTACCAGCGGTTCTGTTGTTCGTGGTGCGCGATCGGCTTCAGTTCGATGGTGTGGATGGTGGAGCCGGCCATGGCTGGCAGCTTGGCTTGCCAGGCGGCGACGGTTTTCAGCAGATCGGCCAGGGTGAATGGTGGCGCGCCATCGGCGGGTCGCCATTCGGGCGAGGCGGCGATGTCGTCTTCCTTGGCGTAGACGACGATCTTGGCGCTGTCGAAGCGCTCGATGATCTCCAACGGCCATGGCGGATGTCCGGCTTGCAGGTTGCTGGCGGCAAGTAACAACAGGCCGGCGCCAAGGAATCTGAAATGCATGCGGTTTTCTCCAAGAACAGGGTTGACGGAGCCGGACATTATATCGCCACGGCCAGTCAAGCGTCGGAATGATCGCGCGCTGAAGCTCCGTGGCAATGTTACTCGTCGTCGCGGGGATGCTCTGGCGCTTTTTCGCGCCATGTCGGCAGCGCGATGGCGGGCGCGCCATATCCCGATGTTTGATGGCGGATAACCATGCCGCGCATCAACGGGACAGCGCCTGCTCCGCCGGCGCGAGTTCAAGGCCCAGCGAGTCGGCGACGGCCGGATGTGTCAGGTGTCCGCGATGTATATTCAAGCCGTGTAACAGGCCGGGATCGTCACGCGCCGCGGCGATGATGCCGCAATCGGCGAGTTTCTGTACATACGGCAGGGTGGCGTTACCGAGCGCCTGGGTCGCGGTGCGACCACAGGCGGCGGGGATATTGGCGACGGCGTAGTGCACCACGCCGGCTTCGATGTAGGTTGGTTCGGCGTGGGTGGTCGGCCGAGAGGTTTCGATGCAGCCGCCTTGGTCGATGGCAACATCGACGATTACCGCGCCGGGACGCATGTGTTCGACGGTTGCGCGCCGGATCAGTTTTGGTGCGCTGTGCCCGGGAACGAGGACCGCGCCGACCAGCAGGTCGGCCCGGATCGCCAGCTCGTCAAGGCTTTTCGGGTCGGCATAACGGGTCTTCAACGCGGGTCCGAATTGTTCATCGAGCACCCGTAAGCGGTCGGGATCGATGTCGAGTAGGGTGGTATCCGCGCCCATGCCCAGCGCGATGCGCGCGGCATTCAGCCCGACCACGCCGCCGCCGAGCACCATCACGCGACCGGGTTCGACGCCGGGCACACCGCCGAGCAGCACGCCCCGGCCGCCAGCGATGTTGCGCAGGGCATGCGCGCCGGCCTGGGTGGCGATGCGTCCGGCGACCTCGCTCATCGGTGTCAGCAGCGGTAACCGACCGTGGCGGTCGGTAACGGTTTCGTAGGCAATGGCGGTGATGCCGCTGTCGAGCAAGACCCGGGTGAGCTCCGGCGTCGCCGCCAGATGCAGGTAGGTGAACAGGATCAGGCCGGCGCGCAGTTGCGGGTACTCCGCTATTTGCGGCTCCTTGACCTTGACCACCAGATCGGCGTCCCAGGCATCGTCGGCGGTATCCACGATGGTGGCGCCGGCGGCGATGTAGTCGGCGTCGTTGAAACCGGCCTGTGTGCCAGCGCTGGCCTGAACGCGTACTGCATGGCCGGCGGTGCTCAGCGCATGCACGGCATTGGGCATCAGGCCAACGCGGGTCTCTTGCGCCTTGATCTCGCGAGGAATACCGATACGCATGGGGTTACAGCGTGATCACTTGGTCCGGCATGTTGCCGGACAGGGCGGCGTAGAGGTCGGGAAAACAGCCGACGACGGCGCCGCCGACCAGTTCGCCGGTGATCTGGCGCTCGTCGCAGCATTGGTCGCAGCCCATCAGCAGCATGCCCTTCTCCCGGGCGAACTTTGCCAGACGTTCGCCGATTGGATTGTCTTTCACCAATACGTAGTTGTTGTCTTCGAAGAAGAACATGCCGACCACCTCGACGCCGTGCGCATCGGCTTCGAGCTGCGGCAGGATCATCTTGCCGAGCTTGAAAGAGACGGAATGCCCCTGGGTGGAGAAGATGTAGGCGACTTTCATTATGGCTTTCCCGAAGGCTGTTGGAAGCCGCTACGATAACAGGCTGTCGCGCGTGCCGCCATTCAGGAAATGAACTGGCTGAGAAACCGCGCCGTCACCCTGTCCATGCTGTTGACATGCATATCGAACCAAGCGGGCCAGCGGTCGAAGACATAGCGTGCCAGGGGTTCGGGATCGTGATTCTGCTCCCACAGATTGCGCAGCGCCTCCAGTTCAGTCAGTACGTTGGCGTGCTCGGCGGCATGTACTGCGTAAGGCGGGAAGCCGTATTCTTGCATCAGGCGGTTTTCGCGCTCGAAATGTCGGCGGGTGTGTTCCAGCCAGGTTTTCAGTTGCTCGCTGATCGCGGCATCGTCCGGCGCGCCATCGGTGGCTGCGCGCAACAGTTTACCGAGGCGGTTGATCAGTTCGACTTCTTCCCTATGGGTGGCGTTCATCGATTCGACCGCGACCGGAGGAATGTCCTCAATGGCCAGTACGGGGTTGGGGAAATCGGACATGCTGGCTTTCCTCATGGCGAAAGCGTCCATTCTACGGCGCTCGCCGCTGGCGAGGCTTTGAGGCCGATCAAGATTTCCCTTCACCTGTCAGGGTAGGCGCTGCCGCGCACGGCCTATCGCCAAGCGGACCTGGTGCGGCGCGGTGCCGCCGATGTGATCGCGCGCGGCAACCGAGCCTTCCAGGGTCAGGATGTCGAACACATCGGCGCCGATCAATGGCGAGAAGCCGCGCAGCTCGTCCAGGCTCATCTCGGACAGGTCGCGCTTCTGCTCGACGCCAAGGGCAACCGCCTTGCCGACGACCTCATGGGCATCGCGAAACGGCAGGCCCTTGCGCACTAGGTAGTCGGCCAGATCGGTGGCAGTGGCGAAGCCCTTCATCGCGGCGTCGCGCATCGCCTCGCGTTGCGGCGTGATCGCCGGGATCATGTCGGCGAACACCTTCAGCGAGCCTTTCAGGTTGTCGATGGTATCGAACAGCGGCTCTTTATCTTCTTGGTTGTCCTTGTTATAGGCGAGCGGCTGGGCCTTCATCAGGGTCAGCAGGCTGAACAGATGGCCATAGACGCGGCCGGTCTTGCCACGGATCAGTTCGGGTACGTCGGGATTCTTCTTCTGTGGCATGATTGACGACCCGGTGCAGAAGCTGTCGGACAGGGTAATAAAGCCGAACTGCGCCGATGACCAGACGACGATCTCCTCGGAGAAGCGC
The DNA here is from genome assembly GCA_026984055.1 of Sedimenticola sp. Classification (GTDB taxonomy): domain Bacteria; phylum Pseudomonadota; class Gammaproteobacteria; order Chromatiales; family Chromatiaceae; genus JALSSX01. Next base: position 3,970 of record JALSSX010000029.1, on the reverse strand, counting down.
GACAAGTGCATCATCAGCAATGCGGCGGCACTGCTGAATTCGATGGCGAAATCCCGGTCGGACACCGCGTCCAACGAGTTCGCGCAGGGTGCATCGAAGCCGAGCAGCTCGGCGGTGTATTCGCGGTCGATCGGAAAGGTGGTGCCGGCCAGGGCGGCGGCGCCCAGGGGCATGCGGTTCATGCGGCTGCGGCAGTCCGACAGGCGTTCGGCGTCGCGGTCCAGCATCTCGAACCAAGCCATCAGGTGATGACCGAAGGTGATCGGTTGGGCGGTTTGTAAATGGGTGAAGCCGGGCAGGATGGTTTCGGCCTCGGCCTCAGCCAGATCCAGCAGGGCGTATTGCAGGCGACGCAGTTCGTCGAGTATCTCTTGAAGCGCATCGCGCAGATAGAGCCGGATGTCGGTCGCGACCTGATCATTACGCGAACGGCCAGTGTGCAACTTCTTGCCAGCATCGCCGATACGCTGGGTGAGCGCCGCCTCGATGTTCATGTGTACGTCTTCCAGTTCGACCGACCATTCGAAGCGGTCTTGCTCGATGTCGTCGCGAATCTGTTGCAAGCCGTCGATGATGGCGTCGCGCTCGTCCTCGTCGAGGATAGCCTGTCGCGCGAGCATGGTTGCGTGAGCGATGGAGCCGGCGATGTCCTGACGGTACATGCGCCTGTCGAAATCAACCGACGCGGTAAATGCCTCGACGAATGCGTCGGTTGGCTCGTTGAAGCGGCCGGACCAAAGTTTCTTGTCGCTCATCGCAGGTACTCTTTGAATTGTATTGGTGGTAGGGAAGGCTGATTATAGCGAACCATGTCCGAGGAAAAGAAAAGCTTTTTGCCCGATTTCTGTTCAGTGAGACTGTTATTGGGCATCGTATTGTCCGCCGAGTTGCTGGCCGTGATGCTGACATTGGCCGCCGCCAGCGCGTCTAGCGGTTTCCTCCAGGCCCTGGCGTTGCGCTCGATGCTGGTGCAATGGATCGCAGTATCCGGCGCGATGCTGCTGTGTCTGCTGAGAAAGCCGTTGCACAAGCTCCCCAATGCCATGGCGGCAATGGCCGCCTGGCTTTTGCTCGGCGGCGTTGCAGCACTGATCGCCGAAGGCACTTGGCGGCTGTTGTGGCGAGATCGCCGCCCGCACGATCTGGACGCGCATTGGCACCTGCTGTCGTCTACCGTCGGCATCGCCCTGATCGTCAGCGCCTTGCTGCTACGCTATCTGTACGTACAGGGGCAATGGCGCAATCAGATCCAGGCGGAAAACCGCGCACGCATGCAAGCGCTACAATCACGCATCCGCCCGCACTTCCTGTTCAACAGCATGAACACCATCGCCGCCTTGACTCAAACCGATGCCGACAGAGCGGAACAGACCGTGCTCGACCTGGCCGACCTGTTCCGCGCCAGCCTGGCCGATTCGGCGACCGTCTCGACATTGCACAGGGAACTGGATCTAGCGCGCGGCTATCTACGCATCGAACAACAGCGCCTTGGCAAGCGCTTGCGCGTGGAATGGGATATCGATCATCTGCCGAACAATGTACAAATGCCCAAGCTGCTGTTGCAACCGCTGCTGGAAAACGCCATCTATCACGGCATAGAACCGGCGCCGGAAGGCGGCACGGTGCGCATCGTGGTGCGCTATCGTCGCCGCCGCATCAACATTGCCATTCACAACCCGCTACCGGCCGACGGCTCGACACGCGAAGGCAACCAGGTAGCGCTGGACAACGTGCGCCAGCGTCTTGCCGGGCTGTTCGGGGACGAAGCCGTGCTGCGCGCCACCGAAGTGGATGGCGGCTATCAACTACGCGTGGTGTTTCCGCACCCCTGGAGGTCATGATGAAGATACTCATCGCCGATGACGAACAGCCAGCGCGTGCGCAACTGCGTCGCCTGCTGCAACGGATCGACCCGGAGATCGATATCGCCGGCGAGGCCGCCGACGGCGACAGCCTGCTACGGCACTATCATAAAAGCGGCGCAGATGTGGTGTTGCTCGACATCCGCATGCCCGGCATGGACGGCATCGAGACCGCCCGGCGACTCACCCAGGAAAATCCGCGCCCGGCGGTGATCTTCTGTACCGCCTATGACGAACACGCCCTGCAAGCCTTCGACGCCAATGCCATCGCCTATCTGTTAAAGCCGATCCGCGAGGAACGCCTCGCCACCGCTCTGGCAAACGCCACCGCGCTGACCCGGGCGCAACTCAACAATCTTGGAGATCGGCACGAAGAACCCTGGATAAGCGCCTCCTGGATGGGCGGCGTGAAACGCGTGCGCCTCGCCGATGTCATCTACTTCAAGGCAGAAAGCAAATACGTCATCGCCTACCATCGCGAGGGAGAACTGGTACTGGAAGACACCCTGAAGGAATTGGAGAACCGCTATCCCGAGCGCACACTGCGCATCCACCGGAACGCCCTGATCAACGTGGACTATCTACGCGGCGTCGCCAAGCTGGCCTCGGGTCAGTGCGCGGTATCACTAGAAGGTGTCGACGAGCGACTGGAAGTCAGCCGGCGGCAGCTCGCCGTGGTAAAACGCACCCTACGGTACAACGGCTGAGCAATGTGTCGTGAGGCGACATGAGCGAATGATAACGCCGCTGGACAGAAAAAACGTCTCAGCCCATTGCTTTCGTGTCAACAGGCCTATTGTCTCTCAATAACAATCAACCCGATACGCTGCTTTCTCTCAACTGCTCAAACACAAAATTTGGTTATAACTCTTTATTGCTCCAATGATCAACGCGGCTAACCCGGATTTCTCACCGGCCTGTTAGGCTCGGGGCACACAAGCACTGCTGCCACTAAACTCACATCGATGCGCACCAAATTTCCGTACCCAGAAATATCGTTGGGCCTTGTGCTCGATGCTGCATAATCGATAACTTTTATAATGGGGATTGAAATACCCGGGACCTTGAAAGATTACCCTTGGTTCATCCGGGATGATGCTGAGGTCAATCCCACAGGCAGATACCTATGGCATTATCGAGTACAATACTTATTCCAATCGGATTTTAACAACGCAAGAGGTATCTATGCGAACAAAAACATTGACTTTCATTGCTGGCTCATTGATCTGACGCATTTCAGCGGTAACCGAAGCGCCCGCAGAGCTATTTCCGCCACCAGCCGAGTAGTGACCTCTCATTCATTTCGATTCTTCCGGTGCTTTACGGACGAATCAAACGACTCCACCTGAGTTTTGTCACAGGTCGAAATCGCCGCTATATGGCTTATCGCCTTGCACGGCGGGTAACGGTGGGCGATTACCCCAATGAGACCAACCACCATTGTAGAGGCGAACATCCCGATAGCCCAGGCTGGTGAGTTGCAGATAGGCCAGGCTCATGCGAAAGCCATCATCGCAATAGACATAGAGTGTTTTTTCCTTCGGGATGCTGGCATACATCGCCGCCAGGGCGGATTCCGATATCCATTTCTGGCCATCGGTGCCGTCCAGGCTGGGGATGTTGATCGCACCGGGGATATGTCCGCCCCTGCTGGCGTGTTCGATAACCTTGCCGGTATACATATCTTTTGGGCGGGCATCCAGGAGGACGATTCGGGGATCACGACGCGATACGACATCCTCGTAGACCGCCGTCCATTCGATATACATCCGCTTATCCGCTGGCTTCAGGGTGACATTGCCAAGCTTGGGATGCGCGGGCTGTTTGCTCATCTCCTCGAACGCGGTCCATTCGATGCTACCACCATCGAGCACCTTGACGCGGTTCATGTCGAAACCATAGAGCTTCAGCAGGAAGAACACGCGGGAAGCCAACACGCTGGACGAGTCGTCGTAGATCACCACTGTCGAGTCGTTGTTGACCCCCCAAGCGCGCAGGATCTTCTGAAACGCCTCCCGGCTAGGGAAGCGCATAAGTGGATTGGCCATGTTGTCGCCGAGATCCTTGATGCGTTGCACCCCAACCGCGCCGGGGATATGCCCCAGCGT